>CAISOH010000132.1 GCA_903887005.1 uncultured Bacteroidota bacterium | reverse complement strand
TGTTGCGATGTAGTTCCATCACGATGTTCTACTGTTCTGTAGTGTTTGAAAAATGAGACATCGTTTACTGTTGTCTCTATGCGTAATATTTTATTGAATTTGTCATACATTTTTATAGAAACCTGCCCCATGCTGTGTTTTATCCGGCTTCCTTCCAGCCGGATATTGTAATTATTGCCTATCTCCCCTTCATAATTTGTATGTATTTTTTGTGATAGGAAAGTGGCGATATTGGCTGGCTTTACCGTGTGTATGGCTGTTGAAATTAAATCTTCATATAGCGGTTTGAGGTCTTCCTGCTTTTTGAATACAATGTCGGTTGCGTACTCCTGCTGCATAATACTCCAATGGTACGTTTGTCCAAATTCCTTGTAAACAGGACAATATAAACCGGAAAACCATTCCAGCTTTTTCAGAAGTTTTTTTACATCAAGGCCGTTTGAAATCTCCTGTGCCTTTTTAAAATCGGCAATATAATCGAAAGCATTGTCCAGCATCGTATATGCGATGCCCTGTTTGGTGAGTTCGTTGGCCAACAAGTTATGTCCGTTGAAATAAACCTGTAGTTGAAAGGGGCACCAGGTTGGTACCCGCACATAACCAAAACCAATGTCGGAATCGTTGAAATAAAAATAATAATGGAGGCATTTACCTTGTGTGCTTTTCAGAAATGATTTATGCGAAACTTTATCATGCCATGGTATATAGCTCGGACAGGCTTCCATAGCCGATAAAATATGAACAAGCCCTGTCTTTTTGCCATCAAAATGTTTCCTTACTATATCTTCTTTTCTAACATTACTGTTTCTTACGAACTCTATTGAAATATTGTTGGACACTGCCAGTTGTTCTGCATTAGCACGTATTTTTTCACGAAGCGGGTCGGCAAATTTTGTGTAATCAAATATCTGGACATTGTTCTTGAACAGATAACCCGTCATACCCTGGGCATAACAAACGGTCGGTAATGTCCCTTTTAAGACTATCCGGTCGTAGCAACTTAATACACCGGAAATTTTATCTCTGTAGCGTTTGGTAAGCAGTTCCAACTTTTTGCTATAAAGTTAGGTATTTTCCTTTTTGGTTCTGGCTTGTCCAGGTTAGGGAGTTACATTGAGTGTGTTCGCAGATATGACTTAACCACTCATCCTCGAATGTTTCGAGGATGCAATGGAGGTGCATTTGTAACACATGAATAGTACTCATAATCAGGTGGTCCCAGGTTCAAGTCCTGGCTGGCCAACTTACACAAACTAATAATAATCAAGCAGTTGCCTCCAGTTGTAACTGCTTTTTCTTTTATCTTAAATTCAGCCGCACTGAAACTCGCGCTACTAAAAGACCATGTCAATATTGATACAACTATTGCATTATCATATGTGGCAATATTTGTATGGCACAATTATATATCATAAATAGATACTGTCTAATATCGGAATTATACTTCTGGTTTTAGCTAATTCGAATAATTTTAAGTATGCTTTTTAATCATTTTAAGCAATATAATTCCATTTTTAAACATTACTTGATAGTTTTTCCTTAATTTTACAGAAATCAGAAATATATTTCTACTATGGACTTAACAGGAATGGGGAAACAATTAGAAAAAAGAAGAAAGGAAATAAATCTCCGACAGGAAGATTTAGCAGAAATGAGCGGAATTACTGTCCGTACAATATACAACATAGAAGAAGGAAAAGGAAACCCGTCATTAAAAACACTATCTAAATTATGCGGAATATTAGGTCTCGAAATGACTATAAAAATAAAACAAATTAACTGATGCAGAGGGGAATTGTATTTGCAAATAATGTACAGGCGGGATCAATCGAATATTCTGATGACGGGAAGTACATCTTTCAATATGATGATGCATATTTTATGAACCAAAATATGCCACGTATAAGTTTGACATTACCTAAAACGCAAAAACGATATGAATCGGATGTTCTATTCCCTTTCTTTTACGGATTGCTTGCTGAAGGCGTAAATAAAGATATACAATGCAGATTATTGAAAATAGATGAGGAAGATGATTTTACCAGGTTATTAAAAACGGCTGGCTTAGACACCATCGGGGCAATTACAATACAGGAAGAAACAAAATAATAAAGACATGAGTTGTTTAGGATGCTATAAAGAAAATACTGAAGGCTATTGTTTGAATTGCCGCAAGAAACTATTTGATGGTAAGCGTGTATCACATATGCTGCCGTTCAAAGCTCCTCAAAACGAAAACCTGCAAGAATACCAGGAGCAAACAAAGCGGCTATCTATTTCCGGAGTACAGTTAAAATATTCATTGAGATTAGAGGATAAATTATTAACCTTGACTGCAAAGGGAGGCCAGTATATTTTAAAACCAATTCCGCCATCGGTGATAGCATATCCTGACCAGGCGCCAGAGAATGAGCACCTCACTATGCAAATCGCCGGACAAATCTTTAAAATGGACACTGCTGCAAATGCGCTAATAAATTTTGAGGATGGACAACCTGCTTATCTTACACGAAGGTTTGATGTAAAAGCAGACGGATCAAAATATCTACAGGAGGATTTCGCACAATTAAGCGGCAAACAAAAAAAGACACACGGCGAAAATTACAAATACGATGGAACATATGAAGACATTGGCATTTTAATTAAAAAGTATGTTGCGGCATATTTGCCAGTAATGGAAGTTTTTTTTAGAAACGTTTTCTTTAATTATCTATTCTCAAATGGTGACGCCCACTTAAAAAACTTTTCGTTGATCCAGACCGATAGCGGAGACTATAAATTAACACCTACGTATGATTTAATGAGCACTATTTTACATACTCCTGGCGAAACAGATACCGCGTTAGATTTATTTGAGGGAGATACTAATACCGGGTATTATCAAACATATGGTCACCATGGCTATCCTGATTTCATGGAACTGGCAAGAAGAATATCAATAATTGAAGTCAGGGCAAAGCGTATTATTTCAGAGATGACCAGCCAGAGCGATCGGGTAATAAACATGATAAACAACTCTTTATTGTCTGACGAGATCAAATCGAAATATTTACATTGCTACCAGGATAAGGTCAGCAGAATTAAGGTCGCTTAATTTGTCGCACTGAAACTCGCAATATAATTGCTTTTGAACTGTTTTCTGCACTAAGTTTATCCTAATGCATCAAAAAGACAACTTTTACAAATTAAATGAGCCACTATGCAGTCCAGACAAGTATTCGGAAAAATGCAACATTGCACTAAAGGCATCAAAAAGAAGGTATCGAAGCTCGACTCATAATCAGGTGGGCCCATAGAAAGACAAGGTTTGTGTTTATTCACAAACCTTGTCTTTTTGCTCGTAATGAAAGTTAATATAGGATATTAGCTTCAGTTCATTGAATGCCATCAGAGACGGAGTTTTATAGTTGCTTCCGGATGCCCTTTGGAACATCCGGAAGAACGGGATTATGCACATTCGTCAAACGGGAGTTTGACATCCACTATGACGTAAACAAAGTTTACGCGAAACGACATTTTTTTTGAACAATACAGTGAACTGCGGCTACTTACTTTTTGTGCTTGCAGTAAAAGTTGCAGACAGCATCTCACAAGTCAATCCTGCTAAAATTTAAAACCCACAGACATGATTCCATAGACATCCAAATACGCACGCATCCTTGATCTGGGTGGCGGAGGCGGATATGTGTCGCGGAGGTGTGTGGTATTGCCATACATTCCCAGGGACAGGTAAGGACCCATTCCTTTCTTGTTAATCCGGAAACAGTAGCCCGGCCCCAGCGCTATATGTCCCCCCAGCGGCGACATAGTAGCCAGGTAAGGTTGCCGCCCGCCATTTATAGCCAGACCTAAATCTGTAAAGATAAAGAACAAGCTTTTTTTGGCGCCCCAGTGCGGCCGCAGGTCAAAGGAGATAGCCGAGCGACTACTCCCGTAGTTTACTTGCCTGAAGTAGTAGGAGCTTAGTCCGCCTCCCATATCGAAATGCCGGGTGAGCTTCATGGTATATGTTGCCGAAAGCCCGGGGCTGTTAATGGCTACATCACAGTATATGTTGCGCTTGCTTTGAGCCTGCGCCACATAGCCGCCGGCGATCAGCAATAGAATTACCAGTGTGCTTCTCATTGCGTTGTATTTTTTTACAGATGGTAAATTTATTCGTTTTTTTCTTTGACAGTTAACAAATCCGGACCTTTGTTTTCGTAAAAAGATGCAGCTTTACTATATTTGAAACTCAACCTGCCGGTATGAAATATGTTATTGCTTTATTGATGTGCATTGTGTTATTCGCACAATGCCACAAGTATAAAAAATATCCGTTCGCTTCCCGTAAAGACACATTGGGAGTGCAGTGGGGCGAGGTACAAGGCACCCACATCAATTACTATTTCCAGACTGCAGATAACTGGACAGACGAGGTAGGCGGCTACGTAAGCGAGCATGAAAAAGCCTACGAGCAGATAGATGCTGTATTTAAGGCACAACTACCCCAAAAGCTGCGTTTCTTCATCTGGACAGATACGGCACTGGCGAGGCGCACCTTGAATCAAGGCCTTGGCTTTGCCGTGCCATATGAGTGTCTCGTCAACACAAGGCCGGAACAGACCCTGGGCCATGAAATGACGCACGTCCTTAGCTTCTGGGCGGAAGGAGTGACGCCTACCCTGTACACCAGGTTCGTCAATGAAGGTGTGGCAGTGGCTTTCGACCTTAGCTCCGGCAGCAAGATAGACAGGGCGAAATCGGCAATAGCAGGACAGTATATTACAAGCGTGTTAGCTCTTTGGGCTAATGGCAACAATGCGTCAGAAACGGTACTGTACCCTGTAGCCGGGGCCTTCATGGAGTACATGTACAAGCAAAACCAACCCAGCAAATTTGATTCGCTGATCAAATATCAGGACATAGCCAGTGCGCAGGCTATTTATGGCAAAGACCAGTTTGATAAGTTGATTGCCGACTTTAATAAGCTGCTGGGATTGTAAATAAATGGCCTGGGTGTTACAATTGTTGTACCGGTTCAAGTTGAAATGCCGCCGGGCCCCTTAGTCCAGGCGCGCATTTCGGCATAGTCTCAGATTACGTCGCGGTGGCAGCCCGCCGACAGCTATCGGTACTGATTGGCGAAAGTGAAAATGATAATTTACCCATAGAAAATGCTTCGAATATAAAGTATATGGACAAGGTTTTAGTGTGCTGTGCCTATTGAGCGCAATGCGTCCAGCAGGTCTTTATTTTGCATGGCGGCAGCATGGTCGTCTGTTAATTTTTGCTCTCTGCCCTGTAGGTGGGCATATTGTTCACGCATGTCGTATTGCTTGTCTTTCAGCAGGTTTAGCTTTTTCCTGAGGGTCTCATCCAGAATGGTACCGGCTACCGCCCCGGCGAAGACTGTAGCCTTATCTGCCGCTACGCTGCCTGATGAGTTCACAGGTGCATTCACAGAATTATTTGTGCCTATAGTAACGCCAAGAAGGATCATTTCCTGGTTTATTTCGTTGATAGATTGTTCCAGCAGGTGCTTTGTATCGGCTATAGTAGCCAGTTCGCGTTGCAGCGCGAGGTATTTTGCAAGTTCAGGATGCCAGTGCACCAGTTCATCCATCCTCCGGTTTCTTTCATTGAGGGCATTTGTTATGGCAGTGTCTTCGGCAAAGCGGCTAAGGAGGTTGTCCATAGCCACGGGCAGCGCTTGTTTGAAGATAAGTATGGCCGTATTCCAGGGTGCATTCGCCAGTGGCACGGACGAATGGTGCCTTTCGCGCACAAATACCACCTGGCCATACGTTTTGATGTCTTCGCCTGCCCCGTTTCTTACATGCAACTTCACCAGCAGGTTGCTGGGGTAGGCGTCATTGCTCTTTTTTCGTGTGAACAGCAGCGGATAGCTCCAGGGCAGGAACGCGCATATAACAGGAGGGAAAGACGCAAGGTAGCACGCCAGAAAGTGATTGTTCACTGCCTGCGATTCCACGTATTCAAACTGGAAGAAAAGATCGTGCAGACTGGCATGGATAGTGTCTGTAAGTGTGTAGCCGAGATCGGGAATATCAACCGGGCAATTAAATCTTTTGTCGGCTACTGCCTGCGTCTCCCGTTTGTAGTGTTCGTTTAGCTTATCGTAGCCAGGCTTCAGTTTCGGAAAAGCAACTGAGAAGTCGTAGCCTGTTGTACCCACCATTGCATTTCCCTGGCCAGGAATGTAGAACATAGCGTCGCTGTCGTTCCTGCTAAAAAGCTGAATGTGGGCGGAGCCTTCTGTTGTTATTTTTTTTGATGACAGAACCTGTGTTGCACTGTACTCTGCCGAGGTGAATTCCGTGTGGCGTGGGAAAGCTACGTGAAACATCCTGTAGTTGGCTTTTCGCCGGTTGATGTGTTGCACCGACATAGAGTATCTTCCATCTTGCAGGAACCAAGGGTTGTTCCTTAGAAATTTTTTAGAGGGCGCCCAGGTGCTAAAGACTTTGCATCCCTTGTTTATTGCCGGCGCTACTTTCGGGAGTGTAATATTGGTCTGTGCCGTGGATGGCATACATGGTAGAAGTATAACTATGAGCGTATGGCAGAATAAGGTTGCCATATAATTGTTACGCATATCACAATTTGAACACTAAAGGTAACAAAAAAACCACTTAATCTGAATCCACTTGGGCTTAATATCTGCAAGCGTTGCGCGAGAATCATCTTCCGGTCGAAATGAGAAGCCACAGAAAATGCAGGTATCTTTTGTTGCAAAACATACAAGCCCACACTCCTAATAAGTTACCCGTGATAATACCATTTTAAATGAGCCGGTCAGCGATGTATCCTTGTCAACGTATTGATGCACCTTTGCCCGGCAGGTGCCGGTAATAACATAGGTTCTTACCGGGTTGCCCTGGTAATTAGCGGTGTCTGAAAACACGATACTGGCAACCTTCACATTATAGCTCGGATCAGCCACTACCTGGGAATACCAGGTATCCGAAGAGCTGGTTTCCTGGTAGTCTATTTCAGGTCTCATGAATGTATCTGAGAAATAAAGCGTTTTCCCGGCAAGGCCCAGCACATCGCTTTCCTTCACGGTATCAGCGTTCACCGGCAGGCTGAATCTAAGCGTTATGGCGGGAGTGAGGGTATATTTGTTTGACGAGATAATGCCGAGTATTGCGTTGGTATTTTGTGTGTACGACTTAGAGTTATCGCCATTAATCGTATCGGTTTTGTTATTGAGCGTAAACCTGAAATAATAAGGGCTTGAACTGGTGGTAGTAGTGGCAGTGGCAGGAGGAGCGCTGTCTTTTTTCTTGCTGCAACCTGAAAATAAAACGATAAGTACCGGAATTAATACAGTCAAACATACTTTCACCCTGTTCATACTTGCTGGTTTAGGTTAACATCAGTTGATTAAAGCGCGATCAGTGCTTTTCACTACACAAGAAACTGAAAAACTACGCATGAAACAAATATAATCAAAATTCGTTGCTGGCTTGGATCGGGTTATTTAATCATCAGACAGCAGGCAAACTTCATTCCTCATTCCGGTCAAAAAAATAATCAAGATGGATTTGGACGCCCGGGAATATGATATCGCCCGCTATTGTTGCCTTTACAGAACCCGTACCTTGCTGCAGATAAAAGACATTCTCAGAATGCATACGGATGTATTTGAGATTGGCTTCTATACCAACGTAAAATGAGCTGTTAGGTAATATCCTGTGCATATATTTAACACCCGCCTGTATCAGCGGATATATGCTGACAGATGCTGTGTCTGTCAGTGTCATGGCATTTCCCTGCCCGTCACTGAGGTTTTTTTCAGGGCTAATGTGTGCAATGCCAACGCCCATAAAAAGTTGATAATAATCTGACTCGAAAGTAGTTCTGTAATTAAGGTTTAGTGCGAAATGTTGGTCCTTTGCAAAATCTTCCACCCCTGTGTAATAATTATTATCTACGGGCACTACAATATTCTTTAAAAGGTACGTGAAAGAAGGAAATAATTTACTTTCACGCCCGGCGTAACTTATCATCCCCGATATGCCAATAGATGGCCTTTTGACAAATATCCCTTTATTGATAAATGCAGCTGTTCCGTATTCAAAGCCACCACCAATACTCATCTGAGCATACCCGCAATTTGAATCTGATAAAAATAAAAAGATGCAAATAGAAACCGCCTTCCGCAACATAGATTTATTCCATTCACACATACATTACGATTGACATGTTGTACGAAAACGGATATATTATCAGTTTATTGTCCACTTGTCCGCGTGTCTGCCTGGTTTATTTATGCTTGCAACAATAATCATCCCTCTGGCCGAAGGTTTCGCTTTCGTCAGGGATCCGTCTGTTATTTCGGTTTTTCGATGGCCGGCACATCTATTTTCTTGGCTTGTTCCGTAGCATGTATGGGATATACATAAAGAAGGTATAAATAAAAGAAAGCTATGGAAAGCGCAATGATGATGACCCCCAATACGGATGAGTTGATCTTAATGCCTGACGTGGAAATTTCAATATCGCTTTTTAAAGAAGCTGCAGGATCTCCGGGGTCAACCGGCTTATCTTGTAATATAAGCGCTTGTTTTATCTTGATCTGGTGCATGGTTATATAAAATTGCCATGCAGAAAATCCTAAGCCTAAAAACACGATAAATATGACAACTATAAAAATGATAATGCCCGACCAGTACTGGAATTCAAAAATACTTCGTTTATAACTGCAGTTCCAGACGAAGTACGCATTATTAGCCGAATCACTTTTCTCTTGTAGTAGTAGGCGTTTTGCTGTTAGCGGCGGGACGTCCATCCGCATATGTTTTTCCAATGAATGGTCTGCAGTGTCCTCGGGTTCATTATCGTTAAATTGATTTGAAACCGCACTATTGGCTTTGGGCTTATGAACAGAAGTATCACCAACAGGGCTGCCGGCAACTACCAGAGAATAAAAACAAAAAATGATCAAAAATATTTTCTTCATCGGTTGGAATAAACTTTTGGATATGGAATTTGGTATTTGTCATGCAGAAATTTAATAAATTGCCTGCGAAGCACCAATACCGGCTTCTTGCTCTTCTTTTCTATTTCTTTATAGGATTTGAGATCATTATGATCTTTCAACAAAGCGGCGTTTGTAGCGGGCGCTAATGTCATTGTCTCAATCATTTGCATGTAGTACCCCTGGCTTGTAGTATTTGAATTATCCTGGCCATAATCAGGTAGTGGTTCAGGGTCATAATCTGCACCCGCTCTTTTACCTGCGCCGTAGCCAAAGTCGGTTTCCAGCCTCTTTTGTTTACTCAAACCGGCTATTGTAGGGATTTTATTTTTATTTTCTAAACTATCAAAAATGTGTTTCTCTATCCTAAAGTCGAAATATATATGCAAAATATTTTTATTAACTACAGATATAGTAACATTCTTTTTATTCAATTCGTCCAGGGCAGGTTTTAGATCAGTTATTTTATTTGCATCATATAATTTCCAAAGGGAGTCAAGTGTTATATAGGCATCAACCATGCCATAATATTTTTCATCTCGTGCTGTTACCTCACTTTCAAAGCCATTTGGATTTGTTGGATCTGGCTTCCACACATTCGCAGTGTTATATACATAAAAGGTATTTAAGCTAATACTATCAGCATCCTTGCCACCCATGGCCTTATATTCTTTTCTTACTTTAGCATCTGCTGCCGCTTCTGTCGCGTTGCCATAAGAGATAGAGAATAAGACCGAGCCGTCTGCAATTTTATGTCCTGAAATAACCGCCAGCCAGCCGGCTTCTTTACTTTCAGAGAAAAATTCACAACCTGTGCCTTTCCAGCTTTTGCAACCTTCTAATGCAGAATTATGGAGCTGTTGCATAGACGTAGGAGATCCGTCATCTTCCGCCATGCCATCAGTATTATATCCTACACCATAAACTCCGGTAGCCCTGGATACAAATACCGCTGACTGTCCGTAGGAAAAAATTATGCATCCCATGCCTAGGGCAGTGAGCAGAAGTAATCGCTTCATAAAACTTATTTTTCAACAAAATAATTCCTATTGCTTTAGCCAGCTATCATTATTTTTTATCGGTATATTTATTTCTATTCCGGCCAGGCAAGTGCAACAATAGCTTCTCTGGATTAATTTAGAAAGACAACTTCAGTCAATCCCTGTTGCTGTTGCTATGTCCTGCCAGACGGTTAGAGCTAAAGAAGTATCTTCTCAATAGAGCAGTCGCACTTTTATTGTTTCTTTTACATGCATAAGAAGGTCCGCCGCATTTTGGGAAGCTTCATGGCTGATATCTAAAACCACATAGCCGATCTCCTGGTTTGTTTTAAGATATTGTCCTAAAATATTTATGCCATGTTCTGAAAGCCTGGAATTGATGTCTGAAAGTACACCGGGAACATTTTTATGGATGTGCAGTATTCTATGTGTATTTTCCTGCACAGGAAGGTTTAGTTCCGGCACAGAAAGAGAACCTGCAGTAATACCTTGTTTTGCAAACTGTACCAGTTTATTGCTTACATCAAGGCCTGCGCTTACCTGTGCTTCTACAGTACTTCCGCCTATGTGCGGTGTGAGCAATACATTTGGCATTTGCTGCAACGGGCAAATAAAAGCATCCCCGTTCTTAGACGGCTCCTCTGGATATACATCAAAAGCCGCTCCGGACAACAGCCCCGTTTCCAATGCAGATTTCACAGCATTCATATCTGCTACTTCACCCCTTGCATAATTTATTAAAATAGCTCCTTTTTTACATTGTAAAATCGTTTCCGGATTTATCATGTTATGCGTGTCTTCGCCTGCAGGTGTATGTATAGAAATTATATCAGCAGATTGCAGCAATTCACTTAAGCTTTCTATTGCCATGGCATTACCAAGAGGTAATTTTTTCTGTGTATCGTAAAAGATCACTTTCATACCCAGTGACTCTGCCATAACGCTCACCTGGCTGCCTATATTACCATACCCAATGATACCCATTGTTTTTCCCCGTAACTCATGACTGTTACTGGCATCTTTCATCCAAATCCCCTCATGGATCAACTTATTTTTTTCGGGTATTTTACGAATAAGCATTATGGAGGCTCCTATTACCAACTCGGCCACAGATCGTGTATTGGAATATGGAGCATTGAACACCGCTACGCCTTTGTTCATGGCTGAATAAATATCAACCTGGTCAGTGCCGATACAGTAACAGCCAATCCCTATCAGCTTTTTTGCAGCATCAAGTACTTTTTTGGTTATCAGTGTCCGGGAACGAATGCCCAGCAAGTCAACATTCCCTATCTTACTGATTAGCTCTTCTTCAGATAATGCAGTTTTTAAGTGGGTTATCTGTTCATAACCATTTTGTCTGAAGACTTTGACAGCTTCAGGATTTATATTTTCCAATAACAGGATGTTCAGTTGACTATTCAATGGCTTCGGATTTTGATAAAAATAAACCTGGTTTCACTTTTACTATTCAAATATCGTTCCATGCCGTCTCTTATCCCCAAATAAACAAGTAATGGCCGGACAATACGTCTGTAGTAAATGTTCATATATAACCAGCTCATGACTATATAAAGAACCAAGCATTACTATAAAGGTAATCATCCCTTTTAAATCTCCGGATGGAATAAATATCATGTTATTAAGTATAGTTCACGAGTTGAGAAATTACAGATGATCCCACTTGATCAAAACATTTGTAAATAATAGTTTTTCTTTTTGTATTATAGCACTCTAAAACAACAACTATATTTTATGAACAAGGCAGAATTAATTGACCAGATTGCCAAAGATTCCGGCATTTCTAAAACACAGGCAAACGAAGCGCTGGAATCATTTACGAGCGCTATCGTATCTACTTTAAAGAAAGGCGATAAAGTTACGCTCGTAGGTTTCGGTACTTTTTCAGTTTCAAGCCGGGTAGCCCGCACAGGACGCAATCCACAGACAGGAGCGGCTTTGAAAATCAAAGCACGTAAAGTACCTAAATTTAAAGCTGGAAAAGGTTTCAAGGATAAAATGGCAAGTGGCAAGGCCAAAAAATAAATTCTTTATTGCCTTTTACGCATAGGGTTTAAATAACTTTCAGGTTTCAGGATTTTGCAGGAGCATTTCAACGACCTACAATCATTTTCGGTTGAACGTGGATGCCCGCTTACATTTGTTGAGAACTTTAAGGCGCATATAAATGCGTTTCCTGATTGTATTATTTCCTTTGACGGGCAAATTTTGCCATCTGCATTCAGTGGCAGGGACATGTGAGTGCGTGCAAACCGCAAGGTTGTTGCAGCCTGCGCGTTGAACTTTACCTATGGTTTAACATCAAAGACGGATGTTACCGGTAAAATTGACTACCTTGCAAGCCGATAAAGCATTGGAAACTTAAACATTCTCTTTAAATCATCAAAAAGAAGGTAATCGTGGCCTTCTCATAATCAGGTGGTCCTGGGTTTATTCCGATAGGTATCGGAACTGGTGGACCACAGAAATTAAATGATTGAATGAAAGGAGTTGTACCACAGTGCAATTCCTTTTTTCTTGTATGGATTTTATGTCGCTCCGGGATTTGCATTATTCGTGATTCAGAACTTTATTAATAGATCATTTGGCCCGTATTGACAGCAAAGTCAAATACTAATAAATTGCTTCTGACAGGACTTAAAGATGAAATTTATATAAAGCAATGAGCAAGAAAAATTAATACTAATTTCAAATAAAAATTATGGGAGAAGAACTACAGGATTTAATTACCATCCTGCAAAAAGTCGTTATAAGTGATAAACCAGGCAATAAGTTTAAATTTTCAACAAAGCCAAAAGGGAAGCATTGGATTTGCATAAGATGTGATATGGATGTTTTTTTTACATTAGGACATGCACTTTATCATCCACAGGACAATCCTAAGATAAAAGTGTATCTTACGATAGATGAAACAAAAATTCAAAAGCGTGAACATATCATAAATGACTGCATTCCGCCGGAGGGCATTGTTGTAGAAAAAAATTCAAAGAGACCGATGGACGTATTTTGTAAAGAGTATGTCTGGACAAATAAACTAGCTCTTGAAAGTGATGTCAAATCTGATTTTATGATCTTATTAACGGCTGTAAGGGAAAGCTTGAAAAAGCAAGGCTAAAGTTGTTTTTTTAGAAGAATTGAAGGGCGAATTGGGATCATTTCAGGCCAGACAGGTATCAATTTGCAAACAGGCGCAAACTGCTGTTACCCTTCAAATGAATACGGTTACACAGCCATAGTAATTTAAAGAATAATCAAAATCTATAGAGAGGCTGCCGCAAGGGTGGCCTCTTTTTTTGGTTCCTTCATAAATTGACTTTGGGTTAGCTTTTTCTTGCTTTTTCATCAAAGTAAAAGCGTTTTTGGACTTACCTTCCTGTAGTTGACAGGTGCTATCGCAATTCAGTTTTTAATCTATTTAATAGATTATCAACTACAAACCCTTTTTCATCACCCTAAAAAAAAAAATTTAAAGTAGAATTGCGCAAAACCACCACATTCATCACATTAACCACATTGCCACATTAATTAAGCCATTCAGCAATTGCGCAATTGAGCCATCAAACTTCACATTTAACCACATTACCACATTAAATTATGCTTTAGCGCCTGATGGTTTTACTAACGGCAACCTTATATAGAACGTTGTGCCTTCTCCTTCTTTTGATTCAAACCATATTCCACCTTTCCAGAATTCTATTATTTTCTTAGTCATGGCAAGGCCTAAACCGGTACCTGATGACTTGGTGGTGAAGTAAGGCTGGAATATTTTTGTCGCTACCTCTTCTGAAATGCCAACTCCATTATCGGTAAAAGATATAATAGCGTCCCTATCCTCTGTTTTTAAAGACACTACAATATTTCCTGTTCTGTCATTGGGTATTGCCTGCTTTGCATTTTCGAGCAGGTTGGTGAATACCCGCAGCAATTGGCTGCGATCAGACAGCACATATAGTTTTTCAGAAGTTTGGTAAATTGCAACTTTTATATGGGTATCATCAAGATAAAGTTCCAAAGCCTTATTCAGCAATTCATACAATTCCAGTTCTTCAGGCCTGGCTTCAGGCATCTTCGCGAAATTCGAAAATTCAGAGGCTATATAGGAAAGGTTATCTATCTGCTCAATGATGGATTCCGAAACTTTATTTGTGAGTTCCTTTATATCGGGATTGTTATTTTTCATTGCCTGCTGCAGGTATTGAATATTCAGCTTCATGGGCGTCAGTGGGTTTTTGATCTCGTGCGCCACCTGCCTCGCCATTTCGCGCCATGCACTTTCCCGCTCGCTCTGGGCGAGCAATGCAGCATTCTCTTCTACTTTGTTCACCATCTTGTTGTACTCGCTGACCAGCAGTCCTATTTCATCATCATAGGGCCATGAAATACGTTCATTCCGCAGCAGGTTTATACGGCCAAACTGTTGTATGATCATATTGAATGTGCTTGTAATCCACCGCGTGATCAGAATGGCTATTAAGCTCGACAAGAGAAAAATAAATGCATACAGGTTGATGAGCGTAACAACTATATTGGATATCTGGTAATTCAGATCTTTTTCAGAAGAGAAGAACGGAACATTAATATAGCCGAGTGTCACCCCATGTTCATCGCGCAGTGGCTCATAAGCAGATAAATAGGACAAACCTCCAACCCTTTCATCCTGTATCACTATTGATCTGCCCAGAATATTCAGTCCATAAAAAGCATCCGGGCGCATCCTTCGGGAAATTAATCCTTTATTATAAATCTCATCCTGCGAAGCGGCCAATAGTTCGCCATCTTCATCGAATATATTAATATCAATTTTTTGGCTTTTTGCAATAGTAGTAACATAGTCTTTAAACTTCGAGGACTTGCTTACTGTATCGAACATATTATAATCGTCATAGGCGTTTTCGTTTTTCAGATAATCCTGGACTGATTGTTTTGCAGCCTGCATGGAAGATTGAAACTTATCTTTGTTTGACGACTGGTATTGATTCGTAAAAAACAATATGGTAACGGAGCCTATTACAATGAAAGAAATCATCACTACCGCCAGCATGGAAAAATGTACCCGTTTCCGCAAAGTCAGCCGGATGAATTTTTTAGAGTCAAGTGTGTTGGTGAAATAAGAGATATATAGCTGGTACAGCAATATTATTATGGCCAGCAGCACCTGCATACCAAATAAATAAGAAAACAGGGTAATGGTTTCTATTATCTGGCTATGACGGTTTACCACTACTATCGTGCGCTTGTCCGCTATCTTATAATGCAGCTCTGAAATATTGTCGTTGGTATAGAATGCATATTTCTGTTCTTTAAGCGTGTCGTTTGCCAGATAGTTATTGAAGGCATAGTCGTTTGTCTGGGTTATCAGCTTATCATTTATATAAATTGCGTAGGCATATTCGTTATTCCCGCTGCTTACTTTACTGGTTGTGGTTTGCAATAATTCAGGATATACCGTTTCGGCAACCTGCTTTTTAAGATCGAGATCTATTATTACATACCCTATTACCTTATTAATTGTGTCGCTGTATATGGGTATATCGGCCAGGTAATAATGCCCTTCCAGAATAGATTCTTTATAATACAGATTGCTCGAGTTAGGGATAGATGAGGCTTCTTTTTTTTCATTCTGCAGTGTTGTATAACTAACAGAATCTTTATTAAACAATTCTTTTTCTTTTGCATCAAATAAATAAACCTTCGCATGATATTTGTTTAGAGGGCCGCTGAGATAGTGGTCATCAAATTTCTGATTTACCAATTTACGCCCTGCGGCAGAAGGCTTGTAAAAAAAATTCTTCAGAAATTTATCCCGTTCTATATTATGTACTATTTCATTAAAAGCGAACTCCATTATATTATCTCTGTGGGGAGATAACTGTAACTCTACAAAGGCAGTCCGTGCTTTCTGTTCTTTTATCTGGTTGAAATATTGCAGGATACCCGTGCAGAATGCGCAGATAAATACAGCCCAGAATATCATATGCGGCTCAAACAAGTCAGATACAAGTGCAAAACGGGGTATATCGAGCAAAGCGGTAAATAACAGCAACCAGATCAGAATAGCAATATCATAGCCATCATGAATATTGCCGGTGACCAACAGGAATGCCATTCCTGTTATTGTTATCAACAGGTATTTCGGCCAATAACTTTTTATAAGCGTTTGTAACTGAATATTGAATAAATAAATGACCAGGCACGAAATACCTGTGATAGTTCCGATAACCAACAGCCCAAGAATAGTATAAACATTGATAGCGTAAAAATGGCTTACGTCAAAAGAAATATTCGAATCAAGTACTAGGCTGCGAATCACGTTTACAAACAAAAAAACGTACCCAATCAATGACAGGATCAGAATTATGGCTATAAACTTTCGGGTAGTTTTTCTTTCGAACGTGTTGCAATATGTTTTGTAAGGTGTATGTCTTGTGAGGAATATGACAAGCCACAAAATGCATAGCGTATTTATAAACAGGTCGCCGAAAGAAGACAGGTATTTACTTGATGCGTATAAACTCGGCGAAAAAAAGTTGAGCGTATCTAAATTAAAAGGTAATCCGTATAAATAAAGAAGCGCACGTAATGAACCCACTATTATCAGTGTAATACCGAAACCAGCTAAACGCGATATATTGCGTGTAAGGTGTATGACCATCAGCTGTATCCAGAACATAGAAGCCAAAACCGCCATAATCAGCATGATGATGAATAGGGTATCCGGTATCCATTTTTGTATTTCCTGCGGATTGAATCGCAAATAAAACAGCGTATGGTTTCCATGCACCGTTATACTGTAAGCTCCCGCCGGATTTCCTTCCGGTGCAATTATTTTAGTTTTAACCGGTATGTATTCCGAAGCTACAAAATGAGACTTGAGGTAATTATTTTCCAAAGGATAGGTGATCATGACCGGGAATAATACTACCAATTGCCGGTGCTCAAAAGGTAGTTTTATATACCGGGCAATAAATACCCCTTTTTCATTACGCAGAATTATTGTCTTACCCGAAGCGGAATCATTACTGCCGGCGATGACTGAATTTGTATTCCAGAATTTCAATGTGTCGCGGTCGTAACCAAAAATATAGAAAGGTAATTTGTTGATTTGGCTGGATTCCTTTTCTGTCAGCGAATCAGAAAACATCCTCCGGATCTTATCATGCTCCCGCACGAATCCTTCAAATACATCTATCCGCTGTTGCAGGTCTTTAGTTACAGTGCGCGCCATTCGCTCCGGCAGTATAGACTGCCGGTGTAAACGGAACTTGTATCCGTTGATGCACCACAACAAGAGGC
The DNA here is from genome assembly GCA_903887005.1 of uncultured Bacteroidota bacterium. GTDB lineage: Bacteria > Bacteroidota > Bacteroidia > Chitinophagales > Chitinophagaceae > Nemorincola. The sequence continues at coordinate 32,752 of CAISOH010000132.1, read as the reverse complement.
TCAACAACAGCCAGCCCCAATATGGATATCGCCTTAACATTATTATTGTTTACTCTGCTTCTTTTACCTTGTTCCACAATTCGTCCATTTCCCATAAAGTCATATCGTGCAGCGATTTACCCTGGGCATCAGCCATAGCTTCCACCTTCTGGAAGCGTCGTATGAATTTTTTATTGGTCAGCTCTAAAGCCCGCTCAGGGTCCACTTTCACAAATCTTGCATAGTTAATAAGAGCAAACATTACATCGCCAAACTCCTCCTCTATTTCTTTATGGTTGCCAATTTCTACCGCTTCATAAAGTTCCTGCATCTCTTCTTCTATCTTATCTTCTACCTGCCCGGTATTCTCCCATTCAAAGCCAACCTGTTTTGTTTTTTCCTGCAGCCGCAACGCCTTGATAAGTGCGGGCATAGCAGGCGGTACTCCGCTGAGTATGGACTTCTTGCCTTCCGCCTGTTTTATTTTTTCCCAGTTTTGTTTTACATCGGTATCATTTTCCACCTTTACATTACCATAAATGTGCGGGTGGCGGTTTATCAGTTTATTACATACACCTTCCACTACTTCGTCAAAAGTAAACTGTTGCTGCTCACTCCCTATTTTACTGTAAAAAATGATATGCAGCAGCAGGTCGCCGAGTTCTTCCTTCAATCCTTTCCAGTCTTCATTAGCTATAGTATCAGTCAGTTCATAAATCTCCTCCAGGGTTTGTGGCCCCAATGTATGGATAGTTTGTTTCCTGTCCCACGGGCATTGCTCCCGCAATTCGTCCATTATTTTCCTTAACCGTTCTATTGATTTTGAGTATTGCATGATTAAAGTAAAATTTAAATCTAAAGATATTTGGGCAATTATTTTTTTCAATGAAAGACTCTTTATTACGCTTATGTTTCCATATTTCAAATCTAAACTATTTTCTTACCATTTTTTCAGCGGTATTTTTCCGTATATTTATAGTAGTAAAGATAAACGGTTATATGAAATACTCTGGTGCAAAAGAAAAGTCGAATAAGTACATCAAGTCGGCATAAGATAGATTTGTATATGATGAAGAAACATTGCAAATGCTTGAGCAAATAAGTGAAGACGCTTTTGCTGGTATAACAAAAACACTTACCATAGAGGAGTCAATGGAAAATATCAGAAAGCACAGGAACGGAAATGGAGTATAATTGGGTGAACCTCTTTCCTTAATTCCTACATCGCCCCATTTAACCCAATTACCCTTTTACCTAATTAACCGGCTAACCCTCACTCCCCCCATCTGTAACCTTCCGCATTCAGCCCCGCCAATTGCAGCACCCGGTGAATGACCGTATAAGCTACATCATCCAGCGTTTTTGGGTTACTGTAAAAAGAAGGCGTTGCAGGGCAAATAATACCCCCTGCTTCGGTAACTGTAGTCATATTCCGCAGGTGTATCAGGTTATAGGGCGTTTCGCGAACCACGCATATCAGTTTGCGGCGTTCTTTCAGCATTACATCAGCTGCACGGGTTACCAGGTCATTGCTGATCCCCCCGGCTATTCTGCCCAGCGTACCCATGCTGCAAGGGCAAATGATTAGAGCGCTATAGGAAGAACTGCCGGATGCAAATGGCGCCATAAAATCGGTCTTATCCCACACCTTGTAAGGGAATTGTTCATAATCTTTATTCCCAAGCTCATGCTGCCACACGGTATAAGCATTATCGCTCCACACTATACTCACCTCCGCTACCTGGTCTTTCAGCCGCTGCAACTGCTCTAATAATACCTTTGCATAAATAGATCCGCTTGCCCCTGTAACCGCAATTGCAATTTTTATCATAAAATTATTGGAAGATTGAACAAAACTACATGGAATAATTGTAAATTCGTTTCTCAAAAATCAATATAAATGAAACGCGTATTACTTTTTGCATTAGCGATGCTTATTGTAAGCCCCATGGTGATGGCTAAGAAAAAAACACCCGCTCCAAATCCGGCTGCTGAAATTCATTGGATCACGTCTATGGACGAATTACAGGCTAAAATGCAGCAATCCCCCAAAAAGGTATTTTTTGACTTCTATACCAATTGGTGCGGATGGTGCAAAAAAATGGATGTATCCACTTATCAAAATTCAGACGTAATAAAATATATTAACATGAATTTTTATGCGGTTAGGTTTGATGCTGAGCGCCAGGACGTGATTCGTTTTCTAGGTAAAGAATACAAATTCGAGCCGGAACACAGGATGAACGGCCTTGCTTATGAACTATTGAAAAATTCGCCTGGCGGTAATATTTCTTATCCTACCAGCGTAATTATGCTTGAAAACTTCCAAAACCCTACGCCAATTCCGGGCTATATGGACGTACCTCAAATTGAAACTATTTTGACTTTTTTCGGCGATAATACATTCAAGCACAAACAATGGCCGGACCACCAGAAAACATACAAACCTATCTGGAAACATGATGCGGTACCTGACATGGCCCCTCCTCCCGGCCACTAACCTAAAAACTGAAATGGCAGGAAAACTTAGTACATTTATAGCGAACTATTATTAACACATTAAAAATTTATAATGAGACGAGTATTTCTTGTGGCGGTTGTTGTTATGTTCTTACCTACCCTGGTGATAGCTGACGGAAAGAAGAAAAGCGGGAAAAATGCTGCAGCAGAGAAAAAAGAACCCAAAGAAATACAATGGATAACCTCTATTGATGAATTGCAGGCCAAAATGGCCAAAAAGCCCAAAAAGGTATATATGGATGTATATACCGACTGGTGTGGCTGGTGCAAGAAGATGGATGCTTCTACATTTACCAATCCGAACGTGATAAAGTATCTGAACTTAAATTATTATTGTTTCAGGTTCAATGCAGAGCGCAGGGATACGTTGCATTTTTTGGGCAAAGACTATTATTTTATTCCTGAATATAAATGTAACAAACTGGCTGCCGAGCTGATGAAAGGCCAGATGTCTTATCCTACAACCATACTCATGGTGGAGAAATTTGAAAACGCTCAAAATATTCCCGGTTATCTTACAGTAAGCCAGATTGAGCCCATCCTTACCTACTTTGGGGATAATACTTATAAGCACGAGACCTGGGAGAACTACTCCAAATCACACAAATCAACCTGGGACAATGGCGCTGCTCCTGATATGACGCCACCGCCGGGGCATTAATCCATATATTAAAAGCGCCGGTATTACTCAGGCTTAACTATATATTTCATATCGCTTTGAAAGTATTTACATGCGGAAGTCAACCCGCATTGTTCGCATTTGGGCCGTCGCGCAACACAAACATATCTCCCATGAAGTATCAGCCAATGATGGGCTATCGCCAAAAGTTCCCTTGGAATATTGGCTACAAGTTGCGCTTCTGTTTGTAATGGAGTTTTGGCATTTGTGGTCAGCCCTATGCGCGCCGAAACTCTGAATACATGCGTATCAACAGCCATACCCGGCTGGTGATAGACTACCGATACAATAACATTAGCCGTCTTTCGGCCAACACCCGGTAACTGCACCAGGTCTTCAATAGTATCAGGTACCTCACCATTAAATTTTTCTACCAGCATCTTAGCCATACCAATCAGGTGCCGGGTCTTATTATTGGCGAAGGTTACACTTTTTACCAGCGGTTCCACATCTTCAAACTCAGCTTTGGCAAGACTTTCAGGCCCCGGGAACTTATGAAACAATGCAGGCGTTACCATATTCACCCGCTTGTCCGTGCATTGGGCAGAGAGTATCACCGCCACCAGCAATTCATAAGGATTATTATAATGCAGTTCGGTTTCCGCATTCGGCATATTTTTCTTAAACCAGTCTATTACAAAAGTGTACCGTCCTTTTTTGGTCATATTTTTAAAGTTTGCCTTTCGCAATTTACAAAAGGATTAATTTATGAGGAAGGTTTTTTGCCGTGTTAGTATGGCTGATTGCAGAACAAGGGGCTCTAAGCCATATCTGATTAACACAAAAATCACTCTTTGAGGCATTAAAGCTTATGGACTCCCCAATACAAATTATCGGACCGGTTAAGGGCGTTTTTCAGACTGACCTTAACTTTAAAAGAGCACTTTTATGATTACCTTTGCACCTTTTTATCTAATCAGAACATATGAAACTGGAAGAAGTGCTTATAAAAAGAAGTGAAAATAAATGTGAACTATGCCAATCGGAAGGTACACTGAAATTATATGAGGTGGCTCCCCTGTCTGGCAGCAATGAAGATAATTGCATAATGATTTGTGATAAATGTGAAGCGCAGATCCAGAAAAAAGAAGAACTTGATAGCAGCCATTGGAGTTGTCTTACAACGAGTATGTGGAGCGAAGTGCCCGGCGTGCAGGTAGTTACCTGGCGTATGCTCAACAGGCTAAGAAATGAAAGCTGGGCCATGGATAGCCTGGACATGATGTATATGGATGATGAAAGACTGGCCTGGGCCAAGGCAACCGGCGACCATGAAAATGACAGTGCTGTTGACCTGCATAAAGACTGTAATGGAAATGTGCTGCAATCGGGCGATACCATAATACTGACAAAATCGCTGGATGTAAAAGGCACTACGCTCAATGCCAGGATGGGCACTGTAGTAAAAAACATCCGGCTGGTGGAAGATAATACCGAACAGATAGAAGGCAAAATAGAAGGGCAGGTTATTGTTATTCTCACCAAATACGTAAGGAAGCAAGGAAGTTAATAATCAGGCCTTATAAATACAGGAGCGGGTGTTTCAGTTTTTTGAGACACCCGCTCTTTTTGTAGAAATGCCGGGCAAATGCAGGTCTTTCTGATGCCGGTTGAAGTATCTCACCAACTGCAAAAAGCTGGTTTAAAAAATTGCTGAATCCGGCATAATAATTGTGGTTGATATAAAAACTCCTTTCATGCCTTCAAAATTAATAATTACCCTGTTGTTGCCATTGTCGTTAGCTGTAATCTTTTCCGGGTGCAAGAAAAGCGATAATGCGAAACCCACCAAGCCTTCATATACCGCAAAAATGGGCGGGATTAGAAACTGGCATGGAAGCCATTACTACCAAGCCTCCGGCATGCATTACCCCACTCCTGTAAATGTGTTTTATTATTTCCCCGATACTTCCTTTGCCATCACGATCGTAAACGACAGCGTCATTCAATTCGGGAATAGTGTTTTTCAATACGAGCAGACAGATACCCCGCGCCAGATTTATTTTTTCGGCACAGCCTATTTTTATTATGAATACAACATGGGGACAGGTGTTGCCTGGTATTATGCCAAAGACAGCTTAGTGTATTGCAATGGGGACAGGCACGCTACCAGCGACCAGTGGGTACTCCAAGACCTTTATTATACTTATTGAGTCGTTTTTTTTACTTGCTTTCTCCACATGTATTCCTATATTGGTCTTGAGAAATAAACAGTACCGGATTTTTTGGCCCTTACGCACTCCAATTCTCATCCCATGCACTCTTATATGCGTTATGTTTTTCGGCATAGGCAATAAAATCCGAATAAAAAGGATGACGGGAAAGCGTGGCACTATCACCTATTATGACCAGTTTTTTCCGTGCGCGTGTCATCGCCACATTCATTCTCCTGGTGTCTGCGAGGAAACCGATTATGCCATTCGCATTGCTTCTTGTCATGCTGATATAAACGATGTCCCGCTCCTGTCCCTGGAAGCTATCTATAGTGTTCACAGCAATTCTGTGCACATATGCCTGCAGTTCAGGGGTGTGCCGCAATTGTTCGTTCAAAACATACAACTGCTCTTTATAGGGCGAAATTATAGCGACAGAGGGAAACCGGGCGACAGAGTAATGCGCACTTAACTCCGTTACGAGCCGTAACAGATGTTTGAATAACAGCGCAGCCTCTTCCGGATTGGAAATGCTTTTGTTTTCCGTTTTTTCATCAAAACCGCAACCGGCAGTATCTATAAAAGCCAGCGGCATATCTTCCGGGAATAATACATGGTTTGCTACCGTGACGTGCGCTTTCAGCTTATCATCATAAAACACTTTTGAAGAATAGCCCATGATTGTTTCATTCATACGGTATTGCTCCTGCAGCATCACTACCGATCCCGGGTGCAGGCGGATACATTTTTCCAGCAGGGTATTGCTAAGTCCGCCCCTTGCGGCAGCATCAGACTTTATGGTTGGCGACAACTGGCAGTGGTCGCCGGCAAGTATCACTTTCATACCCTTTAGAATGGGTATCCAGCAGGCCGGTTCCAGAGCTTGTCCTGCTTCATCTATGACCACAGTATGGGACCGGAGGTTGCGTACCGTATAATGGTTGGACCCTACCAGCGTTGCGGTGATCACCTGCGCTTTTGACGTTACATCGTCAATGATGTATTGCTCCATACGGCCCACATCTTTCATGATCTTGTATGCCTCATTAAATAAGGCTTTGCGCTGTTCCCTTTCCGCTTTGCCAAAGCTACGTTTGTATTTGTGGGCCATATCCTTAAAGTCACCCGCCTGTTTCTTCAGCCGTTTTATCTCTTTCACGGAACTATGCGCCGCAACTTTGCTATCGAGAGTAAGCGCCATAAGCCGCTCTGATACCCTGGCAGGATTACCAACACGGAGTACATTAAGGCCCTCTTCCGACAGCTTCTCACTCAGCAGATCTACAGCGGTATTGCTGGGGGCCACTACAAGTATGCGCTCTTCCCCTGCTTTTATCAATGCCTTTATGGCCTGCACCAGCGTAGTGGTCTTACCTGTGCCGGGCGGGCCGTGCACAATAGCCAGTTCATTGGCCTGTACTATTTTATTTACAGCGGCCTGTTGTGTACTGTTCAGTTTCGGGTTGTTGTAAACAGGAAAATCGGTATTGAATGTTGGCGTTGCGGTCCCGGTGAGTATATTAATGAGGTGGCCTTCTTCTTTTTTCCCGCTGAGGGTCATTGCCAGCTTTAGCGCTGCCTGCATTTCATCATAGCTGTTATCATCAAACAGCAGGTCTATGCCCAGCTTGCCATCACTCGCCCAGTCGGGCAACTCATCTATTCGTAATGATATTTTCAGCCGGTTACCACTTACAAAAGTGATGGTCCCTTCCACGAAGTTATTTTTCGCGTCAAGGTTGGAGAACAGCATCGCGGATACGCCAAAACGAAGCTGGTGGGAGATATCTGTATGAGTTGTGCGCTCTGCTTCTACGGTCATGTATTCCGCCTGATTCAGCTCAGTTCCCTTTATGGCTATAGGGTACCAGGCCAGGCCATTTGCCCTCCGTTCTGCTACAGATGATGACCGGGTAAGGTCCAGGTAAGCCTGCTTATCCACTTCCCGCTCCATCTTCACCAGTTCCAGCAGTCTTTTGAAATATTCCATATGCAAAGGTAACGGATGGTTTATGGAATATTGGTAAAAGCAAAAGGTTTCAACTTCCGCTGACACCTTTTGTTGAATTTTGTGGAGACAGGCCGGGATTTGCTGAACTTTTATGTTGACGATTTGGAGCTGTTTGCCGGTTGTTTACTGAACCTGGTTTTCTAAGGAGCGATGACAAAATATTTTTAGTAAAATTCCGTCTGCCTCAGATATCTTTGTTTATTGACAATTTCTAAAAACCACATATTAATTTGCTGCCTGTGTCTTTTTACGATACCGTCGTATGCACAGGTTTTTTGCGGCACAAACCGGGGTTTTAATATCGGCATGGTATCCGCATTAGGAAATAAATTTCAACGTATCGGTTTTACTTTTCAAGCCTGGTATAATTATGATTTTGCACAAATCAACGCAGAAGTACGCGTTTATCATAATTTTAAAAATTTAGGCCCTGCTGCACACTACAATGAGTTAGTTACCTCTGCCGGACTCGTGATGGGATATGGCATTAAGCAAAGTGAACATAATCAGTTTGTAAGCGTAGTTTCTAACCAAACCAACTATACCAACAGCGTAGGCTATGCATACAATCTCTATTTCAATAAAATAAAAACCACACAACAAACAGGCATCATTGCTTTTCAGTTTAATAAACTGAGCATCATATCTGAGGATGATATTTTTGCACGGCCTACGCTTGACAGATTCAGAACAGGGGCCTTCTTAGTACAGTATCAATACAAAAACCTGTGCCAGTTTGCTGTTAATTGTACCATGTGGACCGGGCAAATGGGCAATAAAGTAACTAATGATAAAGGCTTTCCGTTTATTGGCTACATGGACACTACCAACGGCGTTTATGCAAATTATTCGAACGGTTTACTCAGCGGGCAGTTTAAAATGGCATTAAATAGCGGACAAAGCCTGCAGGCCAATATGGGTATAGATGCAGAGCAGGTAAGAAATTTTATTCAGAACCGTTTATTTCATGACATGATATTCATTCCAAAAAAATGGCGCAGACCAAAAAATTGCCACATACCCATGATAGATACTGAAGGCAATCAATACCTGTACAGGCCTGACCAAAAAATAAAAGCTCCTCAACCTTACTGGAATGTTTTTACCGGGGGTGCTACTTTTTATTAGCTTCCCGGAAGAAAGCCTGCGTGAGGATAAGGAAAAATAGGAGAAGCCCTGAAATCAACGGGTTCAGCGCATTATTTGCTTTCCTGCGCTCCTTTGTATTTCTCAATAACAGTTTCCAGAGCATGTTCATCCCATCCTAAAAAGAAACTTCCATCGCCAAAATCCCATACCGGCCGCTTGATCAGGGAAGTATTTTTCATCATTAAAGCTATTGCCTTTGACTGGCTGGTAATACCTGCCTTTTCGATATCGGTCAGACCACGGAAAGTAGTGCCTTTGGTATTGATCAGCTTATCAGCCGGAAAATGTTTTAACCATTGTTCCAGGGTTGCCTTATCTATTCCTGATTCCTTGTAATTATGGAAGGTGTATGCCAGCTTTTTCGCATCCAGCCACTTCAGAGCCTTTTGCATAGTGTCACAGTTCTTTATGCCAGATATGGTGATCATACGCCAAAGTTAAGGGTGGTATGAATATGGGTATGAATTAAAAAAAAGCAAAATCGCCCGAAGGCATTAAAGTTTGTGGAGAAGGGCGGGAATATGTCGAACTTTTTTGTTGAGGATTTGGAGCGGTTTCAGGATGTAATTACAAGAATGTAAATTTTCTAAATGGCTTGTCATTTTGACGGAATTTCTTCAAAAATAGTTTCGGGAACTATCTTGGCAGACTGCATTTTCAAGACTTAAAATTTGCGATTGCGATAGTATTATCTTCTTATCGTTTCTAAATACTTCAATAGTATCATGGGCGCTATCAATGTTACCAATTACAATTTCTTGATCGTCTTTGACGATGGTTAACTTACCATGGATACCCTCAATTTCCCCTGGAGTTAAATTTCCTTCGATAACATCTTTAAGAAGTCTTATGTATAATTCGTTCTGTCTTTCTTCTGTCCAATTTGCGTCTAAATTTGTATATGTAAGCTTCTCCAATAAAGACTTTTCAGCGTCATAGCCCTCAGGCAAAACTACTTCGATAATATCAAGTTCTTGGTTTAAATCTCCTTCTTCGAAACGCTCAATTAGATGTTCAACTAGCTTTGTATCAGAAAGAGATATTTTATTCTTCGCGCTGCTGAATGGGTCAGGAATGAGAGCGTATTCCCCACTATAGTATGTTTCAATATATTTTACAATCTTCGGCTTAGAAGTTGCTATTTGCTTTCTGCCAGAGGAGGAGTCTATACAATATACTCCATCATTTACAATAACACAGTTAGTTGAAAAGAAATCAATATTGCAAATTTTAGAGAAAAGCAGCAAATCTCTGATGTCGTCGGTCGAACTTGCCACATCATCAATTGTTGGTGAAACATTTGATGAAGTAAATGAGAACGGCGCAGCCTCTAAATAATGAAGCAAATATGCGTCTGGTAAATGAACATTAAAATATTTAAGGGCACTAGTTTGAATGCGCTTATACTCGTCGTCCGAAAGAGAGGATAATTCTTGATTAATGTAAATATTGTCTGATTCAATCACCTCGGACTGAAAAATGATTAATTTCTTCGAATGCAATTGAAACTTTGATTTTTCTTGCCAACTGCTTTTTTCGTAAGCTGTAACGAGATCATCAAGCACCTCTTTTGCCTTTGACGGGTTTAGAGCGATGTAGGCAGCGATGCTTTCCCAAAAAGGATGTACTATGCCCTGATACAGTTCTTCAGTCTTGTCTAATAGATATTTTTTATATTCCGCATTGTTTTCAGAACTCCTTATACAAAATTTATTCAGCCAAGATATTTTTGAATCTGAATACAAATTTTTGAAACATACGGTTTTATTGTTGTTGTTGTTAAACAATTTAAGTTCACCCATTCTGTCACCTGGCGTATCATTCAATGTTCTGAAGGCTTCGAATATTCTGTATTTCTCATCCTTATCCAGTGTAGCTAACTTATTGTCGGCAACCACCTGGCTAAATAATTTAGTAAGGATGGTATAACTTTTTACTTGCGATTCATTTGTGAAAAAACTAAAGAACTTGAGATTGAAGTTGTTTTCGGAAAAATTGTTTAAACTATATTTTAAGTCTAGCTTCCCAAGTAGATCTATGATGTCATTTAGTTTATTGTAAACGATAAAATAACCATCCCTTTCCTTTTCCTGGAACTCAGTCATACTCAGTAGTTCTTCATTATTAAATTGCAAAAGTTTAATGCTGAAGAAGTTCTTCCTGAAATTTGGGTTATTCATTGCCTCTGCATCTAGCAACGATATTTCTGTAAGTACGTTTTTGAGCCTTATTACATCGGCTACTATCCAATTATTGAGGTGAGAAAATATACCATCGTTAATTGTTAGGAGATTGTAAATAGTAAAATCCACTACTCCCAATTTGGTCAAAGCTGATAATTGAATGCTTAATTCCGCTTCATCGTCCCAATAGAACCAGTTTACATCGGCTAAGCCCCAAGCTTGTGTTTCAATTGAGATTTTAGTTTTTTTGATAAAAACGTTTTCAGGATTTAGTGCAATTGAAAAATCATCTGAATTTGACGAGTTCCGAATTGGTATATACTTTTTAAGTATTTCGTTGATCTTGTTTATATAGGGTTCTTCTATCCAAAACCTATCCTGATTAGTGCTCTTACTTGATGTTAATAAGGCAGCATAAAAATGCAAGAATAACTCTCGTTCTTTCCTATTCTTTGAACTAGAGAGTCTATTTAATTCATTGTCAATTTTTGCAACTATTGTTTTTAGCAGCCGCTCATTTATACCATCTTCTTTGCTGCTTCCTTTATGTAAAAATGTACGTGAACTGCCTTTATAAAACGCATTTGAGTGCAGTATGTAATTGAAATTATGAACCTCTTCAGATAAAGGGAAATAAAGATATAGATTTGGTGCACCTCTAAAATAATCTCCGATTTCGTTATGTTTTCTAAATCCAAATAGCGCTTCAATATTTGCTTCTATCTCAATTTTCTTTTTTTGCTCCGGATTTAAATCATCATATTTATCTATCCCAAAACGAATATAGGCATATGTGTTCTTTTCTTTAATTTTATCTACTGAGAGTTTTATGTATTCCAAGTCTGGATAAGTAATTGGCTCTTCGTGATTTATTTGAACAGTGTGAAGAACTTTATCCTTTGCTATTTCTGTATCTGCCGTTTCCCTCAAAATAGCAAGTGCGAATTTTACACCCTCTTTCAGGTTGATTTCTGCTAGTTCAGATTCCTTACCTAATCCCAATTTAATAAAAAACAAAGCCCCCTCTTTGTAGGTGTCCTTATTTAAAATCCCCTTATTGTTTTTAACCCACCTCGATAAAACTTCATATTCTGCGTTGCTGAAAGGATTTGAATCGGCTTGTATGCCGTTTGCCATTTTGGGTAATTCATTCACATGTTCATTCTCAGGCAAACAAGGAAAACAAGTAATCAGTATCTTGAATAGCCATGGGTTATCGTCCGCTATAGTGAAATTACCATTTGTCGAAGGCTTATACTCAATCTGGGTCGGTATAAGCGGCTCTGAGTTGGCAAGGTGTTCAACTTCATAGTTTTTCCAACTAAATAATATCGGGCCAGAGTTTTCATTAATTAATTCGTGCAATCCGTTGTCTTTCCCAACTAATCGGTGTGCCAGCTTAAATCCTATTCCAAATTTGCCAATTGTTTGGCTATCGGCAGTTTTAGTAGATGAACCTACATTTAGAATAGAACGAATGCTATCTAAATCAAACATTTTTCCATTATTTGCAACCAACAAATAGTAGTTCCCGTCAATTTCGTCCTTGCCGAAAACCATAGTATAATGGGTGCTTTCAGCATCTACGGCATTTTGTAAAAACTCATAAACAGCTTGGCCGTCCTTTGCCATATCCAAAAAGCTTTGCAAAAAGTTCTCTATACCTGCTTCTGCCTTACCATACCCGTCTTTATCTCCATGATATACTTCAAACCAGCCAAACTTTTTCTTACCTGTTTTTTTGTCAATGAGAAAATTGCCAATGAAGTTTTCATCTCTTGACGGAAGGTCACGAATTTCAGTTTTATAGAAACTGCGATATTGCTGTATGTTCTTGATATTCATTTTGGGGTATTTATTCTTAGGAGTTCATTATGAACAACCATTTTTTTAAATAATATTCTCAAGCAGATCGCAGAAATCATCCATAACAATATCTTCTTGCAGTCGTCTTAAATAAATTTCTATTAGTTTGGTGTAAGGTATCTCTTTTACTTTTATCTGATCTTCTATTTTCAGATTCTTAACTTGTTTACCTCTTGTGATTATCCAAACTTGTTTTTGGGCATCTTTAATTGTGTAGTAACGTTGAAGGAACCGAATTTTATCCTTTTTAAGCTGATTTATATAGTTTTCTATTTGTTGCTCTTTGGCGGGTAAATAATTCGGATCAATTGTTGCATCATAGATAGCTGCTAAGGTGAAAAACTTGAAAAAACCATCCGCCCTTCCTTTATTATCTGCTTGTGGGAATTTATGAATATCGTGTATTCCTAATAATCGCAATAGTCGGAAACAATTCAATTCGAATATTTCCCATGAACAGCTTTCCATTTCTTTAAAAAATTCGGGCTGCAAATTTTCATAGGTTTGAGTGAATTTCTTAATTGAATCTTGCGAATTATTAATTCTTATTTTATTCAAATGCCAGCCATTTCTATAATTCTTATACTCATCGGGACAGCTTACTTCTTTCAAATCTGATACTTCAAAACGAATAGCCGTTTTACCGTTATTGGGATCAACTCTGAAATTTTTACTTTTTCCGGTCCAACATTTTTCATGTGTCTTCTCTTTGGTTAGTTTGATAAATAAAGTAGAAACTTCGCTGGGCCATGGTCCAGTTTCTAGTCCGTCCTTTATAAGAGGATATGTATATAGTGTTGAATTCCGCCACTTCTGTTCCAATTTATCCCAATGGAGATCCCAATCAGTGACCATAATATATTGAATGCTGTTCATTTTACGCAAGTATTTTTCTTTAAAACAATTTACGCCACTTGTATTGCGTTCGCATTTATTCTATCAATTATAGAAATGATCTTACCTGCGTGTTGAGGAAATACACCTACTACACCCTGATCATTAATGTTGGTAAAGGGCTTATCAAACAGCATGTCCTTATCAATAGTTCCGTTTTGACACAAATAATCAATTAGTGTGTTGATAAAATTTATCTGCGAAGAGTTTAAATTTTGATCGTTAAGAAAATCGGCAAACGCAGATTTTGCTGCGTTAATATCCAAACCCAATATGCTTCTGATGAACTTTCCCAATGGCTGACCTTCTACAGCCTTGTTCAGCATTTCTCTATCGGCATTCTCATCAATACTGAACAGCATTCGTTCCAATTCATCCAGTTCAGCCTTTGTAATAGGTATGTTGTTGCGGATACGGTGGATAGTAATGTTGTGTTCGTTTTCTCGAATAAATTTTTCAACACGCTTTTTATAAGCCGGAAGGTTAAAATATCCCCCTATTATCTCGGCTTCTTCAACTCTGCCGGACATTTCATCAGTAAAATTGGTGTAGAGCACTCTCTTTTGTTCCTGCTCCAAATACTGCATCAATTCTCTCAATGCCTGTCGCATTGATTCCATACCAGCCACCGATATGTTCTGCCAGTACTCATCTTCAAGTACATTGCGTATGAGTGGCTCCTGCTTCTTTACATCAGGCAGGTTCATTTTCCTCAATAAACCATTAACTGATGTCTTGATCTTTTCAACATAGTATTTGGTACTGCCACCTTCCAATATACAGATCATCAATCGCAGAACTGTAAGGTCGAAACGTCGGGTGAGTTCGGCAGATTGTTCATCGGTATATAAATGTGACAAGTGTTGTTGAATATCCAAAACATCTGATTGTGTCAGTACATTCCATATGGCAGGGTCACGGTATTTTACAACATAGCGTAAATGCATTCTCACTCTGAAATCTTCTTCGCTATAACCATCTACAATACTATGCAAGGTGTCGGCATATTGCCTGGCGACATCTTTATCCTCATCAGAATTTGCAGTGGCATTTTGCAGTAACCAAGTAGCCTGCAACCTTGCATTAAATATCTGTTGGCTCAATGTGCCATGCATTGGAGCTTCAGTTTCTTTTATACCGGCACTGAAAAATTCTACATTACCACAAATGTCAAGTATGCGAAAAAACTTCTTGTCGTCACCGGGACCAAACAGATCAGGGCAAAGCCGTGTACCCCGGCCTACCATTTGCCAGAACTTGGCTTTCGACATTACCGGCTTAAAGAATACCAAATTGACTATTTCGGGAATGTCAATCCCTGTATCAAGCATATCCACTGAAACTGCAATCAGAAATTCTGTATTGTCTTTTTGAGAGAACTCATCAATAGCGTTTTGCGCAAATTTTGTTTGATTGTCTATTATCCGCAGCATTTTCCCGGCCTTATCGGGGTAGCGTTTATTAAAACAATCTTCAATAAAAACAGCATGATCATGATTGCGAGCAAAGATGATTGTCTTACCAAGTTTATCGCCACCTTCTATTCTCACTCCATGAAACATTAGCAGATCTAGGACCTGGTCAGCAGTATTTTTATTAAACAACCAGTTATTAATCGCACTACTATTTACTTCTTTTGGTATGGTTCCGAAATTTTCCAGAAATTCCTTTTCATACTCCGCTTTCTCTTCCTCGCTCAGATCATCATATTTAACCCCTAAACGAGGAAATTTTAATGGGACTTTCAATGTTTTAGGTTCATTGAGATATCCATCACCGACGGCTTGCGTAAGCTCATAGGCGTAAGTAGGATTGTGTGGTTCCAGCCCAAAGAGTTCATAAGTATCTTTATCACTATCTGCCTTCGGAGTAGCGGTAAGCCCAATATATATCGCGTCGAAATACTCAAATATTGCCCTGTATTTCTGGTACACACTACGATGAGCCTCATCTATGATCACTAAATCAAAATGCCCTACACCGTAATATCTGTGCCCTTCGCTCTTTACACTATCTATTCGGTTCATCATAGTAGGGTAAGTACTGAATACTATGCGGCTGGCAGTATCTTCATCTTCTTTGGTTAGGTCTATTGCGGTAAGGTTCGGCAGATGTTTGTTGAAATTCTTTTTGGCCTGCGTTACCAATGCATTTCTGTCGGCAAGAAATAGTATTTTCTTAGCCCAGCCTGCCTTGGTCAATAGGTCAACGAGGGCTATTGCTGTCCGGGTTTTGCCGGTGCCGGTAGCCATAACTAACAATGCGCCCCGGTTTTTAGCTTGTAGCCGCTCTGACACCGCAGTTATTGCTAATTGCTGATAGTAATACCCTGCAATCTCCTTGTTGGATGACAATTTTGTGAGCGGTTGCCGGAGCGTGCGCCTATTGATAGCCAACTGCAATTCATCCTTGCTATAAAAGCCATGTACTACTCTCGGCGGATAACCTGCTGCATCATCCCAAATATGCGTTTCAAAACCATTGGTGTAATATATAACCGGGCGCTGTCCGGTCATTTGCTCCAGGCATCGGGCATATAATTCTGCCTGCCTCTGGCCCTGACGGGCATCGGCTGTAGTGCGTTTAGCCTCAATTACTGCCAGCGGCTTACCATCATCTCCCCACAGTACATAGTCGGCCCTACCATCTCCTGTATTCTCCGGCATTCCTTTTACCGGATATTCTGTTATTCCTGGCAATGTTGCATCCCAACCAGCTTCTTTGAGCAAAGTATCTATGTATAGTTTTCGGGTCTCTACCTCTGTAATGCTTACAGATGGTGTGACAGTATCTTTATGCGCCTCTTTTACTACATGCACGGCATCCAGCCTTGCCTGTAGCTCTTGCATCAGGCTTTCATTGTGCTTTAGCTCCTTATTAGCACGTTCCAATTGTTGCCGGGTATCTTCATACTGCTGTTGTAGTATTTCAGTTTCGGCACGGTTACGTTTAATCGGGCTGCCAGTTGGTAATATGTTTTCATCGAATGCTACAACCGGGGTTTGTGTAGAACTATAAATACGTACTACCCAAAGAGCGAAGTCGAACAATATCCGCAGTGCCGATAGTGATTCGGTGCTTGTTGTTTTTTGAGAGCTATGAACGGCATTATTGCCGATTTTGCGTAATAGATTGATATTGCGAAGCAGTGTAGGCGGAATGACCTGCTGAAACGATTGCTCATGCATGAGGGAATTGAGCGTAGTATCGTAGGGCAGTTCGAGGTCTTTATCATTATCATACAGCCATTTTACCAAACCCTCTAACCCTTTGCGACAGAGTATGGCGCAATACATAGGGTCGGTGAATACATGCTCCTCCGCCCGATGTATGTCCTCGTACATCGGTGCAAACTCATGTTGCAGAAAGGAGAAGTTTGATGGCATGGCCTTAAAGATATATACATTATGGCATTATGCAATTAGAGTTGATTAATATCCCCTCGCCACTGACAATGCGGAGTCAAAAGTGCCTGAATGTTTATTGTTCTTTCTCCAGCCTGCGGTGGATTTTTGCTCTAACGAATAATTTGTTCGCGAAGTCTTAAATAACCGAAATTCTTTCCCATCGCTATGCAGTATTGAAAGGTAATCGGGTTTTTGCAGATAATTAGGATAATCTCTCTGTAGATCGTGAATTGCTTTTAAAAACTCAGCGGCACTTTGAAATCTTTTTGTATAGTCTGGGTTCAATGCTTTGTTTAATACTCGTTTAAAATTTGCATCCAAATGGCCCGGAAGTGTATCAAATTGAAGAAGCTTTCCTTTTTTTATTTTTTCACTCAACAAATCAGTGCATTTTAATTCCCGAGCAATAGAGTTGGCGATCTTCTCAACAGAACGCCTTTCCGGAATGTTTAACCATTCCAACTGATTATGTAAGGGAAAAAATCCGCCAAGAAGTTGAAACATAACAATTCCTAGCTGATAAATATCGGATTGAAAGTAGTATTCATTACCGGCAACAGACTCCGGGGGGAGATATATCCAAGTTGCTTTTGTTGCCGTAACCGGTTTATGAGGATCGGTTACTTTTTTCACAGCTCCCAGATCGGCAATAATTGGCTTTTTTGCAGTTAAATCAACCAATATATTGCCTGGTTTTAAATCCCGGTGTACAAGCTGGTGCTTTGCGTGAAGTTCATTGCAACCCATTAGCGCACCTGCCATCATATTGAGGGCATCATGTGTGGAAATTGCGCCAGCATCAATAACACCCTGCAAATCGCCGCCGTCAATTTTGGGAGATGTAAAAAGGGCATAAGAAGGTGCAACGAATTTTAAATCTATTACTTTTAAAATATTGGGATGATCGATTTTCTTTAGAATAACGGCCTCTTCAGAAGAATCATAATGTTCTTTCCCATCATAAAATTTCAAAACAACGTCATCCTTTAGTTTTTTACGATGTCCGAAATATACTTCTCCAACTGCACCTCTGGTTACATATTCATATACTTCAATGTCCGTTAAGCCCTGAATGTATTCTTTAATCTTGGCTGGCGCTTGCTCATCATTTAGTGGCATAATCTACTTAGTTAAAAGCATAAATGCCAACTCAAGAGCATCCTGCTGATATTTGTTTTTAGGTGAAATGGTTAATTGGTTTTTCTTAAAAAATGGAACGATAGATTGTGGCCAGACAAATTCGACCTCCCTTGAGGGATATAATTGAATAATACCCTCAAGTTTAAAAGAAACCGGTGATGATTTCATCCGGCTGCTGGTACTTGCATTTCGCGCAATAACCCCTATAAAATCTGCGTTGATGGAATCAAGTGTTGCCGTGATCTGATCTCGAAATTGCCGTATTTGCTGATTACTCGTGTGGTCGGCTATACCAAACTTGGTTGATTGGTTCAATTGTGTAATGCTGCCATCGGTATGTTTTTGTAGTACTACCAATATAATTTCGCTGCCCTGGATTTGTACCCCAATTGCTTTCATGAATGTTATTTTAATGAAAAGCAAACCTACGCCGAACTTGTGCAATCTATTTGCACATCTTACCCAGAGATTACGTGCATAAAAAAGGCAGCTAGATGGATCACATACCAATAAGCCATTTTCAGTACTCTATTTCCTCTTTCTCGGAAAATGTATCCTGTCATTAATAACCATCCTGAATTTCAGTTTATTTCCAAGATTCCCATATTCGCTGGTTATATAGTCCTTTATTTTTTGAATCCCTCTCCCGTCAAAGCGATCACTTTGTAACGCATCAAGCACTAATAAATCGAAGGCAGCAGATTGCATCCAATCTATCAGTGCTTTATAGCCTATGGCTGCTATAGCACCTGTTTTTTCTAGTAAATTCTTTATTTTACGTTCATCAGTATTTAGTGTGTCACAGGAGGCAAAGTAGAGCACTTTCCCTTTAGCACTATTTGCCAGCACGTCGCCCAATTCTGTCAGCGTGAATTTTTCCTTACCCGCAAGACAAATGCAATCTTTCTCTCCATGAAACCCAAAATAAAGAATAGGAAATTTGTCTTGAACGGATTTTGATTTGAACCGGTTCAAAAAGTAGATTAGCTCTTCCTTGGTGGCACAGGAATGATGGATATGATCGCAAATGCTACGTTTGTTCATTATTTCCAGCATTGGCTGAACGGTACTCCTATCCCTGACAGATGAAGACCATAAGCCTTCAAGACAAAATATCCCTTTTTTCATAAAAAGATTTAGGTACTAAAATGGCAAATCATCAATTGTTTCTGGTCTTGGATTTGCTAGTTGAGCATTTGTATACCAGCCAGAAAGTTGTAAATAATAACCTTGAGGAACATTATTGAACTGATTTTCCTGTCCCGGACGAGGAAATACTCTTGAAAGCGAAACCCTTATTATAGTTCCGGCACTGATTATATCTGAAGGTTCCTGGGTTCCGACATAGCTTAGATTTCGATACGCCATTCCATTTTTATAACTGTATCTTACCTTGTTGTTGTCAAATGTTCTCTTTAATAAATCTTTATCGCAAGTCCAGAAACCCACGCTTCGGTCAGGGAAAGGACCATTAACAGGAATATATCCGCTGCCACTGTTTGTCCAATGTAGGTGACCTCCAAATACGTTATTTACATGACCCCTGTAATTAATAAGATTTCTCTGAGTGATTAGCCCTGGCAAATCAGCTTGGTTGCGTAAAAATTGTTTGGCTGTTACGATCACATCCTCTGTATGCGGAGCATGGATATTTGGATGATTATGGTATGTTATCTCCCATACCTGCCCTACATTAAGTGGAGTATCTAATGGTTGGTAATGGTGATCGCCAGGGCTCATTAGCCTGATACTCCTATTTGTGTTGAGTTCCAGACCGCCGACGCACATTGCATGTTGCAAATGTGTTTTTGAAATTATTAATACCTGGCTCATAAATGATGTACAGAATAGTTTAGGTGTTGTAATTTGTTTGCTACCATAGAGCGGTGGCAAGCATTAGGCTGACGCTCCACACAAAACAACAACGCCTTTCTGCAACCTATTTGCACAAGTTGGTCTATAAGCTGACCAATGTCGTATTTTTCTAAAATTTCCTTTTCGTATCTATGTTTGAAAACAGGCCCCAACTCCTCACGGGTACGTTTCGCAGTACCGGTTTGAGCATCAGCTTTTTTTTGAGCATCTCTGATTTCGTTGGTTGGTGCCAGATCCAGAATGTGAATATAATTTATGCCCAGCTCTTTCAGTTTATTTTGCAGCCGGTTGCTATTGACAAAAACGTATTCCGAACCTCTTACAGCCCTGCGCCGCCTGATATCAATAAATGTATCAATGCCGTTTTCTACCAGCTTACCGAAAAATTCATGGTCTTTAAGACCGTAAACGCCCATTGTATAAAATTCCATGGGGAGGGTGTGTGTTTATGATTAATCAAGGTATGATTTGCGTGAGCCATGATTCGAGAGATCAGAAATTTCGCCAAACAACGTAAATTCTGATTTGCCTTTATTTAGCTCGTTAATGATTATTTCCTGACCTTTCAGCCGACCATTTTCATCTATGTGCTGCAACAGTATATTTTCCTGTAGTAACGTGCGACCAATTAGCTTGCTCCTGTGACATTCTAAAGGCTTGCTTTCACTGCACATGATTGCGATAGGCACCTGTTTTTCGTAAGCCGTTTTTAGCCTGTTTATGCCCTCAATGTAGAATTCTTTCGTTTTAAGCGCCTCGTAGTCTATTTTACCTTCGCTGTTATAACAAGAAGTGTCTTTGGGTCTGCCACCAAGCGAATCGCCCATGTAAACATACCGGATGCTGTGAGCCTGCATGTATGTAGTGAGGTCTTCCCGGTTATACTGTGGCTGATATTTGGAGTACGGTACTGTACGCACATCAATCAGGAATTTTATGCCATAACGCTCCAGCAGATCAAGGAGTTCTTCCCTGGTTCTGTTGCCGTGGCCTATGGTATACAATGGTAATCTTTCCAAACCTGTTTCGTACTAATTTACATGTAAAAATAACGAATTTTGAGCAGATTTTAATAATTCAACCTAGTAATAACCATACTTTCACTTTATCCCACCAGTTCCCCTTTAAATGCACGCTGCATAAGCGATTGAAATAGGTTTTCTGAATTGATTCGTTGTTGGATGATTTGGGATTTTTGATCATAAATACCTAAAGACACTTTTTCAAATTGCGATTGATATTCTTTAGGAGGGTAAATTATGTCTAAGCCCTTAATTGTGTCTGAGGTTATACCTTGAATTGTAGCGCCTCTTTTTTGAGATTCAAAATATTGTTGGTAATATGACAGTACTTGGTGAAGAAAAACAGTGCTAAAATTAGTATCTAGTTCTGATAAAGAAAGTATGTCTTGACTAGAGCAAATGTCGCATTTTAAGATAGAAGCCTTACCTACACCTACACGTGTCCCTATCATAATAGAGCCTTTAGGGACAAGTTTAGTTGCACTGTTAATAATTGAATCTTCAGTAATAAACTCAACAGCTTTTTTTTCATCAATAAACAACTCCCCTAATGAAACTGTTGTTACCCAAGGAATATCTCCTTTAAAAAATTCAGGTCTTTCTCTAGAAGGAGTACCTCCACTTTTTATCTTCCCAATGGAAAATAATTTCTTTACTTCCCATTCCCTATCATTTTTTACGGGATCACCAAACATATCATAAAAAACCGATTGCAGTAACTCGTCAAACTTTGCCAGAAGTGCATTATCCTTGCGGCGCAGTGCATCAGCTTCATCAAGTATTGCCGCCAATTTTTGCTGCGCAGCAAGGGTGGGGAGGGGAATTTTCAACTCAGCTAAATATCGTGTTAACTGTAAATTAATTATCCCGGTTGTCTTGTTCTGAAAGCGCAGGGTATTTTTAGTAAGATGATTATAGAATAAAAACCAGAACAAATATTTGGGATCAGTCGAAGAGTTTGGCCTTAAAACCGCTGTGAAATTGTTACATAGGTATGGCTCTTCACTATCAATATCAAAATAAACAACCCTCCCAACAGGCTGACTTGGGCTCCCACCTGATTTTTCGATAATTGTATCGCCAAATTGAAGCCTTTTCTTTTGAACTTTTTTGACATCAATATCGCGTTCAACCACTTCAGATAGATCCAGGCTCCCATCATTAGTAAAGTTGGTCGTTCTCAACACTTTTACTTCTCATCCCTCTTCTCCCCATTCACCGGTAATAGGTTCTCCGACTAAATTCTTGATATTCTCTATTTTCCATTTCATACCGTTTCCACCTCCTTTCCTTGTATTAGTTTTTCGAGTTTCTTCAATGCCTCACTACGCTCCTTGTCTAATTGTTTTATTTCGGTAATTATATCCGAAGGCATCGCATAGAATTTCTCTTCATACACAGTTTCTTTATAGCGGTTAATGCTCAGGTCATATTTGTTACTACGTATCTCAGCTACTGGCACAAAGAAGCTTTTGTCGGTTCGGGTATTCTTCTTATCCTTTTCTAAGTGCTGCCAACGCATTACTATATCGGGTATGTCGTTCTTCTTTTCATCAGGCTGGCGTTTATCATCGAGGGTATAGCCGTCACCTTTCATGTCGTAAAACCACACATTGTCGGTGCCTCCATTTCCAGTTTTGGTAAATATCAGTACTCCCGTACTCACCCCTGCATATGGCTTAAATACACCAGCCGGCATACTTATAACAGCTTGAAGTCGATGCTTGTCAATTAGTTCCTTTCTTATTTGCTGGTGAGCCTTACTGGTACCAAATAACACCCCATCGGGTATGATCACCGCAGCTCTGCCACCTTTCTTAAGCCCTTTGAGTATAAGAGCCAGAAACAATAGCTCTGTTTTTGCAGCATCAACTATGCGCAGTAGTTCTTTATCTACCGCATCCTTATCCAGACTGCCCTTAAAAGGTGGATTAGCCATTATTAGCGTAGCCTTTTCGGTAAAATCGCTATTTGCATCACTTAGCGCATCCACGTCCATCAGCACCGGTTCTTCTATACCATGTAGTATCATGTTCATAGCACCTATGCGTATCATTGTGGGGTCAAACTCCATACCCATAAACATATCGTTGCTGAAGTACTGCTCAAAGCCCGCTTTAAAAAACTCCTTGCTATGGTGCTCCCTCATATATTCAGCACATCCCACCAAGAAGCCACAGCTACCGGCACTAGGGTCACAGATTACGTCTTCGGGGCCGGGTTGCATCAGGTCAACCATCATCTTAATGATGTGCCTCGGTGTACGAAACTGTCCGTTTTGTCCGGCGGTGGCTATCTTACTCAGCAGGTATTCATACACATCCCCCTTAGTGTCGCGGTCTTTCATGTCTATGCCGCTCAGCATATCCACCACATTTGCCAGCAGTCTGGGAGTGGGTATCATGAACACTGCACCCTTCATAAACCTACCGAAGGCACTATCCTTTGCACCATAGTTCTTCATAAAGTCAAATACACCTTCGTCCTTGGTAAAGAGCTTGCGCATCTGTTCCGGCTCTAGGTCTTTAAAGCTGCTCCAGCGCAGCTCTTTTTCTTGAGGCTGGTATATCGGCTTATCTATCGATTTGCCCAGCATCGCCGCTTTGTTTTCCTTCAGTTGTTGCAACTCATCCAGCCGTTTTATAAACAGCAGGTAAGTGATCTGTTCTATTACAGACAGCGGGTTAGAGATACCCCCTGTCCAAAAGGTATTCCAAATTTTATCTATATCGGTACGTAATTCTTGTGTAAGCATTTGCTAATGTTTTTTGTTCTTTATAAGATGATCTCCCCAATTAAGTGCGTCTAAAAGTCCATAACAAAAAGAAGCTACAGCGTAATTGCTGGGCAGCAGCTTCAGTTGCCTATCGTCTACAGGGTTATGATCTCCGTATTTACTGGCAGCAAAATATAGGTTATCTGCCCAATTAGAGATTATTTTTGGAATAGTGATTTTCGCGTTCACCGCATCCTTAATTTTTGCTGTGCGCTTGCCATCACTAGATGGGAATTCATTAATATCCCTTTCCAAGTAGTCAATATGCATTATATCCCAAAAATGTTCGTAAAGCCTTCTTAAATCCCCAAGATTGTCGATTCTATCCTTTTGACCTGTCTTTAAAAACTTATTATTATTAAATAAGGCTGAAATCACTTCTTTGTTTTCTTGAGTGAAATAATCACTGACAAATTCAAAAGGCTCTGGATACTGTGAAGAGAATTGGCCTATGCCCGATTTTTGATATTCATCCCATACATAGTTCAAAAGGACTTCAACGTTATCATCTTTAGAAAATACATTGTATTGATGATCAAACATTTTTTTGCTGTCAGCATACCCTGTATTAATACAAAAAGGAATAAATCTCCCGTTTGACCTTTGCCATTCTTTCAATTCGTCAATTGCTGTAATTAAGAATCTCTCAGATTCGGTGCCTGCTACTTGTGTTTCGTTTATAAAACAGCGGGCATCTAAAATTATGAACCTGATAAGGTTGTCGCCCTTTATAATATCGAAACCCTGTTGCCAATTGGTGGCGGACTTCAATAATATTTGTCTTTTAGCGGCGGGTATAGTCAACTGCTTAGTATAATCAGCATCATCATCGATAATTAAAACTCTTATTGGCTTTCGTTCAAGGCTCATTCTGTTGGTAGATTTACATTAAACTGAACTTTCATTGCTGCAATGGTAGTATTTTTTTCATCCAATATTTCAAGTTCCCCTTTGTGGTTTGATACTATCTTATTTACAATGTAGCCCCCTAAACCGTTTCCAGAACTAAAGTCGGATTTCGAGAACTTCTTTATAAATGCCTCTTTATTGAAACCATCAGGAAGCGGTTTGCCATTATTTGCTACACTAAGAATCAAATTCCCCTGTGCCACTGAATCATTTCCTTCCGTATCAATTTTCTCAAGACTTAGCTGTAAAACAACTTTCAGCCTTTCATTGTCCTCTTTGCCATGCTTAATAGCATTCTCAATCAAATTTATCAATAAGAACTCAAGTTGTGTTTCGTCTGCATTAATGCTTTGATAGTCAGCGTTAATTTCAAACTGTACTTGATTAGCGGCAAAAAGTGGTATTATTTTTGATTCAATGAAGTTTTTGAAAGCAATTTCACTCAATACCATTTGGTCTTTCTCAAGTTTAGTTACTTGATCCAATTTCTTGAGAATACTCTGAATGCCCTCTGCAATTAACGAAATAGAATTTACAGAGTTTTTTAATGAATATTTTTCCTTCTCGATTTCATCCAAATATTCCGGGTGAGGATGAATGATTGTGTTAGCCGTGAACGGTGTTTGATCAAGGTTTTGGATAAAATCATTTAAGTTTTTCAACCCAAGATTTACCGTTGCAACCGGCGTACTCAGTCTATGCTTTACAATTCCCACAATTTCCCTGATAGCAGAATCATCAATTTTTGTTGCACTATCAAATTCTTGAAAAGCGATTTTTCTTTGTTCACTCAATGATGGTAAGGAAATCCGTATAGTTTCGAGATCAGCACGCCTCAGTAACGTAAAACCAAATCGATCAATCTGTTCTTTTACGTATGGCTTACGCAGTTCCAATGCAACATACTCTGGGATAGCCTTACTTTGGTCGATAGTCAAACTGAGCAGGTTTCCAGATGAATAAACTGTATTATCCGAATTAAAAACTGTGGGCTTTAATTTCGGTCCAATTGCTGCTAATAGAATTGATCCTTTCTTTAACGCCCGGTTTTTCCTGGGATCATTTTTAGCGGTAGCTGATGCAAATTTGGAAAATCCTTCGGAGTTTAAATAGATTGACTGATTTTCATCACTCAGATCTTTGTATGTAACAACAGGAATACCTTCTTTCAATTCATTACCTAGTACATGCATTCCACGAGTGATACCTGATGTTATATCCTTTAACATTACTGCTTTCCCAGGAACTTCCACTTCTGGCAAACAAAATCGACTTGCTGAAAGGTTATCTGATTCAATTAACTTACTTAATGGTACCGACGCATTAAGTTTTATGTTGTTGATATCCGACAAATTCTGCGAGAGCCTAAACTTATTCCATGTGTCGGAATTGTAGTATTCGAATTTTACTGCATCATTTTTAACATTTGAAAAATATACGATAGACGTCTTTATACGGGCATAAGGAGTGAACACCTTTTCTGGTAATGAAGATATTTTTACGAAATTTCCCGCAAGCAATAACTCATTTCTATCTCTCGCATCAATTGGATGGTTATTAAAAAGATAGCTTTCGGGAACCACTACCACGCACTCTCTGCATAAATCGTTAAGAGTATTGATTATTCCAAAATCTATTCTTTTATTTTTAGTTTCTAAAAACTCCGATTTTGCTAAAACATCGAGAAAGGCAAAATCAATTATTTCATTTTCAATTAATGTTTCTGACCATTTTACCTCAAATTCAGTACTAAAGTCGATAGGTAGCGTTTTGGTAAAATACACCCTTTTAACGCCAGCAATGTCAAAAAATAGTCTATAGATTGTTTGGGTATAATGGTTAGCTTCCCAAATAACAATTTTTAGCTCCGGATTTTTTATTAATAGCTCAATAGCAGTTTGATGAGCTGACGGAGCTGCTAACAATATTTTCTTTGCGTTTTGAGGAAATAGTTCTTTAATAAATATCCTAAATTCGCTTGGATACATCCAATCACCCTTTTTCGGATTATTAAATGTTCGAAAAAGATATTCTATTAAACTTAAGGTATTACCTCCACCAATTTTTTCCCAAAAAATTTCATCATATTCATCAAGTAACTCTTCAACTTCATACATTGTTATGCCACCAATATTGAGAAATACTTTGTCTGGAATTATTATTCCTTTATAAGCCAATGTGGAGTTGTATTCGCCATAGATGGATGTGCCTTTTTTTCGCTTTAGTTCAAGCTTGGCATATCTTCCGAGAGCTATGTGGTAAACTATTAGGAGAAAGAGATTTTCCGGTTCCGTTATATTGCTGAATTTTTCTTGTAACCGACCTATTAAATTTGCAACTTCGTTATTTTCAGATTGTTTCAGGAGTACAGTGGCATCATCATTTAATTGAAACAGATCAACTCTTGAACGGATTCGATTTAAAACTTGCTCGTATTCAACTTCTGGATCGTATTTAGATACTTCTTTGAAAATATCGAGAAGATGATTGGGTCCCAATCCGTGAGCTAAGTAATTCCGTATTGTTGTAGTAATATTTTGCATTAATATGCTATATAATATTAAGTTTTGAGTCTGTTTTTCTTCTTGCTGTTGCAAAGATGGCACAAACTTGTGCAATCTATCTGCGTAACTCTAATCTTTGCTTAAAATAGGGTCTATCCATTATTGCACCGGCTACATTTGCCATTACAATCATGGCATTTGCTATATTCAGAAGCAAAGACTGACGGTCTATCTAGTTTTTCTTCATATAGTTCGTAGTACCTGTCTTTGGTTGTTTCAAAACTATTGACCAAATTCTCATAATCCTGCTCTCCAAACATACCAAAGTAAGGAAAATGATGAAGGTAATTACCAAATATGCTTTGGCAATCTTTATGGTATGCCCTGGTATCGAGGATATGCTGGTGCCAAAAGATATCAATTGCTTTGGTTGGTACAGCGTCTTTGTAAACGTAAATAATGTTTAGAAATCGCTTATACTCATTTTCAGCAAAATCACATTGCTCTTTACTCCAGCCTTGTCCTTCTTCAGGATCCATAAGTTTCATTTTCACTAATGAAAGGTCTAAACCATGAATGTTTGTTTTCATATACTGTCTGCATTTAATGTTTTTACGTATTACCTATGGTCCTAAGTTCAAGTACCAGATGCAACATAATTTCAAGACTATTTACGATAGGAGCAACTCTAAAACCGAAAATATTGCGCATAACCGAAGCCCTATCCATACTTACCAGTAATTCAGGATGTAAAGATGAATTGAACTTGTGCAGGGTATTTGCACATGTATGGTTACTTGCTTTCCGTTTCTTCAGGTAGTGAAATAAAACCGGCCTCCAGCATGGCATCGGCCACAAGGTCTTTGGGTAAGTCCTTTTTAGCCTCTATACCCAGTTGCTTCAGTTGTGTGGCCTGGCTTATAAGGTTCCCTCTTCCGCTTTTCAGTTGTCCATAAGCCCCGTCATAAGCTACTTTTGCCTTTTCCAGGTAGCCGCCTACACTATCCATGTTGGCTACAAATCCTGCCAGTTTATCATATAGCGCACCAGCCCTCTTGGCTATTTCCTGCGCATTTTGGTTTACTTCATCTCTTTTCCAGTAGTCTCGCACCAGTTTCATAGCGCCTAGCAATAAAGTGGGGCTAAGCAAGATGATTCCTTTGTCGTAAGCATACTGCCATAGTTTCGGATCACCCTGCTGCGCCGTGATAAATGCAGGTTCTATTGGGATGAACATCATTACGGTATCCAACGCACCCGGCAAGTCGGCATACTTCTTTATACTCAAGCCGTCAATGTGCGTCTTTATCGACTTTACCAGCAAAGCCCTGTATTGTTCCTGTTCTGCCAGGGTGCCAGCGGAGCAGTATTGCTCATAGTGCAATAGGGAAACTTTGGAATCTATTACCAAAACACTTTTGTTGGGGTACAACACCAGCACATCAGGTCTTATCCTGTTTCCATCACTGTTCGTAGCTGTCTCCTGAACAGTATAATGCATCCCTTTTTGCAGCCCCACATAGTCGAGTATGCTCTCCAGTATTACCTCTCCCCAATCACCCTGCTGCTTGGCGTTCCCTTTTAGTGCATTGGTAAGGTTGTTTGCCTCTTCTGATAGTACTTTGTTCAACTCTACAACTTGCTTAATTTCTGTCCGCAGAGAAGCCCTATCCTTATTTTCATCATTATATCTGCTGATAATCTCCGTTTTAAAACTATTGATGTTTTCCTTGAGCGGATCAAGTATTGTTTTCAGGTGATTTGATTGCTGCTCATGGAACTTCTGAGAACTGTTGTCGAGGATAGACCCGGCTATTACCTTAAATTCCTTTTCAAGCTTACCCTTTATTTCTTCAAAATCCTGCTTCTGGGTTTTTAGGCGTTCATCCCTACTTTTCACTTCTTCCTCGAGACGGGCGATGGTATTATTTGCAGTATTTAGTAACTCTCTTGTTTTAGAATATACAGTATTTAATTCTTTACTGTCGGCGGTTACTTCCACCACACGTGCCAGCGCATTATCTTTTACAGTCTTCAAAACATCCAGCTCCCGTAGTGCCTGCTGCTCAGATGTTCTGAGTTGGTCGGTGAGATCCTTCGCCTGCCTTAATTCTATCTCTGCACCTCCGTTTTTTTCTCGGGCAACGGCCAACTCTGTTTGAGCAGTCTGCAAGGCAGCCTTTGTCGTTTCAAATTCAGCAAGGCTAATTACGTTCTTCTCTGTTAATAACTTACGATACAGCCAAGTAATAATACTACCTAATACCAGCCCTGCTATTAATGCAATAATTAATGTGGTTTCCATAATTGAATTATTTAAAAGCAAAGATGAAAACAACTTATGCAATCTACTTGCACAAGTATTATTTAAGCACGTTCATCATTGCCAGGTATTTTTCCTTCAACTGATCTCTTAACGATATAGGTTGTAACACCTCAATATCAGGAGTATAACTCAGCAACACTGATTGCAGCTCGTAATTATTTATCAGCTTCAACCTAATGATCAGAGTATTTCCATTTGGTTCTTCGACGATTTCCTGCGATTTGTGAATGGGCTTTGTCTTCACATAGTTTACCTGCCGTCCGGTAACCTTCAATAATATATCCTGGGCATTTTCTCCCTCTGGGAAGGTAACTCCGATTAAATATGCATAAAAAGTATCTGCATCGAACAGATCATTCTCGATGAAAGGGATAGATGAATTTTTAATTTTCTTGATTCTATCAAGTGCCAGGTTGCTAACTTTTTGTGTGCCGTCCCTTCTACATATCAAAAACCAGCGGTTCCGGTATTCTTTAAGTAGATAAGGATGAATAACCCATTCCTGTGGTTCGGGTGCGCCAAACGGTTGGTAAACTACTTTCAAGACATTCTTTTCCTTAATCGCAGAAAATATATCATCGATATATTCGGCTCCATCAGCATAAGTGTGCTTCTCGAATTGTATCATTGATCTGTTCTCCGGTACATTTGTAGCAATAGTATGCTCCAATTTCTCTACAATCATATCTACATCGTCAAGTAAATTAAAATCATTTACTTCCCTAAGCATTTTGATTGCATCTTTTAGTTTGATGATTTCTTCTTCGCTAATTGGGAGATTAAGAATAGAATATGTGGTATCCTCATATTTATAATATACTCGTTGCCCTTCCCAACATTTTATAATAGGAGCATTTTTTTCTTCCTGTAAATACTTTAAATCATCGTAGAGGGAACGTTTGCCGACTTTTTTATCAAATCGCTCATCAAGTTTATCATTAACTGCATTTAATAGGTCTTCAATAAACCATTTTTTTTGGCGTCTGCGAAGGCATTCGTCCAAAATTTCTATTCTTCGGGTGAAATTTTTATTGCGTGGCATATTATATCAGGGTAAAAATATAGTTTTCTTATCAAGCAAGTGATAGGTTTCAAAAGAACCCCCATACATTGTATAGCTAAATCAGTTTTAGTAAGCGGAAGTGTATAGCTATTTTAGGGTGTCTCAGCCTGTGGCACATTAATTCTTTAATAGCCTTTAATTATCGTTCACTATAGTTAATTAGTACATAAATCAAACATAGTACCTGCAAGATTATCTGCTAACTTACTCAAAATATCTTTTGTCTCATTTCCGACAATAACTCTCCCTCACTAATCCATTCCGGCAGGCAATAGTAATTTCCTCTTACGCCCTTCAGCTTATATGGAATTAGTCGTTCATGTTGCATAGCTACATTCAGGAATGCAGAAAGGAATTTCTCTTTGCTTACCTTATGGTTTAGGTCTGGCTCCCTTACTCGGAGTACCGAAATTATTTCGGCGGACCGGAGGGGTTTATTCGCCTGGGCTACCGTAAAAACTATTTTACTGATCCAGCTCCAGCTATAATCATACTCATCTTTCGGTTTTTCATGTTTACTTAGCTTTCTTTTTAACTTCTCGTTATCCAAAAGGGCTTTTTCTAATTGTAAGCCTGCCTCATTTAGCTCTTTCTGCTTGTCTTCAAGCTTCTTTTTGAGCTTTTTGATGGTAAACTCCAGATGAAACGTCTCTTTTTGAATGTTTTTGTCCATGTTTCCGTATCGCGATTAATCCGTAGGCAAAGTATATTAACCCAAATCTAGGGATAATCTAATTATTCTGCTTAGGAAATTAAATTACGGGCAAATCACGGTTAAATTCCGGTGACATGATAGCTGCCGGATTTCAATGTTGATTGACTTTTTTATTTAGCTTTTGGCCCCCTTTTTCTCATGGATTCACCATTAAGTTCTACCCGATGGGCCTGATGGATAATCCTGTCCAAAATTGCGTCAGCCATTGTTTTGTCGCCAATAATATCGTACCATTTACTTACAGGTAACTGAGAGGTGATAATTACGGAACCTTTCCCATGACGATCTTCAATTATCTCCATAAGCATAGCTCTGCCTGGAGCATCGAAGGGCTGAATACCAAAGTCATCGAGTATAAGCAATTCTTGCTTTTCTATTTTAGCCATCTCTTTTATATAAGAGCCATCAGCCTTCGCAATTTTTAGTTTGCTGATTAATTTTGGAGTACTATGGTAAAGCACTTTTGACCCTAAGCAGCAAGCCTGATGACCAATTGCAGTTGCAATGTAACTTTTACCAATTCCGGTGCTGCCGGTAATTAAGATGTTCTCATACTTACTGATAAAGGAACAGTCAGCAAAGCGCAGGATCTGATTTTTGTCAATATTGCGGTCTGCTTCAAATTGCAGTTCTTCAACCGAAGCCTTGTACCTAAACCGGGCATTATTGATTAACCGTTCGATACCTCTGTTTTTTCTATCGTCCCATTCTGAATCTATAAGACTGCCAATCATTTCATCCGGTGTATAATTTTCAGTTTTACCGGATTCAATACTCGTTTTAAAGGTTCTATACATGCCGAAGAGGTTCATCTTCCGCATTTTTTCTAACGTTAATTCGTTCATTTTCTTGTTTTTTGTTATTTATAATAATCGCCACCCCTGATATTATCATGCTGCGGCATTTCAAAATTTTCTATAAAATCTTCATCCAACAATACCTCTAATCCGCCATCCAATATTCTCTTTACTATACGGTAGTTATAGATACCAAAAATCAAGCTGCGCTGGCAGGCTTTGGTCAACCGTTCATTGCCATATTTTTTTGAAAGATCTAAAACACCCATGCACATTCTATACAAATGTTCTGGATGCTTTTTTATGTCAAGTACCTTTTCTATGTACAGTTTTACATCCTTATGAATCTCATCTGCCATTGTCAAAAATTTGTCGGGTTCAAGTTCTGCGACAAAGCGATGTTTGGGTGGTAAATGTTCTTTATCAGTTGTGTATTTAAATGGACTTTGCAACCGTTTGTGAATGGCTATTCGCCTGTAATTATGAAATATTTCTACGTTATAACCGGTAAATAATAGTTTTACTCTTTTCCCAATGCAGGTAAAAGGTACACTGTAATAATGCCTGTCAAGGCTGAGTGCAACATGACCGTTTTTTGCCACTGTTGCAAAAAGTTGTTTTTTGAATTCATAACGCATAGCCGGTAACGGTAGAAGGGCAGATTTTTCCACTTCTTCATATTTCTGCCGCCTGCTATAATTCTTTCCGGTTAGGATAACGTTATTGTGTTCCACTAAGGCAATAGAGATGGCATTGTTCAAACTTTCAATAGAGTAAAATACCT
>CAISOH010000131.1 GCA_903887005.1 uncultured Bacteroidota bacterium | reverse complement strand
TTGACTAAGCGTGTTGCATTTGGTACTTGAACTTAGGAGCAATGTTTTCCCTTATTCTATAGTTTATAAGATTAACACGCGTAAAAACGAGATTGTCATTTATTCTATTTTTCATTCAAAAAGAAATCCCAGGAATAAATATAGAAAGTAGGAAAATTGTGTATCCCCCCATTAAGCGAACTCATTTTATTGTGAGCGCCAGGTATGAAAATGTGAGATGCACAACTACCGATGTTTTTCCATATCTGATTCATTATACAGTGGATATGGAATTACAGTAAATTATCAACACGCGTGTGTTGCATACTAAGCAAAAGCCAATTTGGTATAAGCAGCTTCCCCAACTAATTTAATGACATTTCTTTAGACTGGTAAAGAAGCGCTTTAACCTTAAGCGTAGTAAGTGGTTTTTCTACATAACCGGATACAAGGGGGCTATTATCGGCCCTTTCTCTGTCGTTCGGATCAACAGAAGATGAAAGCATGAATATCTTGAAATGATTCCTGACTATTTCCGAAAATTTCCTAAATTCTTCAAGCACTTCCCAGCCAAACAAAGTAGGCATATTTATATCTAATAATAGAATTACATTATTTGCTTCATGGCTGCCATAGGCAGATTGTATATGTACCAGCCCGGCATTAGGATCGAAAAAAGTTTCTATGGCAGCTTCAGGCGCCACACTCAGAATGATTTTTCTGCATATTATATTGTTGGTCCTGTCATCATCAATTACAATAAAGTTGGGTAATGTATTTTTTTTCATAACCAGATTAAAGTGTATTTATATTAATTATTTCAAGACTTTTTATTGTATTTATCCTGACAAAAGTAATAATAAACAGACACATTCCTGTAAGCACAATTAGAATTAACTTTACAGCGTTATTAATTACCACAAGATTGAAAAAAATATTATCAAGGCTGTTTTTAATTGTCCTTTTAGCCGGAATTACTTCGGTTAACCAAATGCTATGCCTTGCTCAGTCTGCGCCTGATACTGTTCAAAAAAGTATAGTAAAGGATTCTATGGCTCAAAAAAAGTTTGTCAGGGATACTACGCACAAATCACATTTTATAACGCCGGTAGATGAGGATTCCCTTGCCTATGCGCTCAGGCCGCATCCATACCAGCCCAATCCCAAAAAGGCAGGCTTGTATTCTGCCATTCTACCTGGCCTCGGACAGGCTTACAACCATCAATACTGGAAGGTGCCGGTTATTTATGTCGGACTTGCAATTGCAGGATATTTTATTAGTGATAATCTTAAACAGTACCAGAAATTTCGCAAGGCATGGATATATGATTCAAATATTCCAAATTATAAAGATGAATTTCATAATATATATACTCCCAGCCAACTGAAACAATACCAGGATGATTATAACAAAAACTTCGATCTTAGCATATTATTCACTGGGGTAGGGTATTTTTTACAGGTTGTAGATGCCATTACCTCTGCGCATCTGAAAAATTTTGATATATCTAGGGATATTTCTATGCATATGAAGCCGGTAGCAACACCAAATGGTGCAGGATTGGGATTAGTGATGAATTTTAAATGAAGTGATTTAGTAAGGAAGTAGTTTTTCGTTCATTAGTAGTTATTTCAGGTCTTGGATTCTCTACAGGTGAATTCTCATTATGGTTGCTTATATACTTATCTTCTTATACAATCACGCATTTATAATAATATTTTCAATTGGTTAATAATAACTTTGGCCCTTTCATCAAGTGAATGGTCGGATACAGCTCTTTTATGTCCTGCGACACCTATTTTTTCACGAACAGCATCGTTGCTTAAATAATATTTTACTTTAGCAACTAACTCGTCCTGACCATCAAAAAAGCCCGATTCTATGTCCTCAAGATAATATAAAATGGACTCTTCATTTCGTTCGTGAAGCATAAAACCAGAGGATGCAGGTATGTGAAAAGTACGGGAAGTAATCAGATCTCCGGATGAAGCCCCCGTTACTTTTTCAGATAAAATTCCGAGGTTTATTTTTGAGAATTGTATGGCGTATGCATAAAGGTCACCAACAACAGATTTGCCCTGGATAGCTGGTTTTAAATTGGGAGAGGTAGCTTTATGCCATAGACTGCCCCATATTTTTAAATTTATTTCAGGGAGATTTTTTTTTAAGGAAGAGAGCAATTTTTCTTTCTTTGGAGACCATGTGCCTATAAATGATACATCGCAGCCAAAGGCAGAAAACATATTATTATTCAGATCCAAAGCTCTATGTATTTCAGGGTCAAAACCATGAGGTATAAAATAAGTTTTTTTTACACTATACAATGATTCCAAGTCTTTGATTCCAAATGTTTTAGTTGTAAATATCAAATCATAAATTGGTATTGCTTTAGGAATATTTGGCCCATGAGCAGTCACGCTTACATCCGGGTAAAACAAAACTAATTTGCAATGATTCTTTTTGGCAAAAAGCAATGTTTCGGAAAGTACAAAAGCGCCCTTATAAACAAACATAATATCAGGCCTGAAAA
Source organism: uncultured Bacteroidota bacterium (assembly GCA_903887005.1). Lineage (GTDB taxonomy): Bacteria > Bacteroidota > Bacteroidia > Chitinophagales > Chitinophagaceae > Nemorincola. The sequence continues at coordinate 1,345 of CAISOH010000131.1, read as the reverse complement.
TTGTTATTTTCTGTTTAATTGAATTATTAAATTCTATGACTTGTAGTGGCCGTATTACCCGTTCCAGAACCTTTGTAAATGTTCTTTTAGTTTGCAGACTAATAAAATAGAATTCATCAACAACTTCTATCAGGCATCCTTGCCTGCTTAATGCACGAAATAGCCCTCCGGCATTACTACCTCTCCATAATGGTCCTATAGCGAGTATCTTCATGCTGATTTTACTAATTTTTTAATTAAATATAAAGTAAAGTACAAAGACATAAGCGTAATAACAATTTGTAAATCTCCACCAAAACCAGCAATGGACAGAATTAATATATAACCGCCAAATATTATTCCGGTGAGGTTATTTTCAGATGTATAGAATTGCGTTGCATTCCATAAAAGCGGGAAAAATGCACCCAACAGAAAGCTGCCAATAACTACTCCCCACCAGCCAAAATCTAAATATAATTCGCCTGGAATTGTCAAATTTATTGAATTATTAGCGATGGCACCTTTAGCAAGATGAATTCCATTTATTTCCATAGCATACCAGGCGCCAAGAGCAATTATAGGTTTTTCTGGCCAAAGAAAGCGTGGGATAACTGCAGCTAATAAAGGTTCAGAGGCTCTGCCGTTATAAAATCCATTTTGATTAACGAGTCTGACGGCAGAAGTTAATTGTTCGAGGTTGGCGCTCCTTTCCAAAAAACCGGTACCAGTATTCTCATTTTCCTTATCATTATTATAGGAAGGTTTATCACCAAAAATTACAGAGTAAAAATTCGATCTGTTCGATTGGAAAGCTTTAAAAAAGTGAGTATATATTGATAGTATTATTATAAATGGAATGATACGGTAAGTAAATAAATATTTAAAATTTCCTTTGCCAATAAAATAGCCTGCAAATAATGATATTGTTGGCAAAATCAGATTAAATCTTAAAAAAGCAGATATTAATGCAATATAAGTTATTGTGACATATAAAATTAATGTATATTTACGGTATGTTTTATTATCTTCTTTTGCCCACAATCGGGCAAAAAACAGAATGCTGAATATATTCAATATGGCAATGTATTTGCTAAATATAGTAATTAATTGAAGTCCTATTACTATATGATTATACATTAAAATTGCTTGAAAATTGATAGTCATTAAAACCCAAAATAAAATTTGTATATTTTTTTTGTTTTTTAGTTCTATAGCTATCGATGGGAAACTACTGTTAATATTGAAATTATAACCAATTATTATGAGTGTGCTTGATATGCTCCATAATCTCATGGAGTCTTTAATATACTTTGGAACTAAATAACTTGCAGATCTAAGGTTGTTTGTATCATATGAATTAATAATA
>CAISOH010000130.1 GCA_903887005.1 uncultured Bacteroidota bacterium | reverse complement strand
TATCCCCTTGGCGTATGATATGGATAATAAATAGTAGAATCAGCAAATGACTTGATGGAATCAATCCTAATTCCCCGCAGATAGCCATTTGCATTGGTAAAATAATGCTTCACGCCGCTTTGCAGGCATTGGTAATTCTGGGCTTTACAGAAATAAGCGCAGAACAGGATAAGAACTAAAAAAAGCTTTTTCATATTGAAGGCTTTATATAGTAAAGGTAATTAATTATTGAATTAAATATAAAGCTTTTTAAAAGAAAGCAGGAAAGCAGTAGTTACAACCCTACCCCTACGCCAAACTCGGCAAGCTCGGCTACAAATCCGTGCGTTAGCAGCCGGGTATATAAAAACAGCTCTTTTACCGGGCCCTGTTCATTTTGAATAAAGTAATAATTGCCGCCTATTTTCTCATAAACGGGAACAAATTTCAGATAGGTTTGCTTATAATAAACACCTATCTGCGTTATGATGCCCAGCCTGCCCAGCAAAAATTCGTTACCTGCAAATACTGCTCCATCCCAGGAGTGCTGCCTTTTAGGTACATAGTTATCGCAGTAAGTATTGAGGAAAGCAAGCACATCATTATGAAAGGCATAATCAACACCACCATAAAGTTTGTTTTTGCACAGCCAGCGCCTGCTCAGATAAACAGAGCCCAGATAGGTTGGCAAAACAGGATTCCCGGCAGCGCGGGCTTCTTTATAAGATATACCCGCCTGCATTTCAACAAGCCACCTGTTTTTTAGTGCCGGGCATTCTTTAATGATGCATTTTGGCCTGCATGAATTAGGGAAATACTGCAGCCCTATATGCCCGCCTCCCATATTCACGCCAAGGTTAGGGCTGTGATAATCGGCATTGGAAATATGAGTAAAATTACCGCCAAACTGCAGGTGCCAGTGCTTATCAATATGAATACGCACATCCATCATAAAAATAGCGAAATCATTCAGGTGGCTGCCGATGGCGTTATTAATTGTATCAACAGGGGCGGTGGTCTGGTTTTTCCTGGTAACATACCCAATACCATCTCCTAGGCGTAAGGTCCACTCAATTTTTTCATTACGTAAAAGCGGGATCTGCAGGTTCGGATAGATCCCAACGCTGTTGCCGAAAACCTGGTCATTCCCATAATCCGTATAAGTAAACCCTACGCCTATCAATGGGAAATTACGCCTTTGCTGCCATTCCTTTTTACCATAGGTCTGCCAGACAAAATTTACGTCCAAAGCTGTTGACAAAGGAGGAACAGGCGCTTTGAACTTAGCGGTGTGTTTGATAATCTTACCTGCCAGGAAATTCGCCTCTATGCCAAAGCCCTGTAAAGGTTTCTCATCCTGAGCATGTGCATTACTGATAAAAAGCAAATTAATTATTAAGATAAATAATCGCAAAAAGAGTTTAAACATAGCCGTTGCAGGCAAAAATAACATGAATTTTTCTATTAAAAATAAAGGTTTTCGATAGCTGTATTTTTTTGAAGGCATGATTATTTATATAATAATTGATAAATAATAACCATGGAAAAAAGAGCGATCGGCATGATACTTACCTTATTGGGAGTTATTGCATTGATATTCGGGGCTGTTACGTTTGTAAACCATTCAGGCAATACCTACAACCTGAAGGTAATCATTACCTGTGGCATACTTGGCATTATATTTTTCATGGCAGGCATTAGCCTCGTCCGTGGCACAACTGATGTTATGAAAAAGGACGAACATGTTAGCTGAGGGCCTTTAATAGTAATGCTTATGTTCCGGATTGTTCTGTCATGGATTTGATAGAACATTGAGGTGTTTTTCCTGTCTCCGGCTACCACTCATATACCGCCGCAAGGTTTTGAAATTCTTCATACCCCTGCCATCTATTTATTTTTGTGAAATTGTTAAAAACTATTAAAATATCGTTATATTTGGGTTAATAATCCGAATACCAATAATTTATAAAAAGAAAATCATTTTTACAATTATTAAGAGCACGTAAGTATTCATAAATAGTTTCAGCATCTATAACCTTATAAAAATTCCCTTATGAAGAACCTTCTTTTATCCGTTTTACTTTTAGCATTAGTGAGTACCGGTTTTAGCCAGCCACTCAGCAGCTATTCATTCAGCGCGTTTAGCAGCACTTACAATCCTGTAAGTACAAGCTTTATATCTTATACCGGAGGCGGCTTTCCATTCGGTTCAACTAATTATGATGATTGCTTTTACAGTGGCATACCCATCGGATTTAATTTTGTTTATTGCGGAACTACATTTACCAGTCTTTCTGCATCCGCAAATTGCTGGGTTGTTTTAGGCCAAACCATTACATTTTCATCCTATGTAAATACTTATGATAACGATCTATCAAATAGTTCATGGGGTGGTTATGGGGGATATAATTTACAACGCCCTATACTTGCGGCTCTCTGGTCAGACGATATTTCAACAGGTCCGAATGTTCGTTATGCAACTACAGGAACTGCACCTAACAGGGTATTTACAATTGAATGGTATGGCACCTCATTTTACCCAGGTTCTTCACCCTATATCAGTGTGGAGATAATACTCTATGAGACCACTAATATCATTGATTTCGCCTATTCACAACTTGGTACGGGCAGTTATTCTCTCGGTCGTTGTGCAATAGGTATTACCGGAGGTGCAGGAGCATACCCTGTAACAGGCGCGGTACCATATTGGTCATTAAACAATTCAAGTACTTCGCCTACTCCCAGCATGTCTGTTGAAACGAGAACTATTTCTGGCGAACCGGCTACTAACCAGGTGTATCGTTGGTCATGCCTTTGCAGCGGCAAGCCTACAGCAGGCACGGATAGCGCTACTGTGAGTAAGGGCTGTTCATCGTATTCTTCCACTATTTATTTATCTTATTTATCAGGGTTTATCCTCAGTTCAGGATATACATATCAGTGGCAGTCGTCCCCTGATAGCTTAACCTGGACCAATATTTCGGGTGCAACAGTTGACACCTATACCACAACCGTAACAACTACGCTGTATTATCGCTGTATTGTATATTGCACTAATTCCGGATTAAGTGATACTTCGAAAGCCGAAGGTTTATATTTATATATACCTCCAACAAGCATTACAGGCACTGCAATACTTTGTGTTGGTGCAACCACAACATTGAGTGATGCTACTGCCGGTGGTAGCTGGATCAGCAGCACTACCACAATTGCCACAGTTGGTTCCGGCACCGGGGTCGTCACGGGCGTTTCACCGGGCACGGCAATTATTTCTTACAAATTATCCACCGGTTGTTCTTCTTCAATTACTGTCACAGTCAGCCCTACGCCATCACCCATTGCTGGCATTAAGACAGTATGTACCGGATTTACAACAGCATTGTCTGACGCACCCGGCGGCGGTACATGGACCAGCAGCAATACCACAATAGCAACTGTAGGTTTAACAACAGGCATCGTAACCGGTATTTCGCCGGGCACTGCAACCATTACCTATTCACTTGTTACCGGTACTGTTTGTAATGCTATTACTACTGTTACAGTTAATCCCACGCCCCTCCCGATCACCGGCATTCCAGTGGTTTGTGCAGGATTAACAACGACCTTAAGCGACCCTACCCCCGGAGGGACCTGGAGCAGCGCAAGCACAATAATTGCCACAGTCAACCCGGCAACAGGAGTTGTGACAGGAGTATCTGGCGGCACCACAACTATTTCCTATACATTAAGTACCGGGTGCGCAGCTACTATTACCATTACGGTTAATCCTTTGCCCGGAACAATAACGGGAGTTACCATAGTATGTGTCGGCCAGACAACTGCCTTATTAGATGCCGGCGGGGGTACCTGGAGCAGCAGCAATACTGTAGTAGCTACCGTTGGAATTTCATCCGGCATAGTAACAGGCATATCATCCGGTACAGCGATTATAACATATACCTTGCCTACCGGCTGTATAGCTACAGTTGTGATAACCATTTTCCCGGTCCCATCCGCTATAACAGGCATCACTTCGGTTTGTGTTGGCGGAACGTCAATATTGAGTGACGCCACAACCGGCGGAACCTGGAGCAGTTTTAACCCTGGGATTGCGAATATCGGGCTATCTACAGGTTTAATGACCGGAATATCGGCAGGCACTACTACAATTACCTATACAATCGGTTTTGGCTGTTTTGCTACTATTACGGTAACAGTTAATCCGACGCCGGCAGCAATAACCGGGCTTTTAAAAGTTTGCGTGGGCTCCACAACAGCATTAAGCGATGCGATGACAGGCGGGACATGGAGCAGCGGTACTTCAGCCGTTGCAGTAGTTGATTCTATGACAGGCATTGCCACAGGCATGGCCACAGGTACCTCCACAATAACTTATATATTAGGTACAGGCTGCAGCATCACCACTGTAGTAACAGTGAATCCTTTACCATCGGCAATTACAGGTCCCACGACGGTATGCGCAGGCGCGACTATTGCCCTGAGCGACGCTACTGCCGGTGGAATATGGAGCAGCAGTAATACAGCCGTTGCTACGGTTTCGGGTTTCGGAATAGTGACCGGAATTGCAACAGGCACAGCAACTATAACCTATAAAGTATTTTCAACAGGATGTATTGCCACGAGCCTGATTACAGTTAGCTCCGCCCCTGCACCTATCAGCGGCATTACCAGTGTTTGCATTGGCGCCACAACAACCTTGAGCGATATTATAGGAGGTGGCACCTGGATAAGCGGCACCACAACTGTTGCTACTGTTGGATATACAACCGGCATTGTTACAGGCATTTCCGCAGGCACGGCAACTATTACTTATTCACTTGGCGGAAGTTGTAAGGTAACTACCATAGTTACTGTTTATCCATTACCACCGGCGATTAGCGGTGTTGCAACTTTATGCGTGGGCGGCATTACGACATTTACCGGGGCCGGCGTATGGAGCTCCAGTTCAACCGGGATAGCGACTGTTAGCTTTACTACCGGATTTGTAACAGGTATCAGCGCCGGAACGGCTACCATTACTTTTACTCTATTTTCCACCGGTTGCATGACCACCAAAGTGGTAACAGTCAATCCATTGCCAACAGCGATAAGCGGGATCACAACCATATGTATCGGCGCAACAACAACATTAAGCGATGCAACTGCCGGAGGCTCCTGGAGCAGCAGTAATACAGCTATTGCCACAATTGGTTCTTCCACCGGATTGGTTTCAGGGATAGCAGGTGGTACGGCTATCATAACTTATACACTGCTAAGTACCGGTTGCGCCACTACCACAACCGTAACTGTAACTTCCCCACCCCCGCCAATAACCGGTATTGCAACAATGTGCATTGGCGCAACTACTACATTAAGCGACCCATCCATTGGCGGTACCTGGACCAGCAGCTCAACAACTATAGCGACTGTTGGCCTGAGCACAGGAATTGTTACAGGCATATCAGCAGGCACTGCAACCATCACTTATACACCGGGTTCCGGCTGCGCGGTCACTAAGACAGTAACAGTTAATCCTTTCCCATCCCCTATCTCAGGGCCTTCTACTTTATGCGTAGGCGCAACGATAATCCTGAGTGATGCAGGCGGAGGAACATGGACAAGCAGTAGGCTAACTATCGCCACTATCGGCCTTTCCACCGGCGTAGTTACCGGGATAGCCTTAGGGACTACAACTATTACTTATACATTACCTACCGGTTGTATTATCACAACTACAATAACCGTCAGCCCGTCGCCTGTTATTATCAGCGGCTCTACAAATATCTGTATCGGCACTACAACTACATTAAGCGATGCAATCACCGGCGGCACCTGGAGTTCCGGCGCGACCGGGATTGCAACTGTAGGATTGATTTCAGGAATTGTTACCGGGGTATCAGCAGGCACAGCAATCATTACTTATTCGTTAGGTTCAGGATGTACCATCACAACAACGGTCACCGTTGGCCCAAGCCCGTTACCAATAACAGGTACGCTGATAATATGTGTAGGCGCAACCACAACTTTAAGTGACGCCACAACTACCGGTACCTGGAGCAGTAGCAGCACTCCTGTTGCTACTATTGGCATAACTGGTATTGTTACCGGCATAGCAGCAGGTACAACAACGATTACCTATACACTTGGATGTATTGCAATCACTACAGTAACCGTAAGTCCGACTCCAGTAGCAATAACCGGCCCGGCAAGTGTTTGCCAGGGTTTATCAATAACTTTAAGCGATGCAGTCGCAGGAGGCACCTGGACAAGCAGCAATACTACAGTTGCTGTGGTAAGTCTGACTTCCGGTATCGTTTCAGGAATAACAGCAGGCACAGCTACTGTTACTTATTCTCTTGGTTCGGGATGTATGGTTTATAAAACAATCACCGTGAACCCTGTTGCACCAATTACCGGCAGCGCTAATGTTTGTACCGGTTTATCCACTACCCTGAGCGATGCTTTAACTGGCGGCGCCTGGACCAGCAGCAATACATCCGTGGCCGTAATCAGCAGTACAGGAATAGTTACCGGCATTGGGCCCGGCACATCAACCATAACCTATACTTTACCTACCGGTTGCACCAGCACAAAAATAATAACGGTTAATTCGGTACCATCAGCAATAACAGGTATTACCTATGTATGCGTAGGGCAAACAACAACATTAAGTGACGCAACTATTGGCGGTACATGGAGTTCAGGTGCGCCGGGAGTTGCCACGGTTGGTATTACCTCTGGTATTGTTTCAGGCATTACTGCAGGTACGGCTACTATTACTTATTCTCTCGGCTCCGGTTGCACAGTGTTCACCACAGTGACAGTCAACCCGTCATCTTCCATGATAACCGGATCTGCCAATGTATGCGCCGGTTCATCCATAACTTTATCTGATGCTACAGCAGGCGGCACATGGAGCAGTGGCAATACTACAGTAGCAACAATAGGTCTCACAACAGGAATTGTTACCGCCGGTTTGCCGGGTACAACTACCATAACTTATACATTACCGGCAGGTTGCTCCGCGACAAAAATAATAACGATAAATCCATTACCATCCGTTATTACCGGGACAACCAGTGTTTGCGTTGGCCAGACAACAACACTGAACAATGCCACCGTTGGCGGCACATGGACCAGCAGCGCAACTACCATTGCTACTATAGGATTAAGTACAGGTATTGTTACAGGCGTATTGCCCGGCACCGCAAATATTACCTATACATCAGGCGGGTGTATTGCTTTTACGGTAGTAACGGTAGTCCCGTTGCCAACAACGATTACGGGAGCGCCCGCTGTATGCGTAGGCCAGTCTGTAACATTAAGCAATGGCTCTCCCGGTGGCATATGGAGCAGCGCAAGTACGACTATTGCTACCATTAACCCGGTAACAGGCTCGTTTACAGGTATGGCGTCAGGCACCGTTATTATTTCATATACCTTAGGTTCAGGTTGCAGTGTATTTACCACGATAATAGTTAACCCGACATCTCCAATCACAGGCAGTAGTATTGTTTGCGTAGGCCAGTCAATAGCTTTGATGGATACGACTTTAGGCGGTACCTGGAGCTGCACCTCAAAAACAGTATCGGTTGGGCCAGGAACAGGTGTTGTTACAGGCATCTCACTTGGCGTTGCTACAATAATTTATACAACCCCCAAAGGATGCACCGCAAGCCACACAGTAACTGTTAACGCGGTACCTGCCCCGATAACAGGTGGACCATATATATGCCTTGGCCAGACAACAAATGTGAACGATGCTACACCGGGCGGTACCTGGAGCAGCAGTAATACAATAATTGCTGATTTTACTTCAGCGGGCGTTGTTATGGGATATAACTTAGGTACATCAACGATTAGTTATACAGTCGGTGGGTGTGCGGCAATGTTAAAAATGTATGTGGTGCCATTACCCGGAGCTATTGCACCGGCAAATGTTTGCGTTGGCCAGACAACCACATTAATTGGTACTGGCGGAGGCACCTGGAGCACCAGCGGTACTACCATAGCCTCTGTTGGATTAACAACCGGCGTCGTAACAGGCTTAAAACCCGGTGTTGCAACAATTGCTTATATATTACCTACCGGCTGCTTTGCATCTGTTTTAGTTACTGTTAATCCTTTACCAACAGCGATAACAGGAGCTTCCAACTTATGCCAGGGACAAACAACAACTTTTAGTGACGCCACCCCCGGCGGAGTATGGAGCAGCATGAATTCCGCCATAGCCAGTGCTGGTAGCCTGACAGGAGATGTTTTCGGGAATAGTTATGGCACTACAAGTATCGTTTATACGCTGACTTCAACCGGCTGCCAGGCATCTAAAGCAGTAACTGTAAATCCGGTACCACTGCCAATAACAGGCGTTTCAGATATTTGCATAGGCACAACACTTACTACACTGACAGACGCTACACCAGGTGGCACCTGGAGCAGCAGCCTTGCATTTGTAGGGACGATTGACTCCATAACAGGCCAGTTCGCCGGCATTGCGGGAGGAACTACCCAAATAGATTATATACTTGGCACAGGCTGTATGGCAAGCGCTATGATAACCGTAAATCTGCCGCCATTGCCGGTAACCGGATTTAATGAAGTGTGTGTTGGATACAATACAACCTTATTCGATGCATCGCCATGGGGCGCATGGAGCAGTATCAATACAACCATTGCAACTATAGATCCCGGAGCAGGCATAGTGACCGGTATGGCCCCCGGTACTACGACCATCAGTTATACACTGCTTACCACAGGGTGCGCTTCCAGCATTACTTTCTCGGTATCCCCGCTGCCATCCGCAATTTCGGGCAATACCTATATATGCCTTGGTTCTTCTTATGTCTTTACCGACCTGATAGGAGGCGGTACCTGGATTAGTTCAAATCCATCAGTTGCAGGTGTTGCGGGCACCGGGCCGTATTCAGCAACAGTTACCGGTCTTGGTTTGGGTACATCAACAATCTTCTATACCCTGCCGGCAGGTTGCGCTGCAAATATTACGGTAACCGTTGTTCCGTTACCAACTGTATTTTCAGTAACAGGCGGCGGCTCCTTCTGCTCTGATGATTCGGGTGCGCATATTGGCCTGAACGGCTCTGTAAAAGGAACTAACTACTTCTTATACAATGGCGGCAAGATAGCTACCGGTCCTTTAGCAGGCAGCGGATCTGCTCTTGACTTTGGCTTGCAGAAAGCAGGTGGAACTTATACAGTAAATGCCACCAATACGCTTACCGGCTGCAGCGCATTTATGTCTGGCAGCGCAATAATCAACAATATACCAATTGTAAAACCAACAGCAGGTATTACCTCCTTAACAGGTGATACAGTATGTAATGGAGTGTCTGCTACCTTTACTTCCGTTATTACCGGCGGAGGCCCGTCACCTGTTTACAAATGGGATGTAAACGGAACGGTTGTGGGATCAGGTACAGGTTACACCTTCATACCTGCGGACGGAGATATAGTTACTTTTAGGCTGACCAGTGATGTTGCGTGTGCAAGACCAGCTGTTGTAAGCAGTTTCATCAAGATGAAGGTAGTATTACCTGAAACGCCTTCTGTGGTGCTTTCTACTTATCCCGGAGATACCATATGCGAGGGCTTCACGGTAACTATTACTCCTGTCCCCACTTATGGAGGTTCTTCGCCATCCTATACCTGGATGAAGGACGGCACATTTGCAGGTACCGGTTCCACATTTACTTATGTACCGGTGAAAGGAGATTGGGTGTATTGTAAGATGACGAGCAACTATATGTGCCTTGTTACTAAAACCGTACCCAGCAATACGGTTGCAATAACCGTTGATTCGCCATTGATACCAAATGTTACCATCAAGGCGGATCCGGGAACAAGCATAGCTTTAGGCCAGGCTCTTACTTTAACGGCAGTAGTTACCAATGCAGTGAATCCAACTTACCAATGGTTTATTAATGGGTTGCCGCAACCGGGAGCTACCACAAATACATTCACGACCAGCAAGGCCAGCCAGTATCTTGGCCAGCAGGACTCTATAAGTTGTGTGGTAACCAGCAATGGCCTGTGTAATATTACCACCCACCAATGGCTATATACGTCCGTTCACAATGTAGGTGTGAAATCCTTGTCAACCGAAGGAGGGCTCTCCGTATTGCCCAATCCTAATAAAGGAGAGTTTGTGATAAAAGGTTCATTGGGGACTATCAATGATGCCGAAGTATCCTTTGAAATAACAGACCTTCTTGGGCAGGTTGTTTACAGGAATAGTGTACTGGCAAAGAACGGAACAATAAATGAGCGGATCAAGCTAAGCAATACGTTAGCTAACGGCATATATATTTTAAGTGTCCGTTCTGAAGCTGGAAATAATGTGTTCCATATTGTGATTGAGCAATAGTATAATGGAGAATTTGGGCAGTGCAGTATTTTCCGTCATAGACGAGTCTCCGCTTTTTCGCGGGACTCGTCGTAAATAATGACACGGTAGCTGAAATATCTTCCAAAGGGGATATTTTCAATCGCAGAAATAAAATTCAATACTTTTATTTCAAGTTACTATCCATGCGTCTTAGCCAAATACTAAGACGGAATAATAATATGAAAATTAAGTCACAAAATGGGATATGTCAATTAGACATTCCAAATACTTATGCATATTTCGAAAAAGAAAGTGTAATAAGTATACATAATAGTAATGGTGTTGGGGCAATTTCTATAAGTAGCTACAGCATTCCAAATAACTATGATTTTTTAATCGTACAAGAATTGTTAGATTTTGCACAGTCTATTGATGAGTCTGTTACCTTAAATGAAACTGATGTTACATCAAGCAACAATTGTTATTGCTTTACAAAATTTATTGATAGTGCTGGTAAATATTGGAGAATTTGGGTTTATTATAAAAGCAATTATGCAGCTTTTGCTACGTATAATTGCGATAAAGCCGATAAAAATATTGAGAGAAATGAAGTAGATATGATAATTAATAGCTTAAAATTGGGGAACGTTTAGATTACAGATTTAGTCACTGTTGTCCGGGGCAAACCAAACAGCTAATAAACCCTTGTTTTCAACCACCTACCTCCACTCCTGCAATATGCTTTGAATCCTTAAACACCGCCACCGGTTCCTCTGCCATCCATATCGCCCCCAGCATAGCAGCACCATCAAAACCATACAGGTGTAAGGTTTCCACTTGCGACACGCCTACCCCACCCAACCCAATAATCTGCTGGCAATATTTATTGTTTCTTTTTAGTTCCTGCTTTGTTTCCATAGCTCCATTGAGGTCAATACCAGCTTTATAACCGGCCTTTGAAATGCTGTCAAATACCGGGCTGATAAATACGTAGCGGTATGGAAATTCATTATCCACAATTTCCTTCCAGGAATGAAAAGAGGTAGAAATAAATGAGGACGATATGTTGCCAATCTGTTCCTTCAGGGTGTCATCATTTCTTGCAGCGGTGTTCAGATGGATACCGCCAAGGCTTAATTCATGGAACAGATCAAAGTAGCCATGAATCACTATACGCAAATGGTATTCGCTTTTTATGGCCCTGATATATTCTCTGTAGTCCTCTTTCGTAAAATGGGATTTCCTGATGTGCAGTCGCTGCAACCCAGCATCCAGCAACTGGTTTACAGTTTCGGCCTCATTGATTACTGAATTGTCAGGGGTGATTACGATTAGTTCCATTTCGGATAAAAATACAAAAACTTTTATTGCTTAGTTTTGCTGTTTATGAACACCACAAATACCGATAGAACAAAGATTTGCCCGCAATGCAATACGCCTTTCACATGCAGTACCCATGATTGCTGGTGCAGTAAACTACCCGCTGTTATGCCTTTGGATGATGCAGCTCAATGCCTTTGCCCGGATTGCCTCGGCGCTATTATAGATAAAAAGATGAAGGAAATTAATGCGTTAATATGACAATGTGGGTAATGTGAATAGGTGCCATTGTGATATAAATTCGTACTTTGGATTTTGAATTTTTACTTTTGAATTTTGAATTAGAAAATGTTTCGAGCCTTTTTATTAGTAGGAGCAGGTGGTGCGGCGGGTAGTATGGCGCGGTATGGCGTTAGCTTTATCATGAGCAAATACATAAATCATCCATTTCCGTTTGCAACCTTTACTATTAATATTGTCGGTTCATTGCTTATAGGTATATTATTCGGCCTTTTTGCACGAAATCAATGGCTGGAACAAGGCGGTTATTTATTGCTTGCATCCGGCTTTTGCGGCGGGTTTACTACATTTTCCACTTTTGCATTGGAGAATATTAACCTGATGCAAAAAGGGCAATCTGCTATGTCGTTGATTTACATCGGACTTAGCGTTATTATAGGTCTGTTGTTATGCAAGGTGGGTATTTGGATGGTTAGCTGATGTTATTTTTTGTCCAAAATCTTGGCCATAAACTTTAGAATCACAAAACCCGAAGGGTTGATATTATTATAGCAAAATCAATAAAATCTTAGGTAAAACCCTGAAGGGGTGACATATTTTACTCGCTAAGTTTAGACGTTGTTTCCTATGTTTTGATTTGATTTATTGATAAAAGGAAATACAATAATAACTTTGAGTTTAATTATCATAGATTACAAAAATAGCAGAAGTAAATATGAGTGTTGTCAATATAGAACTATATGAATTGGTAAGAAAAGAATTAAATCTTTCCGAAGAAAAAGCAAAGAAATTTGTATAGATTATTCATGATATGGTAAACGAAAACATAATAGACAAAGGGCTAAATGAACTTGCCACAAAATCTTTTGTAAAGGATGAAATACACCGTTTGGAACTAAGAGTTGAACAAACAAAGGGTGAATTAACCAAGGCTATTTTTTGGGCTGGCCTGATACAATTTCTCGCTATTGTAGCCTCGATATTCGGCATAATCAATTATATGCTACATAAATAATCCTTGCGTTTATTTTGCAAGCGATGTCAATCAATTTCTTACGGATAAACAATACTGCTTTTTGATTTATAGTCCGTAGTTTGGTAATTTTGCAGCCCGCAACGTAAACTATATTATTATGATAGATATAAAGGTTCCCTCTGTAGGCGAATCCATCAGTGAAGTAACTTTAGTGAAATGGCTGAAGAAAGAAGGTGATTATGTCAACAGGGACGAAGTATTGTGCGAACTGGAATCTGAGAAAGCCACCTTTGAACTGAATGCAGAACAGGCAGGAATCTTACATATTACAGCACAGGAAGGCGCTACCTTAAAAATTGGCGACATTGCCTGTACAATTGACGATGCTGCTGCAAAACCCGAGTCGGCTGCGCCTGCTCCTAAAGCTGAAGAAACTAAAAAAGAAGATAAGCCTGCACCTGTTCCCACACCTGGAACTGAAGCCCCTGAAAAAGAAGAAAAGCCTGCGCCTGCTGCCAAAGAAGCACCACAAAGTGATGTTAAAGCTACACCGGTAGCCCAGGCTATCATGAGCGAAAAACAAGTGAAACCCACTGAAGTTAAAGGTAGCGGTTCATTAGGCAGGATAATAAAGCAGGACGTTCTTGAAGCAATCAGTCATCCCGGGCGTAAAGGCGGAGATGCTGCATTTAGCCGTGAAGAACGAAAAGTGAAAATGAGCAATCTGCGGAAGACTTTATCCCGCAGATTAGTGGAAGCAAAGAACAGCACCGCTATGCTTACCACTTTTAACGAAGTGGACATGACCCGCATCATGGATATTCGTAAGCAGTATAAAGATACGTTCAAAGAGTCGCATGGCGTGAACCTTGGTTTTATGTCGTTCTTTGCAAAGGCTTGTTGTATTGCGTTGCAGGAATGGCCGGCGGTGAATGCCTATATTGATGGAGATTCACTTGTGTACCATGATTACTGCGATATATCTATTGCCGTATCAGCGCCAAAGGGGTTGGTAGTGCCCGTAATCAGGAATGCGGAAAGCCTGGGCATGGCTGAAATTGAAAAAACAGTTGTTGCACTGGCAGCAAAGGCGCGGGATAATAAATTAAGCCCTGATGAAATGGCGGGTGGTACATTCACCATTACCAATGGCGGCGTGTTCGGTTCACTGATGTCAACACCTATCATCAACATACCACAATCTGCCATCCTTGGTATGCACAAAATACAGGAAAGGCCAATGGCTATTAATGGCAAGGTAGAGATACGGCCAATGATGTACCTGGCTGTAAGCTACGACCACCGTATTATTGACGGTCGCGAATCTGTTGGCTTCCTGGTAAGAGTAAAAGAGTTGCTGGAAAATCCTGAATTGTTATTATTCGGGCAAGACCCGGTAAAAACTTTGCTGGAAATACCCCTGAACCCCTAAAGGGGAACCGGATATTTAGGTTAGAATACTATTCAACTATAGTGCATCTATTTTGCATCTTGTCAAAAAAGACTTCAAATCTATTTAGATAAAATCCGATCAAAGTGGATAGGCGAATTAATGCGTTGGTGTTTGCTTTGAAGTCCCTGCCCTTTGTGCTTTCCGGGTATGATAGATATGATGCCCGGTTCTGAATAAAAGAAACACAATTACTACTAATACTGCCAATAACGACCACATGCCCATATAAATTATTTTTTGACTGGTTAATTTTGCCTAATACTTATAATAACCGGGCCACTACTGCACCAGATACAGGTAACAATTTGCAACAGACCTTTAATGAGTTGGCATTTATTTTGCCGAAGCGGCCCCTATTGCTTTTCGGGTTTGGAAAAATCTGATGTCCTGCCCTGAATAATAGAAACACAATTACCACTAATGCTACTAACGACCACATACCAATAAACTTTTTATATCCGGTTAACTTTTTCTAATTGTAATAATAACCGGGCCAATAAAACAAAAGGCCCCTATCAATTGCTGATACAGGTTTCGTAATATTATTAGACTGATACCGAATCAAATAGAGCAAACTGCATTATAAATTTATTGACAATAATCTTTTATAAGTTCTTTAGCCTTTTCATCTCCTAACTCTACAGCTTTTCTAAAATCTAAACATCCGCTATCTTTTTGCGCTAACATAATTTTTGAATATCCCCTACCTGTATAGGCATCTGCTTCATTAGGGTTAATCTCTATTACTTTGCTAAAGTCTGATATTGCGCCCTGAAAGTCTTTTAATTTATCTTTTATATATCCTCTGTTAAAGTAAGTTTGAGCATCATTTGGATTAATCTTTATTGCTTTGCTAAAATCTGCAATTGCTCCCTTGAAGTCTTTTATTTCATCTTTTGTAGTTCCCCTGTTATAATAAGCAGTTGAATAAACATGGTTAATCTCAATTGCTTTACTAAAGTCAGCAATTGCTCCAGGATAATCTTGAAGTTTATCCTTTACATTTCCTCTGTTATTATATGCTTCTGAATCATCGGGATTAATCTCTATTGCCTTGCTATAGTCTGCTATTGCACCCTTATAATCATGTATCTCATCTTTATCACACCCCCTGTTATAATAAGAACCTCTATCATTAGCATTTATCTCTATCGCTTTAGTATAATCCGAAATAGCTCCCGGGTAGTCTTGCAGTTCATCTTTTGCAATTCCTCTAATATTATATGCTTCTGCATCTTTAGGGTTAATCTCTATTGCTTTGCTGAAGTCAGCGATTGCTCCCGGATAATCTTCCAGGTTTCTTTTTGCACTTCCTCTACTTAAATAGGCTTGACGATCATTTGAATTATTCTCTATTGCTTTTCCAAAATCAATTATTGCTCCCTGGTAATCTTGTTGTTCATTTTTTGCATACCCCCTGTTATAATAAGCTATAGCATAATGAGGGTCCTTCTCTATAGCCTTATTAAAGTCTGCAATTGACCCTTTGTAATCCTGAAATTCAGTTTTCACATACCCACTGTAATAATAAGCTTTTGAAAAATCAGGATTAATCTCAATTGCCTTGCGAAAATCTGCAATTGCTCCCTGAAAGTCTTGTAGTTCATCTTTTGCAATTCCTCTGCCATAATAAGCATCTACATTTTTAGGACTAATTTTTATTGCTCTGCTAAAATCTTTTTTTGCAGCCTGGTAGTCTTCCAGTTCGTTTTTTGTAGTTCCTCTATTATAATAAGCAAATGCATTATCATGGCTAATCTTAATGGACTTACTAAAATCTGCCATTGCGCCCTGATAATCTTTTATAGTATTTTTTACATTTCCTCTGTTATTATATGATTCTGCATCTTTGGGGTTAATCTCTATTGCTTTGGAATAGTCAACAATTGCCATCTGGTGGTCTTGTAATTCTTCATTTACTAACCCTCTGTTATAATATGCTCTTGCAAAATTTGGATTAATCTGAATAGCTTTACTAAAGTCTCCTTTTGACCCTTGGTAGTCATGTATTTCAAATTTTGCATGTCCCCTGCCATCATAAGCTTTTGCAAAATTGGGATTAATCTCTATTGCTCTGCTAAAGTCTGTTATTGCACCCTGATAGTCATGAAGGTTTCCTTTTGCAATTCCTCTATGAAAATAATAATTTGTATCACCAGGATTAATCTCTATTGCTTTTGTAAAGTCTGCAACTGCGGCCTGATAATCCAGCAGGTTACACTCTGAATGTCCTCTGCTATCATAAACTTCCCCATCATTTGGATTAATCTCAATTGCTTTATTAAAGTCTGCTATTGCTCCCTTGTAGTCTTTAAGTATGTCTTTTGCATTTCCTCTATAAAAAAAAACTTTATCGTTATTTGAATTAATCCTTATTGCCTTATTAAAGTTTGCTATTGCTCTTTTATAATGATGTTGCTTATATTTTGCAAGCCCCCTATTATAATATTTATCTGCTGATATTTTACAAGCAGAACAAATCAGTAAACAAGCAAAAATGAATAATTGTATCCTTTTCATTCGATATAATATTCATAAACTTACAAAATATTAATCAAGTCATAAATATCTACGAATGAAATGTTTTTTTATTCCAAAATTATCGATACCTGAACAACAATTAAATCAAAATAGCCCTGATAGGTTATACTATCAAGGCCATTTTTTATTATTCTTAGTTAACGAACGGGTAAAAATTATCCGAGTTTCTTTTTCAAACCTTCATTCAATGCATCCAAAAATTCTTCTGTATAAAGGTAATGTTCTCCATGGTTTACTTTATTTCCATGAACACAAACAGCAAGGTCCTTGGTCATTTTGCCGGATTGTACCGTTTCTATGCACACCTGTTCCAGCGCATTAGAAAAGTTGATCAGTTCCTGGTTATTGTCCAGTTTGCCCCGGAATGCCAGCCCTCTTGTCCATGCGAAGATGGAAGCAATAGGATTGGTTGAAGTAGGATTGCCTTTTTGATATTCACGATAGTGGCGTGTAACCGTACCATGTGCAGCTTCCGCTTCCATGGTATCGCCATCTGGAGTGATCAGCACTGATGTCATCAGGCCAAGAGAACCAAAACCCTGGGCTACCGTATCGCTTTGCACATCGCCGTCATAGTTTTTACAAGCCCATACAAAGTTGCCATTCCATTTAAGCGCACTTGCTACCATATCATCAATCAGGCGATGCTCATAGGTAATACCTGCTTTCTCATAGTCCGCTTTGAATTCTTTCTGGTAAATATCTTCAAAAATATCTTTGAAACGGCCATCATATTTTTTCAGGATCGTATTCTTGGTACTCAGGTACAGCGGCCATTTCTTTGACAGCGCCATATTGAAACAGGCACGCGCAAAGCCCATAATGGATTCATCGGTATTGTACATTGCCATCGCTACCCCATCTCCTTTGAAATTAAATACTTCATGCTCAATAATTTTGCCATCCTCACCTTCAAATTTTATGGTCAGTTTACCTTTTCCCTTAGTTACAAAATCTGTAGCCTTGTACTGGTCGCCAAAAGCATGGCGGCCTATGCAGATAGGAGCAGTCCAGTTAGGCACTAAGCGGGGAATATTATTCATTACGATCGGCTCACGGAATACAGTACCATCCAGTATATTACGGATAGTGCCATTGGGGCTCTTCCACATTTGTTTCAGGTTAAACTCTTTTACACGGGCCTCGTCAGGGGTTATTGTAGCGCATTTTATTCCTACGCCATATTGTTTAATGGCATTTGCAGAATCAATAGTTACCTGGTCATTGGTAGCGTCGCGGTGCTCTATGCCGAGGTCGTAATATTTAATGTCAATATCCAGGTAAGGTACAATAAGCTTATCTTTTATGTACTTCCAGATGATTCGCGTCATTTCATCGCCATCAAGTTCTACTACGGGGTTTGCTACTTTAATTTTTGCCATGCCTTTTTTCAGTTTTAATTTTTTAATTATATAAATGATGGATTTTTTTGAAAAATCGCACAAATGTAATGCGTTTGGTTTATTTATTAACATGTTTTCAGTCAGGTATTCTTTCGGGTTACCGATTTATCAGCGTTTCTTTGCCATGTGTTTTTACAGGTTATATTTTGGTTATTTATCCTGGCGGTGGTTATCCAGTGCGGGTATATGCTATATATCTTTATCCGCATACTCCGGATACCTGCCGGCAAGCATTTGCCTTTGAAAGAGCGGCGGCCTGTAAGCATTATCATTTGCGCAAAAAACGAAGCGCATAACTTGAAAAAAAATCTTCCCGCCGTTTTATCACAGAAATACAATGATGAGTCAGGGAAACCATTATTTGAGGTGATAGTAGTAAACGATGATTCTATTGACGATACAGCGCAGGTATTACAGGAACTGGAACAGCAACACGACAATTTATGGGATGTTGTTTCAAGGGATGCAGAACGAAATCTCCAGGGAAAAAAGTTTGCTATTAGCAAGGGTTTGGCCTATGCAAAGTATGACTGGCTGGTGCTTACAGACGCAGATTGCATACCCACAAGTGATAGCTGGCTGGAACAAATGGCAGCGCCGCTGGCTAATGGAAAAGAGATAGTAGCCGGATATGGAGGGTATAATAAAACTACAGGACTGCTGAATGCTTTTATAAGATGGGAAACCCTGCATACTTTCCTGCAATACAGCACTTATATAATGGCCGGCCGGCCCTATATGGCAGTAGGCAGGAACCTTGCATGTACAAAAGAAGTTTTACAAAAGGCGCAACAGAGTGAAATATGGAATGTCCTCCCTTCAGGCGACGATGACCTGTTGGTCAGTATTTCCGGCAATAAAGATAATACCGCTATAGTTTGTAATAAAACAGCATTTACTTTTTCAGAAGCCAAAGAAAACTGGTCAGAGTGGGTAAAACAAAAACAAAGGCATTTATCAACAGGGAAGTATTATAAAAGTAATATAAAGCTGTTATTGGGCATATATGGGGTTTCTCATGCAGTATTGTGGCTGAGCGTTTTTGTATTGCTGTTTTCACCATATTGGAAAGTAGCATTTATCCTGATGCCCATACGCTGCATAGCTTACTGGCTATTGTGGACGGCTGCCTCTGGAAAGTTGGGTGAAAAAAATCCTGTTTATTTATTTCCATTCTTCGATTTAGCATGGATGATATATAACTTTGCCTTCTTGCCATACATAACCTGGAAAAATAAAAAACATTGGAAATAATATTAAAATACTTCGCTGATTTTACGGAAGAACAATTGTCCCAATTCAGTCAGTTGGAAGGACTATACAAAGAATGGAATGAAAAGATAAACGTCATTTCACGCAAGGATATTGATTCCTTGTATGAGAAACATGTATTACACTCCTTAGCCATTGCTGTACTATGCTCGTTTGATAATGGCGCACAGGTAATAGATATAGGCACGGGCGGGGGCTTTCCCGGCATCCCGTTAGCTATTTTTTTTCCAAAGGTGCAGTTCCTCTTAGTGGATAGTATAGGTAAAAAAATAAAAGTAGTGCAGGAGGTAGTTAATACCATAGGTCTTAAAAATGTGACCGTCATTCACGGCAGGGCCGAAGAAATAAAGGGAAGGACATTCGACTATGCGGTATCCCGCGCAGTAGCTCCCCTTGGCGATTTATGGAAATGGATAAATCCATTGCTTCGCATGGGGCAAAAAAGTGATGACCTCCCAAACGGCCTGATATGCCTGAAAGGGGGCGACCTTAAAAATGAGATCAATGATTCGGGCTTAAAAAAAATAACACAGGTATGGAGCGTTCACAATATTTTCCCCGAACCCGCCTTTGAAGAAAAATATGTGGTTTACGTACCTAAATTAGTTGCACAATAAAATAAGGACAACTGCAACTGTAAACTGTAAACTGTCAACTGCTATTTACTTTGTAAGCGTAAGCGGATATACATTAGTGCCTATACTAAGCTGGGCATTATGATCGCAGTTGCCATCGCCATAATTTAATACACGCGGGCCTTTAACGCCTGTTACATTTACCACGCCTGATTCTGCAAAGTCACATCCAATTGCCATTTGTAAAGGGGTAGAAATACCAAAGGCGAATGAATGGCCGCTGGGGCGAACTAAAGTAGCGCTGCCGGAGATAGAAAATACATCATCATTCCTGTCATTTGTACCATAACCAGCAATCCATTTACGTACAAGGTTACCTGTCCATATTACGAATTGGCTTTGTAATGGGTCCTGGCTCATATTCAATGAATCATCTACCTGCACATTATAATACCAGTTACCGGTTATCGTAGTGTCCACACGGGTAGTTAGTATAGTACCTAATAACTGGGTGCCATTAATAAAATAGTTGTCGAAAAATATAGTGTGGACCTGGGCCGGATCAGTATATCTGCCATTGTACGAAACGAAAATACTTCCTCTGCGTTTTCTTCCATCCATGCATACTAAATCAGTATTGCCAAATCTGATGCTGAGTGTGTGGGGTGAACTGGTAGTATCAGTTCCGACAGTTGTGGTGCTAAGCCCGAGTCCGTTAGGAACACTGATATATGCTCCGTTATATAAATTGCCGGCTTCATCTGCAATAGAAATTGCATCATCCGTGGCAAGCTCTATCCTGGAACCATCAGAAGCGTAACCTCCGTTATCATCTGCGTCCGTCACTCCTGGTTTGGGAGAAGGCGTACATGCAGTCAATAAAAACATGGAAATTGCAATAAAAAAAGCTCCTTTTTTGAAATTTGAAATACGATGCATAGATAAATAGTTTTGTTTTAACGAATCCCCCTCAGAAGATTTTAATGATAAATTTGCTGCTAATATACAAATAGTGGATTATCCAACACAAATAAAACACCACAAAATAATAAAAGACAGAACATATTTCCGCCTTTTATTTTAAAAACTTAAAAAATCAAGGTTTTGTGATGTTAATTACCTTGCCATTTGCCAAAGTCAGTTGTGCCTGGTTATCGCAAACGGGGGTTGTACCGTAGTTCAGACTACGGGTTGCTCCGCCCGGTAAAGTAAAGGTTATAGTCCCTGCTTCTATCCATTTGCATCCCGCAGCTACAATAAGTGGTGTAGCTACCGGGATATTAATAGTTACCGTTGTTCCATTAGCCCGCGTCATGGTTCCGCTACCTGAGATTGAATATACGTCATCTGCAAAATTTGAGGGGGTCGAATATCCGGCAATCCATGTGCGTACCCTGTTCCAGTTCGCGCTGATGGTGCCACCGCCGGATAGTGTTACTGAGCCATTTACGGCAACATTGAACCAGGGTTGCCCCAGTGCATTAGTACCCATATTGGTTACAGTTTTGGTCCCTGTAACCTTGTTGTCATTCTGGTAAAAGTTGTTGAAAGTAATTTTATGTATGGAGCCGCTGTCCGCATATTTACCGGTATAAGTAACAATTATCTGCCCCCTGCGCGCCCTGCCATCGGTGCAAATACAATCAGTAGTTCCGAAATCAATGACAATAGAATCTGCTGATTTGTGAACCGTAGCGCAACCCAAAGAAGTGGTAGCGGTCGTCCTGTAATTCATGGAGCTACCGGAAGAAACAACGGATGCATGATAGGAGATGTCCTCCACATCATTAAAAGTTTTTTCAGAGGCCGATTGTTCAGAAGCATACCCGGTATCTTCGGTAATTACCTTATTCTGCCTGTGACAGGATGCTGCTATAATTATCACTGATAATGTAACAGCTATTGTACTTAAAGAAAGTATAAATTTAGACCTGGACATAATGTAATTGATGTCTTTAAATGTTTTACCAAAAATACGACAAAAATTGAAATTCAGTTGGCAATTGGCAGTTGCGCAATTCTAGTTTTGATTTTTTTTATTTGGTTGACTGTTGAGCGGTTTTAATTGTAAATCAATAAGTTATCAAAAAATCATCAATAAGTTATATAATCCTGATTTTTGTTTACAGCAATTTTGTTAGTCCCAATTAAAGTTTACTCTATTCAACTTATACCCAACCTCCTTATCACCCCAGCTAAATCGCGCCAAATCACCCCAGCTAAATCAGCCAAATCACCCCGCCTTCGGCACCCTCTTTGAAAAAAAGAGGGGAGTTTTCACAGCATTATTATGGTATTTATAGCTTTTGGGGTCAAAGTTCAGGTAAGATTTTGAGTTTGGCAAATTGAAGTTTCATGATAGCGCACTTTTCGCACTATCATATACAGCTATGCGTATATCATGTAAATTTCTTTGAGCCACCAGTAAGGGTTTGAGTTGAATTTGGGCTTTGATTTGGCGCACTTTTAAATATAATATCCCGTCATGGATAAAAGAAAATATATTATTGTATTTTTACATGTGATTATGAAAATTTGAGAAGGTATATTTAGCTTTTGCACCCTGATTGACGCCGTGTCCCTGAAAAAGGAGACACGGCTGAGACGGAGCTGGGTAGCAAACCTACAAAAACAATAAAAATATTATTGCATACATCTCATTTATTCCCTAATTTGCAGTATTGGTTATTTTATAAAATGAAAAATATCAGATTGGCGACATTTATTTGCAGCCAGTCACTTGAAGACCGGAAATGATCTATGTCCCGAAAAGCCGCAGAAACAATGTAAATTTGAGAAAGACTAAAAATAATAAAATGGATATTCATAGTGGATTGACCGCAGTTTTTGAACAGCATGGAAAAGACTATATAGCATATATTGAAGAGATACCGGGTGTGAATACCCAAGGGGCAACTCTGGAAGAAGCCAGGGTTAATTTACGTGAAGCGCTTGAATTAATTATTGAGGTGAGACGGGAAATAGCCCTCGAAGAACAAGCAGGCAAAAAAATTATTAAAGAAGAGATAAAGATGGTTGCCTGATGAAGCGAAAAGATGTTATCAGGTATCTGAATGAACATGGTTGCTTATTAAAACGCGAAGGAGGCAGCCATTCTGTTTATATGAATGTTTCCAACAAAAAGACTTCCACATTACCAAGGCATAATGAAATAAATGATTATTTGGTGAAGAAAATATGCAAAGACCTTGATATAAACCCTATAAAATAAAAGTGTTCATTGCAGGCCTTACCGATATTTTTCTGTCTCGGGGAGTACTTTGCGTTCAAACTTCAACTTTTTAATAACCTAACCTGGACAAGCCAGAACCAAAAAGGAAAAAATCTGTAATTTTCCGACAAATATTAGTTTGTGGAACTTCTGACCTCCCGCTATGCGGCTAAAATTGCTGGTACACTAAGTTGTTACGATAGGATAGTTATTACT
>CAISOH010000129.1 GCA_903887005.1 uncultured Bacteroidota bacterium | reverse complement strand
TATAGTCGGGTTTCTCATACTTGCATTTCTAATTAAAGGTGTTTTAAAATTCACCTTCTTTATAATCAGGTACTTTTCAAGCTGGTTAATTTTGAAGTTGATCCAAATATCAAAAACCTTTTCTTCCTTCGTGTAAAGTATTCTGATGTTCTTAATTACGCTTCTTAAAAAATCTACTTTTTCTTTTTGCTCCTTCATTTTCTTAAACTTCTTTACTCCCTGCCTACATACTTCTAATATTTCTTCTTTGTGGTTAACTATGTCAAGTTCTTTTTGACAGTCATTAAATAAATCAGTAGCGCCTTTTATACCAATATTGTAATCTTCCATTTTCTTAGCAATGTCTGTATCTTCAGGGTCAACCCAGCCTTTTACAATACTGTCTATTAATCGTTGTTTTTCAGCTTTAAATTTATCTGCTCGGTCTTTAGCTATTTTCGCTTGTCTAACCATATCTTTTGTTCGATAAGCTAAGTCTCCGTCACTAAATGCTTCTTCTACTATACCAACCAAATTAAGTACATTATCAGTTATTATTTTGTCCAGACTACTAACATACAAGCCCTTGTTGCCACAGCCCGCTTTTGTTTGTCCCGATTTACATTGATAAGTGCATAAATGTTTTTGTATGGTTCTGGGCTTATGTACATAATAACCTTTACCGCACACATTACAATGAAGCAAACCTTTTAGTAAAAAGTATTCTGTATTGTTTGTGTCCTTAAAAGTATTTCTAGTTTTAAGTTGCAATTGTACATTATCATATAGTACAGCATCAACAATGGCGGGACAAGGGTAGGGTTTTCTACTGAAAGTATGCCCCGGTTTTTTACCATTGTCACCATGAAGCAATACACCTTTATACATTGATTTAGTAAGCGTGTTATAAACATATCTGCCTGTCCAGTTTTTACCTACTTTGGTTTTATGACCCAGCTTATTTAAGTAAGCCGCTATTTTGACTACTGAATTATCTGTGTTTGCCAAATCGAACATTGTCGTAATGACTTTGCTTTCTTCTGGGTGAATAACCAAATATCCTTTTTCGTCTTTATCGTACCCGTATGCTTGCAAACGCCCAGCAGGTGCTTTACCGTCTAAAATTCTTTTTTCAAGGTTTGATTTAATACTAACGGCTAATTGTTGATTATGATTATGATTTACCGCAGCAATGATATTCATACTTAATTCAGTGCTAATATCATTGTAGTTTTTGTGTTCTGTATCAAAATATAAGATTGTCTTATGCTTTTTGAAAAACGCTATTATGGTTAAAAACTGCAATAAATCGCCTCTATCTAAACGGGACTGATTTAAAACAAATACAGTTGATACTATACCTGCTTCAATGTCTTTAAACATTTCTAAGAACTTCGGGCGTTTTTCAATAGGTAGTTCACCGCTATAACCTGCGTCTGTATAAGCCCGAAAGGCTAATCCCAGCTTAGTAGCCAGTACCTTGCCTCTGTATAGCTGATTATCTACCGAAAGCCCTTCTACTGCTTGTTCGTCTGTTGAAACGCGGATGTAAATAGCCAGTATGTGTTTAAGTGCTTTGCTCATAATGTGTATGTTTAAAGTTGGAAAGATACAAAACATACATTGTTAGTCACACTATAGTTGCCGGCCTCAGCGATGTTACTGTGGTAGTGGAGAGCCATATCACGGGCGGCGCCCTTATTACCGCACACATGGCCAGCGGCTACAACCGTGAAGTAGCGGCCTTTCCCGGCAGGGTGAATGACAGCCGCAGCACCGGCTGCAATGAACTGATACGCACCAACATTGCCGCCATGATCACAAAGGCGGAAGACCTGGTGGAGATGATGAACTGGAATAAAGAAAAAAAGCAAAAGGCCGTACAAAGGCAATTGTTCATTACACTCACACCCGAAGAACAGCGAATTGTGGACTTATTGCAAAACAAGGATAGCGTTCATTCTGATGAATTGCTGCATAATACAGGATTTGCAAGCTCTATGCTTGCTGCGACTTTGTTACAGTTGGAAATGCAAGGGTTGATTAAGTCCTTACCGGGTAAGCTTTACAGGATGTATTGAATTTGGTAATTTCAACCTGGTTGCTTCAAAATATATACAAAAAGGAATAGACAAATAAAAATTTACCCAACGATTCCTCCTACCCAAATCCCTGAATCACTGTCTTCCTTAATTGCAGCAATATACTTTGCTAAGGAAAAATAATCTTCGTATTTATCACTTAGACCATAGATCCCGTTATGTATGTTTGAAGCTCTTTATCTATTGCGGTTATCTTACTGTTTCGCTTTGTACAAAAAAGCAACTTTCTGATTATTAAAAAAGCATAAAAATCATATTCCACCACCCATTGAGCCATTACGCAATTGAGCCATTAAAAAATTACTCCTGCCACAAAAACGGGAATAAAATAATCCCCAGGATAATGACCAGTATGTCCAGTCCAAGTAATACAAGTGCAAGGCCCCACCAGCCCGGCATATAGATGGGGGAGAGAGCAGTAAGCGCCAGTTTGCTGAGGATCATCAATACAGGGGTTACTAACGGGAAACCCAATATGGCCATAAGTGCGGAGTTTTGTTGCGCCCGGGCAGCTATCGCAGATAGAAAAGTAAATACGGCTGACAAACTAAGGCTGCCTACCATGGTAATAACAATAAACAAACCGCTTTGCTCTAAAGGCCAGCCCAGCATTACGTAGTATAAAAACAGGCTTACCAGGCTCATTACCAGCATAATTACGATGCTGTAAAGCATTTTTGCAAGCAGGAAGGTACTTGGTTTTACGAGTGTATAATAGTATCGGAAACGGTTTGGATGCTCCTGCAAAAAACTCTTTGCTACCGAATTAACAGCCACAAATAACTGCGTGAGCCAGAACAAGGCGTTCCATATCCTCGCTTCCGGTTGCCCGCTCATCATATACACCACGAATACGGTAGCGCCAACGTAAAGCAATACGCCAAACAGCGTATGCTTTTGCCGCCATTCCATCAGGAGGTCTTTTTTTACAAGCGAAATGAAGGGAGCCATAATTTAAAGTCAAAAGTCAAAATTCAAAAGTCAAAAAGCCCTTAAATTGTAATCAAAATCTGAAAGGGCTCTCCCGATAATTGAACAAAAATAGCATTCTTACAAAGCATTTCTTAAAATATTTCAAAATGAGAATTTTGCTTTTTGAATTTTTACTGTTTGCTTTCATTTGAGGGGCTTTTTGAATTTTAATTTTTGAATTTTGACTTTGTTTGGAATATCATTTATTTTTTTTCGACAGGGAATTTGTTTTTTGTGAATCAACCTCTATATTTGCACTCCCAAAGCAAAAGTTCTTACAAAAAATGCGGAAGTAGCTCAGTTGGTAGAGCACGACCTTGCCAAGGTCGGGGTCGCGGGTTCGAGTCTCGTCTTCCGCTCTAAAGATTCCAAGCCGGTGGTTTGGAATTTTTTGTTTATGGCTTTTCCCGGAGTGTTTACCGCCGGGAAAATGATGATGCCCTGGTGGCGGAATTGGTAGACGCGCAGGACTTAAAATCCTGTATGCAGTAATGCGTGTACGGGTTCAATTCCCGTCTGGGGCACGCAGAAATGGCTGTTAATCAGCACGTTACGATGGAAACATGACACGAGCAGTCATACTTCCGAAATGCAAAGTACCAAGTTTTTGCAAGCAATTTGCAAGCTTGGTACTACTTTTTTGTGGGTATTTAAGATTAGAGATGGAAGTTGTTGCAGCCATTGGAGCTGTGTCAACGAATTCATCAGATCAGCCAATTGAACCGGTAATAATTGAAACTATCTTATTTGATTAGCCGGAGCTCCCGTTGCCGTTTCTCTTTTGCTGGTCTTGCAAATCCTTTGTGTATTGCAAGGCTCGAGGCAATTAACGTGAAATAATGTCACCCACTTCGGGGTTTCGCAACTGTAAATTATTGATTTTTCTATAATAATGCCATCCCTATCGGGATTATACCCCTTTTATTGGTTGAATTTCAAATAATAAACCATCGACCTTAATTTTAAATTATAAAAAACTAAGAAAAATTAAAAATAGGAGTAATTTAGTATTCTGAAAACCATTTTATGGGAAACCTATACTATGCCCGCCGGCAGGCACGCCTTCTATTTTGCACGTTAATTTGCTGCGCATTCTCTGTTAGTTCCGATGCTCAATCTTCGTGCGAACCGAATATAGATTTTGAACTGGGGACTACCTCCTTCTGGAATTACTGGAGAGGTACCAATACTCTCGTGAGTACTACTCCTATCTGGACCTTAGCGAGTTGCACCCCTGCGCCTGGCTTGCATACTCTTGTATCAAGCGGCACAGACTACTATGGTGGTTTTCCGGTGGTTGGAGAAGGATTGTATTCCCTTAAAATCGGAAAGGACAGCGGAAACACAAACGCTGATGGAATTGATTATCATATACATGTACCAACCGTAACAGGTGGCTCAACTTATGCGCTAATTTACCGTTATGCTATTGTTATGGAGAATCCAGGTCATGCAGCCTCCCAGCAACCCAGGTTTCAAATAAACGTTATTGACTCCGCCACAGGTGCGACTATACCCTGTAGTTCTTATTCTTATGTATCATCAGGATCATTACCAGGTTTTTCTCTTTCTACTTTAGGATCAACCTGGAGTAGTACAATGGACGTATGGTACAAACCCTGGACATCAGGATGCGTTAATTTCTCAGGGAAAGGAGGGAGAACACTGATTGTTAGTTTTAGGATCGGGGGGTGTACGAACAGTTGCCATTTCGGATATGCCTATATAGATATGAATTGCAGTTTGTTTAATATTTTAACTGTAGGCTGTTCGGGAGGAACAGCAACACTTTCATCCTTACCCGGATATTCCGCTTATACCTGGACGGATTCTCTGACTTATACCAAATCGTATGGAACAACCCAAACTGTTACAATAAGCATTCCCACTGTAACCACTACCTATGCTGTAATATCAACGCCTTATGCCGGATACGGTTGTAAAGATACTTTTTATACGCGGTTAGTTCCTTCCAATATGGTATCGCACCAGGCCCATGATACCACGTTATGCTATGGAGCAAGTGTAAAAATCTGGGGCGGAGCTACGGACATTTTACCAATAACCTATAGCTGGATGCCGGCAACCGGGTTAAGCTGCACCACCTGTGATACTACCTTAGTCTCAATGCCGCCTGTGGGGGTTAATTCCTATAGAATTACAACTTATAATACAGGAGGTTGCCTGCATACGGACACTATTAAAGTTACGGTACTCCCTGTGCCCACTGCAATAAACGGAAATCTGAATGTGTGCTTAGGCCTTACCTCTGGATTAAGCGATGCGGTCGCCGGGGCAGGATGGACCAGTAGTAATACTACTGTCGCAACGGTCGGTTCTTCATCAGGTGTCGTCTCAGGAAATACACTTGGGACAGCTATAATAACCTATTCATTCAAAGGGCTTTGCCCGGTATATGCTACTGTGACCGTTAATCCGTTACCGTCAGCAATAACCGGAGCGCCCGTTCTTTGTGTCGGCTTTACAACAAGCCTGACCGATGGGCCGGGAACCGGTACATGGAGCAGCAGCAATACTTCGATAGCCACAGTTGGGTCTTCTTCCGGTATAGTAACCGGGATGTCGGGAGGTACTGCGATCATTACGTGGGCGCAGGGCAGCACTACCTGCTGGACTATCAGGACGGTAACCGTCATCCCGGTGCCGGGGAGTATAACCGGTATCACAACTATCTGCAGTGGTTCATCAACTACTTTGGCGGATGCAGGCGGCGGCACATGGGCAAGCAGTAATACTTCGGTAGCCACCATTGGCTCAGGTGGGGTGGTGACCGGCGTTTCGGCGGGAACAGCAACTATAAGTTATACAATAGGCACGGGTTGCTATGTGACAACAGTAATGACTATACTGTTTACACCTCTCCCGGTAACAGGTACTCCAACAGTTTGCAGCGGTAATACAACAGCACTCAGCGATGCAACACCTGGCGGGCTTTGGGCATCAAGTGACAACACTGTTGCCACGGTAGGATCAACATCAGCATTGGTAACCGGCATTTCTCCTGTTTCGGCCATTATCAGTTATTCCCTTCCATCAGGTTGCCGGGCTACTATGACTGTTACAGTTAACCAGGTCCCAAATCCAATATCCGGGACCTTGAATGTTTGC
This sequence comes from uncultured Bacteroidota bacterium, assembly GCA_903887005.1. Taxonomy (GTDB): domain Bacteria; phylum Bacteroidota; class Bacteroidia; order Chitinophagales; family Chitinophagaceae; genus Nemorincola. Next base: position 10,459 of record CAISOH010000129.1, on the reverse strand, counting down.
GCAGGCCTGACAACCGGCTTATCAGACATCTTGTCCGGCGGGACCTGGACAAGCAGTAATCCTGCCATAGGGAGTGTGGATGCAGTTACAGGCATAGTCACCGGTATTTCCGCAGGCATATTTACCTGTACTTATACCATTATTGGGACCGGTTGTTTTAAGACAGCTTCCATAACAGTTAATCCGGTTCCTGCGGGGATAACCGGGCCGGTATCTGTTTGCCTGACAAACACAATAACTTTAAGCGATGCTACAACCGGAGGCACATGGGGCAGTTCCGTTTTAGGTGTTGCCTCTATTGGTTCCTCATCTGGACTGGTAATGGCCATTGCAACAGGAACAACGACCATTTCCTATATGCTGAGTACCGGCTGTTATGCTACTACCGGTTTAACGGTTAATTCGGTCCCAGCAATAACCGGAGTCTTTAAAATGTGCAATGGTGCAACATCCGCTTTAAGTAATACGGTGGCAGGCGGTACCTGGAGCAGCGGAAGTACCTCCATAGCAGGCGTAGGGTCTTCAACAGGTGTTGTTTCCGGCATTGCCGCCGGTACATCAGTAATTACTTATACCTTGTCCACCGGTTGCCAGGCTTATGCTACAGTAACTATCAGTCCTTTACCAGCCCCAATTACCGGGGCTACTACGGTTTGTACCGGCGCTACGACAACCCTGAGCGATGCTTCTATTGGTGGTGTCTGGAGTTCCGGTAATACATCTGTCGCAACTATATTGGCCGGCATTGTGACGGGGCATGTAACTGGTTCGGCCACCATAACTTATTCTGTTTTTTCTACAGGCTGCTACATTACTGCAAGTGTATTGGTCAGTACCGCACCGGGTCCCATCGGAGGTATTCCGGTTGTTTGCTTAGGCGCAACAACTACTTTGAGTAACGCTACTACAGGTGGGGCATGGACAAGCGCAGCTACTACTGTTTCGGTAGGGCTTTTGGCAGGCACGGTCACAGGTATAGCCGCAGGTACGGCTTCTGTTGTGTATTCGCTTGGTGGAAGTTGTAAAGTAAATGCTACTGTTACGATACTTCCGTTACCACTTGCAATTGGCGGTACAGCCATTGTGTGCCAGGGGGCTGCAACAACTTTAAGCGATGCCTCTCCCGGCGGGACCTGGAGCAGCGGCTCCTCTGCTATTGCTACTGTTTCAGGTGGGGGCATTGTATCAGGTATTGCGCAGGGTACAGCTACAATATCCTATACATTTACCTCTACTGGTTGTTCGGTAAACAGGGATGTAACAGTTAATCCAATACCAGGCGCTATCGGAGGGACAAAATCGGTATGCCCCGGATTTATAACAACATTAAGTGATGCCACTGCGGGTGGAACATGGAGCAGTAACAGCAGCGCTATTGCAAGTATAGGATCATCAACAGGAGATGTTTACGGTGGCACAGCAGGTACCGCAACCATATCTTATAAGCTTGCCTCAACCGGATGTTCAATATCGGCTATTGTAACCGTAAATCCATTACCGGCAGCCATAAGCGGGCCTTCATCAGTTTGCGTTAATTCTTCGATAACACTCAGTGATGCTACGACGGGTGGAGTCTGGAGTTCAGGCAGCACAACTTTATCAATTTCCTCTGGAGGTATTGTTACAGGGTTAGTTGCAGGTTTAGGCACTGTAATATGTAAAATCGGGACCGGTTGTTTCGTAACGGAAGTAATAACTATAAATCCATTACCGGCCTCAATTACCGGACCTACAGCTGTTTGTAAAGGCTCTAATATTACTCTGAGCGATGCCACTATTAGCGGTGGATGGACCAGTACACTCACTGCCATTGCGACTATAAACCCTTTTACAGGAGTTCTTACTGCAGGTTCAACTTTAGGTTGCACGCCAATAATCTATACATTGATAACAGGATGTCAGAAAACAACTACCGTTTGTGTCACTACGACACCTTCACCAATTCTCGGCCTATATAAAGCTTGTGTAAGTTCTTCAGTTGTTTTAAGCAACACTGTTTCCGGCGGGGTATGGAGTTGCTCACCTGCTATTGTTGGGACGATCGATGCCACTACCGGAGCATTTTATGGCGTTTCGGCAGGTACTGCTACAGTGACATATTCATTAGGTTCCGGTTGTACTGTTACTATGGTAATGACGGTAAATCCGCTCCCATCGGTTATAGCGGGTGCAGGCGCTATTTGCGTAGGGCAAACATTAACTTTAAGCGATGGAACACCTGGCGGTTATTGGACAAGCGGCAGCACAGCCATCGCCACGTTGGGTTTTACCTCCGGTATTGTCACTGGTATTTCTCCCGGCACAGCTACCATTACTTATTTCCTTGGTTGTATCGTAACTACTACCGTGACTGTTAACCTTTCGCCATTGCCTTTAAGCGGGCCCGCAACTGTTTGCCAATTTCAAACAATCACTCTTAGTGATGCTATGGCAGGCGGAACATGGACAAGCAGTAATCCTTCAGTAGCAAATGTAATAAGCTCCGGTACCAATACAGGGGATGTTACTGGCAATATGGGTGGCATAGCAACTATCACATATACAATAGGGTCAGGTTGCAGTGCGACAAAGAATGTTACCGTTAACCCTGTTCCCAATATCAGCGGAAGTGCGGCTTTGTGTACCGGTCATACAACAACATTACTTGCTTCCATTCTTTTTGGTACCTGGAGTAGCAGCAGCACTATAATTGCAACTGTAACACCGTCAACCGGAGTTGTTACCGGCGTCAATTCCGGCACTACAGTTATTACTTATACATTACCTACAGGATGTAGTAGTACCTATTTAGTAAATGTTAGTTCATCGCCTGCTGCAATAATTGGTTCCGGGCAGGTTTGCGTAGGGTCGTCAATAACATTAAGTGATGCATCTGGCGGAGGTGTATGGAGCAGCAGTAACACAATACTTGCTACAGTCTCGGGTGCAGGTGTAGTTAATGGGATATTGTCCGGTGCACCCAATATAACTTATACGCTGTCAACAGGCTGTTTTAGTACTATTCCTGTAACGGTTAATCCGTTACCCCTTGTTTATACAGTAACAGGAGGAGGTGGTTATTGTACAGGTGATACAGGAGTCCATATAACCCAAAGCGGTTCGGTCGCCGGAAATAATTACCAGTTATATTATGGCGGTATAGCAACAGGAACGGCAATCAGCGGTACCGGACTTTCTCTGGATTTTGGTTTACATACTTCGGCAGGTACTTATAAGGTCGTTGCTACTGATGCTATAACCGCCTGCAGTAATAATATGTTTGACAGCGCAATTATCACTATCAATCCGGTACCATTAGCCATTACCGGCACTACAAATGTTTGTACGGGTTTGATTACTACTTTGAGTGATGGAACAATAAGTGGTACATGGAGCAGCAGCAATACTGCGCTGGCTACAGTTGGTGCATCGGGTATAGTAACGGGCGTAGCTAATGGTACGCCAACTATTACTTATGCCTTGTCAACAGGTTGTATGACGACGGCTTCCGTAGTTGTAAATCCTTTGCCTGTTGCAATAACAGGTGCAACAAGTTTATGTGCAGGCTTAACAACAACTTTAAGTGATGGCACATCAGGTGGTACATGGAGTAGCGGCAGCACTATCATTGCGACAATAGTTTCAACCACCGGAACACTCACGGGCGTAAGCGCGGGGACATCAGTAATTACATATACACTTCCGACAGGGTGCATAGCTGCAAAAGCAGTTACCGTTAATCCTTTACCTTCGGCAATTGCAGGCATTACGACCGTTTGTGTCAGTGCAACAACGGGTTTAAGCGATTTGTCAGCCGGCGGGACATGGAATACCGGAAATACAAATATTGCATCAATTACTACCGGAACAGGGGTTGTTTCAGGAGTTTCTGCAGGTGCCGCTGTCATTACCTATACCTTGCCTGCCGGATGCATTGCAATTGCTAATGTAACCGTTAATCCATTGCCTTTTGCAGGGACGATAACAGGCGCACCAGATGTGTGCCCTGATTCAACTATTACTTTATCTGATACAATAACAGGCGGTATATGGTCAGGAAATAATGCTAATGCTACTGTAACAAACGATGGTGTTGTTACAGGGGTTACGATTGGAATTGATACAATCATTTATTCTGTAACCAATGTTTGCGGAACTGATAACGCCATTTGGCCATTAAACATCGTTCAATGTGATTTTTCAAATGTTCCCATTGTCAATTCATTATCTGAATTACAGATATTTCCGAATCCAAATTCAGGAATATTTACAGTTAATATAGTATCAGATATACAGGAAGAAGTGAGTATAGTTATTGTTGATATGATGGGAGAAAACCTCAAAAAGATAGTTATGGTTACCAATAAACCTTTAGAGGTTGATTTATCTGAACTGCATGGAGTATATGTAATATCCATGATGAGCGCCCACGGGAAGTGCAGTAAAAAAGTTACGGTGAATCCGTGATCCCGGAAGGAGGACGAAGGGAATTGCACAGTTTTTTTATAGAAAATTGACTTTCGGGTATTCCTTCAACAGGCATTCACGCAGAATAAATAAAAGTAAAAATCCCTATAGCATTTGATAGCTATAGGGACGATTTAGAATGTAAATCTTAACCTGTTAATACTACAAAATATATCAAATCATAGGATCATTATCTTATCAGCGTTATGTTTCCCTTATAAGATCTTAATGTGCCTTTACGATCTGAAATTGTGAAAATATACACAAAGACCCCAAGATCCTGTGGAGCGCCGAGGAATTTGCCATCCCATCCCTGGTTTACATCAGTTGTATTGAAAACTACCTGACCCCAGCGATTGAAAATACGAAAGTCAATCAGTTTGTTGTGCCTAAGGTTGAGGATCCTTGCAAAATCGTTTTCACCATCGCCATTAGGCGTAAAAGCCGTAGGTACAAAGGGAGAGTCCTCATACTCCAGGAAGATGTGTATGATTGCGGAATCCATGCATCCGTGCAAGTCAGTTCCATATACTATGTATGTATTATCATCTTTAGGCGTGGCCACCGGGTTGTGTATATGAAGTGCACTTAAAGTTCCATCATCGGGCGACCATGACCATGTATCCGCGCCATCAGCATTAAGGGGGATACTGGAGCCGTAAGGGATTGTTTGGTCAGGTGTGACATTTATTAGTTTTATACCAGGTGAAGGGTTAAGCGTCAGGATTTCTTTTGTTGAATCTCCAAAACAATATTGATTGCCTCCGAATAGTATTACCTTAAAATCTGTGCTTTGAGTTACAGCATGGTAATAATGCACCGGATTGGTAATTGTATCTTGTGTATTATCGCCAAAATCCCATAAATATTTGTAAGTATATTTCGAATTATTTGTAAACGAAACAGTGTCATTAATACAGCCATAATTTATTTTAAAGCTGAAATCGGTTTCTGCATTAATTCTTACAATGACTTTTATTGAATCCCTTGGGCCTTCACAGCCATTCACTGTTTGACTTACGTACCATGTAGAAGTATCAACTCTGGCCGTTGATGGAACAGGCGTTACTGTACCACCAACGCCTCCTGTAGCTGTAGTGTACCATAACAGGCTAAGTCCTGTGGCGGAGAGAGGGGAGGCAATAGCATTCTGACAATAAATCACCGGAGAAATAACTGCAGGTGGGGGCGGTACGGGGCTTACATTTACTGTATCTATTGCGCTGCCTGTACAGCCAAACAGGTCATAACCTGTAATTGTGTACAGGGTAGTAGTACCCGGTTTGGCAATTACGCTTGCGCCGGAAGATGCGCTTAAGGTGGCAGACGGACTCCACATATAGGCCACTGCGCCGCTGGCAGTAAGTATAACATCAGAGCCAAGACAGATAAATGGGTTTGCAGGCAATATCTTAATTACAGGCAAGGGGTGTACTATTACGGTAATGGTGTCAGTGTTGCTACATCCGACGGCATCTGTGCCGGTTACTGTATAGGATGTAGTAACCGGAGGCCCTGCAACTACCACCGCGCCTGTCGTAGTGCTTAATCCGGTAAAAGGCAACCAGTTATAAGTAATGGCTCCGCTTGCAGAAAGCGTAACAGAATGTCCTGCGCAAATAGCAGGTGCAGCGGGTGCCAGGGTTACTGCAGGCAGGTGGGTGACATTTACTGTAACCGGACTCCTGGAGCTTTCACATCCACCCACAGTTTGACTTACGTACCAGGTAGTGCTACCCACAGTAGCAGTGGGTGGTATGGGCGCTACCGGGCTGCCAGTACCACCTGTTGATGTTGTGTACCAAAGGAGGCTGGTGCCTGTTGCTGTTAATGCTGTTGCTGTTGCATATTGGCAATAATGAACAGGAGAAACTACGCCGGGTTTTGGGGGGACAGGATTTACTCTAACCGTTGCCGTAGTAGTATTAGTACAATTGAAACTATTAGTACCTGTAATCGTATAGGTTGTGGTAATTGCCGGGCTAGCAATAACACTTATACCAGCACTGCTGCTCAGCGAGGAAGCCGGCGACCATGTATATACCATTGCACCTCCGGCGGTAAGTGTAGCAGATGACCCGTTACAAATAGTTGCTGAAGGCACAACAGGAGTTGGTAATGGATTAACGATTACTACCCTTGAGGCCGTATCGCTGCATCCGGTAGTGGCTGTTCCGGTGACAATATAAGTTGTAGTTGTTGTTGGATGGGCTTTTACGACAGCCCCTGTTGTGCTGCTGAGTCCTGTTGCAGGGCTCCAGGTATAGCTGACCGCGCCGCTAGCTGTAAGTGTGGTATCCTTTCCTATACACACCGCTGCCGTTGCCGGTGAGATGGTAATTATTGGCAGCGCATTAATAGTTACGGTAATCGGACTCCTGGCGCTTTCACATCCGCCAACAGTCTGGCTTACATACCATGTTGTGCTTCCCACAGTAGTAGTAGATGGAATGGGCGCAATTGGGCTGCCTGTACCACCTGTTGGGGTAGTGTACCATAGCAGGCTGGCACCTGTTGCTGTTAAGGCAGTCGCAGTTGCGTTAAGGCAATAAACAACAGGTGAAACTACTGAAGGCGGTGGGGGTGTAGGTGAAACATTAACAGTTACTGTCGTAGTGTCTTTGCAGCCATTTATGTCTGTCCCGGTAACGGTATAGGTTGTTGTAACAGTAACGCTTGTTATAGGATTGGTACAGGAAGTACAGGATAAACCGGAACCTGGTGACCAAATATAGCTAATTGCGCCGGTAGGGAATAATGTGGCGGATACGCCTGAGCAAATAGCTGCCGGAGCTATAGTAACAGTGGGAAGTGGGTTAACGGAGACAGTAATAGCAGCTTTATTTACACATCCATTAATGTCTGTTCCGGTAACAGTATAAGTTGTAGTAGTTGCAGGGTGGGCTTTTACAATACTTCCGGTTGAAGTGCTAAGCCCTGTTGCAGGGCTCCATGAATAGCTGATTGCCCCGCCACCGGTAAGTGTCGTATCTAATCCTTTGCATACAACAGCGGTTGTTGGCGAGATGGTTACTACAGGCAGTGGATTAATAGTTACGGTAATCGGACTCCTGGCGCTTTCACATCCGCCAACAGTCTGGCTTACATACCATGTTGTGCTTCCCACCCTGGTAGTGGGGGGTATGGGTGCAATGGGGCTGCCGGTACCACCTGTTGGGGTTGTGTACCAAAGCAGGCTGGCACCTGTTGCAGTTAAAGCAGTCGCAGTTACGTTAAGGCAATAAACAACAGGTGAAACTACTGAAGGAGGTGGGGGCGTAGGTGAAACATTAACAGTTACTGTCGTAGTGTCTTTGCAGCCGTTTATGTCTGTGCCGGTAACGGTATAGGTTGTTGTAACAGTAACGCTGGTTATCGGGTTGGTACATGAAGTACAGGATAAGCCACTGCCGGGAGACCAAATATAGCTAATAGCGCCAGTAGGGAATAATGTGGCAGATACGCCTGAACAAATAGCTGCCGGAGCTATAGTTACGTTGGGAAGTGGGTTGACGGAGACAGTAATAGAAGCTTTATTTACACATCCATTAATATCTGTTCCGGTAACAGTATAAGTTGTAGTAGTTGTAGGGTGGGCTTTTACAATACTTCCGGTTGAAGTGCTTAACCCTGTTGCCGGGCTCCATGAATAGCTGATTGCCCCGCCACCGGTAAGTGTAGTATCAAATCCTTTGCAGACAACAGCGGTTGAAGGAGCGATAGTAACCGTTGGCAGTGGATTAATAGTTACTGTAACCGGACTCCTGGCGCTTTCACATCCGCCAACGGTCTGGCTTACATACCAGGTGGTGCTTCCTGCTTTGGTCGTGGGGGGTATGGGTGCAACAGGGCTGCCGGTGCCACCAGTCAGGGCTGTGTACCAAAGCAGGCTGCTGCCGGTTGCCGTTAAAGCGGTAGCCGTTGCATTAAGGCAATAATGAACAGGTGAAACTACTGATGGTGGTGCAGGGGTAGGTGTAACAGAAACAGTTAATAAAGCGGTACCCTTGCAGCCATTTATATCAGTGCCCGTAACAGTATATGTTGTCGTTACAGTTACACTTGCCACCGGATTGGTACAAGATGTACAGGATAAGCCACTGCCGGGAGACCAGGTATAACTTACTGCGCCTGAAGGAAAAAGTGTGGCTGATGTTCCGGAACAAAAAGCAACAGGGGCAACCGTAACAGCGGGTAACGAATTTACCGTGACAGTTGCAGTAGTTTTATTTACACAGCCATTTGCATCCGTTCCTGTCACAGAATATGTTGTTGTTGCTGTAGGGCTCGCAATTGGATTATAACAGGTAGTGCAAGACAAACCTGTAGCTGGAGTCCATACATAACTTACAGCGCCTGATACAGATAAGGTTGTAGTTGATCCCAGGCATATTGGTGGTGGAGCGCTTAGACTTAAAGTTGGCAGCGATAGAATTTTGACTCTTACGGTATCACTGCTGCTACATCCGTTTGATGCAGTCCCGGTTACCGTATAAAGCGTAGTTACAGCAAGGCTTGAGACCGGCACCGAACAAGTGGTACAGGACAAACCTGTTGAAGGAGTCCATAGGTAGGTACTCGCTCCTGTTACTGATAATGTTGTTGAGGAACCAATGCAAATGCTTGCACCAGGGCCAGCCTTTACACCAGGCGCAGGTAAGATTGTAATAGTAAATGCCTCAGTCCGTACACCATTCAGGGGGCATGCATCATTCTTATAAGTAACATAATAAATGTAAGTGCCCGGCGCCATTCCTGTTGTTGTACCGGATATGGTGGAGACCGGATGATTGGTGTTATTATTTACTGTAGAGAAAGTAATACCGGATGGCAGGCCGGTGGCGGTAACATTAATATTATAAGAGGTATCTGCTTCTTTTGTGGTCATGGTAATGGAAAAAGCACCGGCATTAGAGCAAATACTAAAATCAGTACTATCAATTATAGTTCCTGCTGTGGAACTGGTATATCCTCCCCATGGGGAACTCGTAGTACAGGTAAGTACAAGGAAGGTCATTTCACGCTGGCAGGTGCCAACCATTGTACCACTTCTGTATTCTTCAATATTATATACCACCAGCGATCTTTGAAGGATATTTGGGTAAAATGTAATTTGCCCGGTTTTAGAATCAAATAAAAAGCTGCTTGTTGCAAGTGGCGCTGTTGGCGTGTAGGGTGTTACATAAGTTACAGGAGAACCTAAAGCAGGGCAGACTGTTGTACCATTTATAGCGGATACAAGATGGAATGAAAGGCTGTCACCGTCAGGGTCACTGGCTCCCGGATTATAGGTGTCAGGATTATTCAGGCAGAAAAAAGGAGTTGGTAAAATTGTAAGGGTGGGGCTGGTATTGTGATAGACTACGTTATTTAAGGTATCAACAAGTTGAATAATACTTGATCCCGGCCCCACTATGTTTGTAATAGTTGACCCCCTGCCGGCACCTCCGCCACTGGGCCCCATATTACCGGTAAATAAAAAACGCCATACCGATGAGGTATATGGCAGCGTATAATTCCCGGAATAGACAAACTTCTTTATACCCGGTATAGTATAAGAAATACTGGTACATTGGGTCAGGTTGGTGTCGGCTGGGCAAACAGGGGTAATTTCCACACCTGTTGTTGGCGATTGTAAGGTAAGATAAAGGCTGCCTACCGAAGTGTTGCCATCATAAACGCATATTTGCGGACTGCTTGTAAGCAGAGAGGGAAATGCGGAGCCTGCGCAATCTCCATAAGCGACTAAGGTTATTTTATAAGTACTGCCACTTACATAAGTATAGAATAAGTCTATTCCAACTATATGCGTTGCATAAGAACTAAGGCTTGATAATAAAAGAGCGGCACCTAAAAGACTGCGTAAATAATGGTAAGTTTTCTTCATCACTGTTCGTTTTCACTTAACCAAATTTCGTTCATTTCGTTGATTAATAAAATTTTTTTATCAATACAGGAATAACTTTAACATATATAATTGGAGTGTTTTATATAGATATATTACTTTGTATTA
>CAISOH010000128.1 GCA_903887005.1 uncultured Bacteroidota bacterium | reverse complement strand
TTGACCCATTAAGCCATTGAGCCATCACTTTTCAACACCGGATGCTGCAGCCATTTATATAGGAAAATGAACTGCACGAAATACACTAAACAGTTAAATATAAAATGATAGTCTATATGCCTGTATGGTGTACCCATAGTCTTGCTATATACAATCGCCAGCACAATAAAACGCAGCAGGTTTAGAAATACAAAGCCAAAAGTGGCTAAAAAAAAGTATTTGAATTTCAAGCTCATTTTTTGAGGATAGGCAAAAACTATTGCCAGCCAGAAATTGATGACGCCAACACCAAGGCAGCAATACTCAAGCCGTAAACTGGTGCCATTTATTACCTTCACACTATGGCTGAATATATAGCTTTTCATGCCTATGCCATTAAGGATAGTCGTTAATGCATGTAAATAGAAATTCCTTAACCCGCTAAGAAAGTCCAGGTATTTATCAACAAATTCCAAGTAGTAACCGCCGGGCACGGCCAGTCCTATCAGAGCACGGCCACCATAATGTAAAAAAATAAAATATACAGCAAAGGGCAAAACAAAAGCATAATCACTTTGCCAATACCGGGCGGCTATTTTTTTTAAAGTCATCACTTAATTGCTTTTCCCATTTTCGGATTCATTCTTTTTCTTTCTGGCGTCCTTTACCTTCTTGACACCATATCCGATTGCTCCCGCAACAAGCAGGCTCACACCACCATCTATTGGGGTACCAAGATCCGGGTTTCCACCCGGATCCCCCGGATCTGCAAAAGCTGAATAAGAACAGAATAAAGCGATTAACAGTAGTAATTTTTTCATTATTGTGTGATGATTATTTTAAATGATTTATAAAAAGAAGCATTTTTATCAACCGATAAATGATACATACCGGGAGTTATGTTTTCTGATCTTAATTGTTTGGTAACAGTGCCTCCCGGATAAATAACTGTTTCTATTAGCGTTTTTTGTCCAATGGAATTATACAACGTCAGGCTGTATGTTCCTTTTTCCATGTTCGTAAACTGAACATTTATATGCGCATTATCTGTGGGATTAGGATACACTGTTATTCCGTTTTCAGAAGTTATATTTGGCTGGCCGGATGTGGATTGATGCATGTCAATGTAAAACCGGTTCTTATCAAAAGAACCATTATCTGCATTGACAGAAAAATCATAGGTTGTTGGTGTGGAGAGGTCAATAGGAGTAAAAGTGTTTAGATAATTGTCAACAATACCTGTAGTCAACCCGGCAGCGCTGAAACCTGTTGGCGTAACAGTAAACCTGTAGTTAATTGGTTTCATTTTCGTTATCGCAAGAAAGACGGTATCATCCGTTGTTACAACCGGGCGGGCTTCCAGCGTCAATGTATTGCCATTACGAAGAATGGCCAGATTTTCACCGGTATTGGACAGTTTATCTGCATCATCATTATCAACTGCTGCTGAATATTTATCATTGAATAAGGCGAAAACCCCATCAGCATTAGAATGCGTGCCGTCAGGGTTTACCACGCTCATAATAACCTGGAATTGTTCTGTACTGCTGCCTGTCAGCCTGAAACCATTATTGCTGTTGTCTGAGACTTTTATATTTTCCCGGAGCGTTATACTACCAGAGCTTGCACTTCCTTTTACAAAGAATGCCATGCCGGATGGAATTTTACTGATAGCTGAACTGTAACTGCCTCCTGTTACTGAAGGCAGCCATGCAGGCGCAGTGCTGGCATCGCACAAAGTATAGCCACCTATGCCATTGCTTCCGGTAAGCTGGGGATCCCATAGCCATACCCTGTTTCCGACATTTGGCATGTCTCCGCCAGATATTAAACTGAAATCAATGGTGGATGCAAAAGGATTACCCACTAATACATATTGATTTGCAGGCACTGTAATTGCAGGTTGGTCGCCCATCAGCAAGGCACCGGCAGAGCGCAGTGTGGTAGCTGTAGAACCTGTTATTGAAGTTGATGGTGTTACTGTTCTTTCTCCGCGCGTATACAAGAAGTAACCCGGTTCGCTGCTGAGCGTTTTAACATTGGTATTGGCAACGGGGTTTGTTGTCCAGCTTTGCCCGGTTACATCAAAAGCCAGTATAGACATATTAGGCTGTAATGTATCAAAGCCTGCGGAGGTATTGTATCTGCTGTCGCAGGCAATAATGGTGCCATAACCCGGATTAGGATCGGCCATGGCCAACGCTCCTTCCTGCCATGCAGCATGAATAGTTTGCGACCCCGTGGTATTGGCAGATAATAACCTCCATGCACGGTGGCTGTTTGCAGGTATATAACGTTCCACCGTTACATTGCCCGATACATAACCGCCGCTTGAACTGCCTTGTGCCACATTTGCCGTTCCTGATGAACTGCTTGCAAGAACGAGATACCCTCCTGTCGAAAAAATACCTGCCGCAGGCGTGTATGTGCCGGTTACTTTGAGGTCGCCCGCAAGCGAAACCCCAACGGTATTGGCAATAGTCAATTTATTGATTGTATTAGAAGTAAAGGTGTTTGCTGGTATCGTTTGGGAAATGTTAGTGCCGTTTATCACAATGGTGCCACCGGTAGCGTCAAATGTGCCGCTGTTATTTATTCTGCCTGCAATTTCAAGCGTGCCGCCATTCACCGTAAGAGATGCTCCGGATTCTATTGTTAGGCATTTACATTTTACTGTACTGCTGGTAATATCAGGCATATTGGAAATTGAGGCCGGTATATATGCGTGTACTGTAGAATCTGGCACAAAACCGGTACTCCAGTTAGAAGCGGTTGACCAGGATGTTGTACTACCCAAATAAATAGCCCCTATGTTCATTATCAGTGATCCACTGGTAGTTATGGCGAACGTACTGATTGCATTTTCAGTAATAACACATGAATAAATGCCTGTGCCGGTATCCGTATTGGCCACTGCATTTATCATATAAGCGCTATTCGTGGCGCCAGTAATATTAACCCCGCTTTTACGCCACTGATAGGCCAGGGGATCGCCGGGATATACCGGGGCGGCCGTAACGGAACAGGAGGACGAATACCCTAAACACCCAACCCTGTCTGCCGGTTGTACCGAAATTGTTGGAACAGGGTTGATGGTCATATTTTCTGTTGCAAAACATCCGGTTGCAGTAAGCGTATAGGAGATTACCGATGTGCCAACTGTAACGCCGGTTACAACTCCAGATGAAGTCCCTATCGTTGCATTAGCAGTATTACTGCTGCTCCAGGCACCCCCACCGGTAGCGTCACTTAAGGTTAGTGTATAACCCGCACCAACAATTGTACCGCCGCTAATTGATGACGGAAGTGGATTAATGGTTACTGTTGTTACCGTATAACATCCTGTGGAAACAATAGAGTAGGTTATCACAGATGATCCTGAAGCAATTCCGGTAACTACCCCGGATATGGAACCTATGGAAACATTCGTATTACTGCTGCTCCAAGCACCTGCGGTGGCATCACTTAGCGTAGTATTAGTTCCCGGGCAAACTTGAGGAATTCCGGTTATGGCGGATGGTAACGGATTTATCGTCACTGTTACACTGCCTTCAGTACCCCAGCATCCCGCAGATGACTGCGCACGGAAATAATAAGTGCCGGATGAAGATACCACTTGCGATGCAGAAGCAGTGGCTGTAGAAGTTCCTCCGAAAGTTGTTCCCTGGTAATAAATAGTGCCGCTGCCACCATTGGCTGCTGTAATAGTGGCGCTGCCGCAATAGGTGCCGCCGCCGCTTGCAGTAACTGTCGTGGGTAAAGCATTTATAGTTACTGCTACACTGCCTTCAGTACCCCAGCATCCTGCGGCAGATTTTGCTCTGAAATAATAAGTTCCTGATGAAGATACCACCTGCGAAGTAGAAGTAGTGGCGGTGGAAGTTCCACCGGA
>CAISOH010000127.1 GCA_903887005.1 uncultured Bacteroidota bacterium | reverse complement strand
CTGAATGGACGCCTTTCATTATCATTACTGCGCGGCTTATCAAAATCCCTGCGTGGTTTACGCTCATCCCCTCCATTACTACCGTCTTCTTTACGAAATGATGGCTTATCGAATGTGCGTTTCGGACGGTCACTGAATGGGCGGCTATCGCTACCCGCACCCCGGGTTTTATCAAAATCTTTGCTGAATTTCCGCTCACCTGTAACCCTGCCACCCGGCTTGCTATCCTTGCTAAATGAAGACTTCCCAAAAGGACGATTTGGCTTATCTCCATCAGTTACCCTACCCGAATAAGGTTTTGATTTCCGTGCCGGCCCGCCTTCACCTGTAGCGCCTGCTGCCTGCCTGCCGTCATAATTCTTTTTAAAAGAAGGTTTGGCGTCTTTATTAAAAGACTTCCTGCCGTCGTCTTTTTTAAAATTACTTTTCTGGCCCGGCCTTGCGTCACGGGAGGAATGTGATGAATTCTTTTGCATTTTGTTATTATGTGCTTAATGAAAGGATATCGGGAACAAATAATTTCCTGTACCCAAAGCAAGGCAAAGGTACGATGTTTTTTATGGCTTAATTACGAAATGCCCGTTGAAACAGACAGTGCGTTCCCTACTTTAACAATAAAGGAATTGGAAAATTGTTGCTGTTACTTACTTTTTTGGCATTTTTTTGTCTCTTTCAGCGGTAATCAATGGCAATGCTTCCTTAAAATTAGCCAGTATATTATTCAATATTCCGATCATTTCGTTTTTACCCGATTTCTCCCTTGCCAGTGATTCAATCTTAACAAGATCATCATACATGTCTCTGACTCTTATAATACCGGCACTTGATTTTAAAGCATGGGCCTGCCGTTGTATAGAGTCGAAATCATTAGTTTCCCTTATCAATTTTTCCAGGTTCACCAGGCTGCCAGGTACATTCTTTAAAAATAAACAAATTACTTCATATATATATACAGTATCCTTCTTTGCTAATTCATACAGGAAACTGAGATCTAAAATTGGCTCTTTCATGCTAAAAAATTTTTATTATTAGTTTCTATTTTCGTTTATAAAACTTAGAATCAGCTTGAATAAATTATTTGGGTCAACCGGCTTACAAATAAAAGCATTTATTCCGGATTCAATAAATTGATCTGTTTTAGCTGCAAATGGATCAGCAGTAAGCGCAATAACAGGAATATTAATTTTCATATTTTTCCTGATATATTCTGTAGTATTATATCCATTCATTCCCGGCATCTGAAGGTCCATCAATATTATATCAAATTTATTTTTTGACAAAAGCTCAATTGCTTCATTTCCATTGAATGCCATTTCAAAAATTGCCCCTTTCTTTTGCAAAATGTAATGTATAATTTTTTGATTTAGCTTATCGTCCTCTACAATTAATATACGAATTCCATTCAACATGATTACCTTGTTTTCATTTAGGGATCCAAATAAGAATCCAATAGTGATATTAATTGTCAAAAATATAAAAAATCCCTGTCTTAAGAAGTGAATAATTATATACAATTTCATTTTTGCAATCTTACTAAGCATAGCCATTCATGTCCTGTTTTAAAAAAAATAATTGCATTATGAAATTCACAAGTGAATAACCTGCCATTTATTTGTATTATTAAGTATTTTGTAGTAGTATTGCCTTCTATCTCAAAGAACCCTTCTGGTTTACCGATATTATTTTAACCTAAATCACAAGCTATGGGATTAAAAATACATATTCTTCCAAGGTGGTTAGTTTTTTTGTTGGATCTCTTCCTGGTTTGCTTTTGTCTTTTCTTATCCAGGATGTTGAAATCAAACCATAACTGGGCTCACCTTGATGTGGGCTTACGGTTTATGGTAACCGCCGTTCTGATAGTTAATGCAATACTCTTCTATGTATTTAAAAGCTATGCCGGAATTATAAGATTTACTAATCTTGAAGACACCTCCAGATTAGTAATGGTTAACGCTATTGCGGCCTTTGTTTACCTGTCGCTTAATATATTTTATTTAGCCTCCGGCGATTATTTTACGCTTCAAATTGTAACTATAAATTTCTTTATTACCAGTTTTGTGATTATATCTTACAGGCTTGCTGTCCGGTATTGTTTTAAATTTTACAAGACGTATTCAGAGGGTGATAAAGTGCGTAAGAAAAAAGTAGTTGTTTTTGATGCTTCCGCTGATGGAATGCACATTAAAAAAGTAATAAACAGCCTGCCAAACGGAGAAATGCAGGTAGTAGCATTCTTAGATAATTCATTCAATACGGAGGGGAAATTGCTGGAAGGATTACCCATATACAGCACTAATGAAAATAATTTGGCAAAATTACGGAGTGAAGGCGTAGAACTGCTTATTTTAGTTAACAGGCAAATGGAGAAGATAAGGCTTAATGACCTTGTTGATAATTGCCTTACACTTGGAATAAGGATACAGCAGGTCCCCGCTATGCTTGACTGGCTAAATGGCAAGTTAGACACGCAGCAATTACAGGATATTAATATTGAAGACCTCCTGGAACGGGAAGTAATAACTATTCACAATGAAGCCATTTACAGTGAATTAAAAGGAAAAAAGATACTTGTTACCGGGGCCGCCGGATCTATCGGAAGTGAATTGGTGCGGCAATTGCTTAAATACCGCCCCGCTCTTATCATTCTCTGCGACAATGCAGAAACACCTATGCATGATTTCCTGATGGAAATACAGGACTCTTACAAAACTGCCAGTATAAAAGCCTACTTAGGCGATATCAAGGACAGGAACAGGATGGAACATCTTTTTGAAGTTTATAATCCTCAAATCGTATTTCACGCTGCAGCTTACAAGCATGTTCCGCTAATGGAAGATAATCCTTCAATAGCGGTATTGAACAATGTATATGGAACAAAGATATTAGCTGAACTTTCTGTTGCAAATGATGTGGAGAAGTTTGTAATGGTTTCGACCGATAAGGCTGTAAACCCTACAAATGTGATGGGTGCTTCAAAACGGATAGCTGAAATATTTACACAAAGCTATTTCAAACACATTACAAAGGATATTGACAAAAAAGAGGACAAATCCAATGTCACCAAATTTGTTACTACTCGGTTTGGCAATGTACTTGGGTCAAACGGCTCTGTGATACCTCGCTTTAAAAAACAATTAGCCAAAGGTGGCCCTATAACAGTAACAGACCCTAATATTACCCGTTTCTTTATGACGATACCCGAAGCATGCGTATTAGTAATAGAAGCAGGGGTAATGGGGCAGGGAGGGGAGATATTCATATTCGACATGGGCAAGCCGGTGAAGATTGCCGACCTTGCGAGAAAAGTAATAAAGCTATCGGGCAAAGAGCCCGATGTGGACATCAAAATAGTATATACCGGATTACGGCCCGGAGAAAAACTCTATGAAGAACTCATGAGCACCGCCGAGAAAGTAATGCCTACCTACCATGAGAAAATAATGATTGCAGACGTACGCCAATATGACTTTTCAATGGTTGAAAAACGTGTGGACAAATTAATAAACAGCGCCCGACATCATTATACGCTCGAGACAGTTTTCCTGATGAAAGAGCTGGTGCCTGAATTTGTAAGCAATAATGCAGCCTATACCAAACTAAATATCATTACTGATAAGTAAACAGTTTGCATTACCTGATTTTCGCATTACCCATATACAATCATTGAGCCATTAAGCCATTACGCAATTGAGCCATTATCTAAAGGTGTATCGCTTCGCCCAGCGCTGCTTCCACCGCATCTTTTACGCCTTCGCTCATGGTTGGGTGCGGATGAATGCTATCCAGCACTTCCTGCCAGGTGGTTTCCA
This sequence comes from uncultured Bacteroidota bacterium, assembly GCA_903887005.1. Lineage (GTDB taxonomy): Bacteria > Bacteroidota > Bacteroidia > Chitinophagales > Chitinophagaceae > Nemorincola. The sequence continues at coordinate 7,967 of CAISOH010000127.1, read as the reverse complement.
GTTTGCGGGCAACTACGGTTTCTGCAATAGTTTCTGTAACGTTGTAACCTATGGAGTGTGTGCCTAACCATTCGCCATATTTAGCATCGAAGATCACTTTTACAAAACCTTCTGTTGCACCAGCCGCGCTTGCCTTGCCGGAGGCGGAAAACGGGAACTTGCCTACTTTTATTTCATAGCCTGCGTCTTTTGCCTGTTTCTCCGTCAATCCTACGCTTGCAATCTCCGGTGAACAATAGGTGCATCCCGGAACATTACCATAATCCAATGGTTCCGGCATATGCTTGTATTTACCTTCTTTATTGGCAATAGCTTCCACACATATTAAAGCGCCTTTAGACGCTACATGGGCCAGCGCCTGGCCTGGAGTAATGTCTCCTATCGCATAAACGCCATCCACATTTGTTTTAAAATACTTATCCACCAGCACCTTGCCTTTATCTGTCTTTATATTCAGCGCTTCCAGTCCTATGTTCTCAATATTGGCAGTAATACCTACTGCGCTCAGCACTATATCCGCTTCCAGTATCTCTTCCCCTGTCTGGGTCTTAACGGTAGCCTTAACGCCCGGGCCGGATGTGTCCAGTTTTTCTACATTAGCATTGGTCATGATTTTCAGCCCCCTTTTTCTAAAACATCTTTCCAGTTCCTTGGATACATCTTCATCTTCAACAGGCACTATCCGGGGCATGAATTCCACTATGGTCACTTTTGTTCCTAAGCTGTTGAAAAAATAGGCAAACTCAACGCCAATAGCGCCAGAACCCACAACTATCATGGTTTTTGGAAGTTGCGGCAACACCATAGCTTCACGGTAACCTATTACTTTTTTACCATCCTGGGGAAGGTTGGGCAATTGACGGCTGCGTGCACCCGTCGCCAGTATCACATGGCGGCCTTCGTAAGCGGTTACTTTACCATCTGCACCGGTTACTTCCACTTCTTTTTTAGCGTTCAGTTTGCCCATTCCCATAATCACATCTATCTTGTTCTTCTTCATCAGGAACTGCACGCCCTTACTCATTTTATCAGCCACACCACGGCTGCGTTTAATAACTGCGCCGAAATCAGGCTGAAAATCGGTGGCAACAATACCATAATCTTTAGCGTGCGTAAAACTTTCAAATACGCTGGCTGATTTCAGAAGCGCCTTGGTAGGGATACAACCCCAGTTGAGGCAAATGCCGCCGAGACTCTCTTTCTCCACTATCGCCACCTTATAACCTAATTGAGATGCACGGATAGCAGCTACATATCCGCCGGGACCGCTTCCAACTATGATGATATCGTATGCCATAAATAACTATTTTAGTAAATGAAGTTTTATTTGTGGGGGCAAATGTAAGAAAAAAGAGTTGACAGTCCACAGTTGATGCAGTTGGCAGTTTACAGTTAGCAGTTTAACACATAAAAAAGTAAAAAAGACCGGGCCCTTATATCGGGACCAGTCTTTCAGATTATTTACAAATTATCCCATTTACAACTTTTCAAACTTCATAACCTTTACCCCACTCTCCCCTTTGAGGGTTATGTAATAAATGCCTGTTGGCAGTGCTTTTACGTTCACTTTTGTTTGTGGGGCATTGAGTGATTGTGTTATTATTACCTGGCCTATAGTATTGGAAATAGTCATGGTATAATAAGCACCGTTTTCAGCCTTAATGGTCAGTTCATCGTTTACAGGATTAGGATATATTGCTATTTGGGTAGTTTTAGCCATTGTTCCTGCATTTAGCGGCAAGCCAATAATATTCTCTACATTATTGGTCATTACTACATCATTAATATCAAAGTAGATACCGGCGCGGTTATCAATTTTTGTACCGGTGGCAAGTCCTGATTTGGAATTAATGGTAAACCCTACAGAACCTGTGCATTGATTGTGGTGAGAACTATCAAAAAGATTAATATTCGGGAAGTCGAACTTCACGATATTATGTCCACCCGAATTGAGCAGTATCATGGTTACTTTAGCGGAAGATACCGTCTGTTTAATAGTTTGTATCTCCAGGTTGTCAGATAAAGTATCCATCACATGGATATTATGGGCCGTATCATTGCCGGTATTTTCAAACGATATGAGGTAGTCTAATTTAGTTCCTGCAACAATATTTCCCTCCGGCATTACAGATTTATAATTCGGATCGTAAGACGAACGGATAGTATCAACAGTTACGATCACATTGTTTGCAGGAAAAGCATCGCTGGTAGGTGATAACGTAAAAGTTGTATTCACTGTATCGCCTATTGTCAATGTACCAACAGGGGCCCAATAGCCTGTCAGCCATACAGGCGCTGCTTCAGATACTGCAGGAATATTAATAGTTACCGTATTCCCTGATACTGTGTAAGATGATCCACCTGTAATGAATGGTGAAGAATATTTCGGACTAAAGTTAATGGTAACTGTTACCGGCACAGCGGTACACGATGATGAAGTAATGAGCATATGCGAGCAGGCGCCTGTTAACCCAGCTGAAAAGTAGCCTTGAATTGCATTATCAACCGGAACTGTAGGGTCACAAGTGAACCCAATTCCCCGGTATCCCCAATCCGGTGCATAAGAAACAGTATCATACACAATACCGGAAGTAGGGCAGGTAGGTTTGAAACCATACGGGTTTGTTATTGCCTTGAATGCATAAACAGTACCAACGGGGCCAAGTGCTGTATAATTAATGAGCCAGGAAGTTGTAATAGTGTCAACAGGCAGGCCTGCAGAATCAACTTCAACAGTTCCGGGGTTAAAAGAAAAAATGGCATCACCTCCATCAAATACACAATCTCCATTAACGTCATTATATATTTTAGCGGTCATGTCCTGGCATAAAGTATAGGTAGTGGAGAAAGTTACAGAATCAAGATGCACCCCGCCACTGGAAAGGAGTACAATTTTTACGGAATAAGTACCTGTAGCGCCATAATAATGGCCATATAGAAAATGGCTGGTTGTACTGGAAGTAATGTTAGAAGTTCCGTCTCCATAGTAAGTTAAAAGGGTCATACCAGATGAGAAGCCGCCAATGCCGACATTAAAGCTATCAACAGGGGTCCAGCAATTGGACGTAGCACTATAATAGGTGAATGTTTGAGACCTTGCTTTTATGGGGCCAAGAATAATCAGACATAATAGACAGATGCATAAGGAAATGGTCTTTTTCATAAAAGCTGTTTTGGGGGTTAAAAAATGTTATTTGCAAGGTTATACATATTAAGACAAGGAAATTGCCCGATAGGTTGGTGTTAAAAGACAGTATTTTCAAATACTTTTCAACATATATAACTGAAAGTAAAAAAAGTAACCGTTGCAGCGAATATACGGGCGAAAATGAATGCTGAAAGAATAGCAGAAAATTGCATAAGCCCGCTCTAAGCGCTAAAATAAAAAGGAGGCCCCGGGTAGAGCCTCCTGATAAATTGTATCGGTTATTCCATTTTACAGCTTCTCAAACTTCATCACCTTCACGCCACTTTCGCCTCTTAATGTTAAGAAATAAATGCCTCCCGGTAATGCCTGTACATTCACTTTTGTTAGAAGAGTATTCAATGATTGTGTCATCATTACCTGTCCGATAGTATTAGTAATACTCATTGTGCTATATCTACCATTATCCATATTTATTGTCAACTCATCACTTACAGGATTAGGATATAGTTTTACTTTTGAACTATTGCCTATGGTTGCAACACCAGATGGAACACCAATAATATTCTCAACCGTATTGGTCATTACCACATCATTATAATCGAAGTAAATGCCTGCACGGTTATCAATTTTTGTACCATTTGCGAGACCTTGTTTGGTGTTGATAGTAAAAATTACAGCCCCATCGCACTGCCCATGATGAGAACTATCTAAAAGATTGATATTCGGAAAATCGAACTTAACCACATTATAGCCGTCCTGATTATATTGGGTGATATTCATCACTCCCGAAGCCATCACAATATCAATAGATGTTGGATCCAGAAAAGGAGACAGTGTATCATACACACTGATATTAAATGCTGTATCATTACCAGTATTCTCGAAATTGATAGTATATTTTATGTTAGTGCCTGACGGAATGTACCCCGCAGGAGATACCCACATTTCATTTGGGTCACATCCAGCCCGTACTGCATCTGAAATAAATTCAATATTATTAGAAGGATCGGAATCTCCTGTTGTCGGCGTTACTTTTATTGTTTCATTCACGGTATCGCCAACTTTTAATAGCCCCTTATTATCCACTACAAAATAGCACAATTTAACAAGAGTAGTAGATACACCAATTAAATTCCACGTAATTGTATTGCCGGAAACTGATGAAGGAGTAGGAAGCGCGTAACAATAACTATATTTAGGACTAAAATTCAAAATAACTGTTGCATTTGTTGGATTGCAGGAAAAATTGCTTACATAAATATCTCCCGATTGATCACTTATCCCTGTGATAGGAATTATTGCATTTACTGCGAGATCAAACCCAATAGCCCCTGTACACTTTAAACCAAAATATTTTGTTGTAAAAGTTTTACCCGTGGCCTTTACCGTATCATATATTACCCCGCCTGTCGGGCATGTAAGACTCATCCCCACAGGATTAGAGATCATTTTAAAGGAAAAAATGTCCCCAAGTATTCCATAAATGGGGTAATTGAAGCCGCTTAAAATAGTTATTGTATCAGAAATAACTCCATTCACACTGACTTGTAATTTGATAGGAATCGTCATGAACTGATCAGCTGAACTATCATAAATACCAGTACCAAGTACATCGTTAAAACATTTTAGAATAACCGTATTGCAATATATAAATTCATTTTTGGTTATTACTGAATCAACACGAGCAGTACCATTCAATAAAACATGTTTTTCAGAATAGGTTCCAGCCGATTCATATAAGCTATATTGATATGCATATCCATAACCACCTCCATTATTTACAGGGGATGTTGTTGACATACCATGCCCATCATATGTTATTATGCTCAATCCAGCACTATAAGCATTTGTAGTTATGTAATAATTAACAGAATCATTACAAGACCAATAAACCGGAAAAGTTGCCTGTCTAACAGCTAATGTAATATGATACTGTGCATTTACATCAACTGCACAAATAAGTAATGATGCACAAAGGCATAAGTAAAGTGACTTTTTCATACTCCATGTTTTTATGTTTAATGAAAGGTATGCAATTAAAATATAGGGCAGGCATTACATATGACGATGAAAAGGTAATGAATGTTAGTATTATGGAAAAATATTTTTTGTAAAAAGTATGCTTTTATTTCAAAAAAACGGAAAATTAAGATAAAGGACTGGTTCGAGTTCATTCAGGGCCATCTCACTAATTTATTTGCAAATTATTCTGTGCTACAGCTTCTCAAACCGCATCACTTTCACCCCAACTTCCCCCCTAACAATAACGTAATAAATGCCAGCCGGTAATGATTGTACATTCACATTGGTTTGATTGGCATAGAGGGATTGTGTCATCATTACCTGTCCTATTGTATTAGTAACAGTCATGGTACTGTACGCACCATTATCCATACTAATCGTCAACTCATCACTTACAGGATTAGGATATAGTTGCACTTTTGAACAATTGCCGACGGTTGCAACACCAGATGGAACGCCAATAATATTCTCAACCGCATTGGTCATTACCACATCATTATAATCGAAGTAAATGCCTGCACGGTTATCAATTTTTGTACCATTTGCGAGCCCTTGTTTGGTGTTGATAGTAAAAATAACGGCTCCATCGCATTGCCCATGATGAGAACTATCTAAAAGATTGATATTCGGGAAATCGAATTTAACCACATTATAGCCACCCTGATTTAACTGCGCAATATTCATCACTCCTGATGCCATTACAATATCTAAAGATTTAGGATCCAGGTAAGGAGAGAGCGTGTCATATACACTGATGTTAAATGCAGTGTCGTTGCCGGTATTCTCAAAATTTATAGTGTATTTTAATTGAGTGCCTGAAGGGATATAGCCGGATGGAGATACAAAAATATTATTGGGATCATGAGAATGTCTATCAGTATCTATAATTATTACGGTATTATTTGTAGGATTGAAATCTCCAGTTACCGGAGAAATATAATAATATGAATGAAGGGTATCACCATAAGGTATCATACCTGTTGTTGGATTGTAATTCAAATAATACTGTATTGGGACAATCTTTCCACTTGAGATACTACCAAAATTCCAGGTAATTGTATTTCCTGAGACCGAAGATGGTGAAGGATCGGAACTTAAAAAAATAAATTTTGGACTGAAGTTCACTGTTACAGACGCTGGGATAGGAGTGCATGATGCATTCATAGCATAAAATTTACCATAAGCTTCATGAATTCCTGACCAATAATCAGTTACATTTAATGATAAGTCAAACCCAGTAGTACCTGAACATTTAAATCCAAAATATTTCGTTGCATAACTATTGCTGATTGTATTTACGGTATCATAAATGATACCCCCTAATGGACATGTAAGGCTGAAGCCAGATGGAGCCGATATTATTTTAAAAGAATAAATATCACCGGCGAAGCCATTAATTTGGTAGTAAACACCACTTGTAATTGTTATCGTATCCACTACAATACCATTTAGATCAACCTCTAATTTTATAGGCGTGGTTATGAAAGTTGTAGCAGAACTATCATAAATACCTGTACCTAATGGATCAAAAAAGCATTTTACAATTAGTGTTTTGCAAGATAAAAATTCAATTGGAGTCCTTACTGAATCAATACGGGCTGCACCATTAAATAAAATATGTTTTATAGAATAGGTTCCGGGCAAGTTATATTGATAATATAAGTATGCAAATCCGTAGCTACCTCCATTATTAATAGGGGACGTATTTGAATTACCATGTCCATCATATGTCGTTATACTCAATCCGGCAGTATAAGCATTGGTAGTAACATAATACACAACAGTATCGCTACACCATGTATGGAGAGTTGCAGTTCTAACAGCAGATGTAATATAATACTGTGCGTCAGATTTAGCAACAAATAACAATAACGCATAAATGCATAAGTAAAATGACTTTTTCATACTTCGTGTTTTAGTATTAAGGTTTCGCAATAAAAAATAGGGCAGGCATTAGATATGACGATGAAAAGATACCGAATGTTAGTATTATCAGAAAATATTTTTATTCTAAAGGATAGTGTCCCTCAAAAAACCATACCTCCCCCAATTTAAATACTTAGGAATTAGTCTAATGTTTATAATTTTGTAGCCAGCTAAATAACTGAAAATGGATGAAAAAGAAGTTCGCTGGCAGCAGCGGTTTGCAAATTTTTTAAAGGCGCTGTCCCAATTGGCAAAGTTTGTAAAGAAAGGCGAACACCTGAATGAACTGGAAGAAACCGGAATGATCAAAGCATTTGAATACACTTATGAGCTGGCATGGAACACCATAAAAGATTTTTACGAAAGCCAGGGCGAGGCCGGCATACAGGGAAGCAAGGATGCCATCCAAATGGCGTTTAAAAGAGGATTGATAAAAGACGGAGATGCGTGGATGGCAATGCTTAAAGACAGGATCAGAACTTCGCACATATACGATGAAGCGATCGCAAATGAAATTGCAGCTAACATTTTAGCAGAATATTTTGGCTTGTATCTCGAATTAAAAGAGGAATTGGAAAAGCTCCTTTCATAAACTTCTTTGCGGTCTTCAGTTTAAGCAAGGCATTATTAAAATATTATCCTTCGCGTCTTGGCGCCTTTGCGAGTACCCATCCCAACTCATCGGGAATAAAATGTGGATGACGTTACTGACTCGAATGTAAGCAGATTTCATGTCATAGTCGAGTAGGCAAGCGGAATTTCACCCCAAGCCTCTCACGGAACCGTACTTGATACTCTCGCATCATACGGCTCTTCCAGACTTCACAGCCTCTTTTAGAATAATCTGCCGTATTGATTGTCGCGCCAATCT
>CAISOH010000126.1 GCA_903887005.1 uncultured Bacteroidota bacterium | reverse complement strand
GTGGAACAATTGCTTGATTTACAGTAACAAATATAATACAATAAATAAAAATAAATTGTTAAATTTATATTAAATATTACTAACTTTAGTTTTTAGAGGTGCCCATTAATAATTGAAAGTAATACAGTCCAATGGATAAAAAAGTGACTTTTAGCGTGGATAAACAATTCAATTCAAATAAAATTACAATGGCCTTGGGAAAGCATGTTTATTTACATGCAATTGTTGTTGTGTGTTATTTTTTAATAATAACATATTTTTGGTGGGGTGTATCAGGGGGAGATTATGCTTTGTGGATATACTTTGTTGTTTTTGCTGTAATTCATATAATGGTAATTATTGGACTTTATCTTGCGTTGACTAGTAAAATAAAGTTATTTCTTCAGGCATTCCTTGGAATTGTCATTGGATTCTTTATTTCTTATTTAATTTTTAAAGGTATTGATTATTATATAACTGCAACATTTAAACCTACTTTTTAGGAAAAAGTGCCGAAGCAGGAAATTGAACTGGCAGAGAAACTTAAAAAGGAATATTTCACTTTAAAAGACATTCAAAATGAAAAAGAACGAAGCTATAAGAAACGCTAAAAACTTCGACGAAATTTTAGATATACAGTACGGAAAAACAGGGACAAAAAAACGTGACGAATTTGAAGAGAAAGCACAATATTTTGTAATCAGTGAAACATTGAAGGAAGCAAGGCGGGCAGCAAATATGACACAGGAACAGCTTGCCAATAAAGTAGGTACTAAAAAAAGTTATATCTCACGGCTCGAAAATGGCAAGTGCGACATTCAGCTTTCAACCCTCTACCGTATTTTTGAAAATGGGCTTGGAAAACGGATCAGCTTACTCATAGCCTGACTTGATTTTGGTATCGAAGCCTCGTTTCCTGTTCATCCTGACAAGCTGAAACTTGCCGGTCATCACTGGCTACAGTTTGTTTTCAACTAGAGTAGTGTATTATTGGAGTTATTTTAACTACGCATATTTATTCTGAAGCTGACGTCACATAGTTAAGGAATTGCCCGATTGCAAAAGTGGATAATTGCCCGGAGGAGCCATTGGGAGCATAATCGCAGCCGCAAGTAGCCTAAAGTAGTGAAAGGTTTAATTTCCCTAAGAGGCAATTCCTGAAAAACTGCCTGCCTCGGGTATGCTCCCAAATTCCCGATTCTGTTAAAAAAACAATCCTAATTCCAGATTCCCTAATTCCAAATTCCAATTAAAGGCCTGTCTTTCGTACCTTTGCACCCTGAAAATGGTGAAAATAGATAACATAGATTTGGGAGAATTCCCTTTATTGCTGGCCCCAATGGAGGATGTGAGTGATCCGCCTTTCCGTGCGGTATGCAAGGAGAATGGCGCCGACCTGATGTACACCGAATTTATTTCATCCGAAGGGCTGATACGTGACGCCATTAAAAGCAGGCAAAAGCTGGATATTTTCGATTACGAAAAACCTATAGGCATACAGATTTTCGGGGGTGATGAGGATGCAATGGCGCTGAGCGCGAAAATAGTGGGCGCCACAAATCCTGATCTGCTGGATATTAATTTTGGCTGCCCGGTAAAGAAGGTAGTTTGCAAGGGTGCCGGCGCTGCTGTACTAAAGGATATAGACCTGATGGTGCGCCTCACCAAAGCATGTATCCGCTCTACTACCCTGCCGGTAACGGTAAAAACCCGCCTTGGCTGGGACAATAACACAAAGAACATAGAAGAAGTAGCGGAACGCCTGCAGGATATAGGCGTAAAAGCACTTACAGTACACGGGCGCACTCGCCAGCAACTCTACAAGGGCGAGGCCGACTGGACGCTCATCGCCAAAATAAAGAACAATCCACGCATACATATACCCATATTTGGTAACGGGGATATTGACACTCCTCAAAAAGCTGTAGAATATAGAAACCGATATGGAGTTGACGGTATCATGATAGGCAGGGCCGCCATAGGCTATCCCTGGATATTCCGCGAGATAAAGCATTATATGGCAACCGGCGAAACCCTGGCCCCGCCAACAATAGCGGAAAGGCTCCATGCCTGCCGCAAACATCTATATGGCTCCACTAAATGGAAGGGTGAAAAGCTGGGCATTCTCGAAATGCGCCGCCACTATGCCAGTTATCTGAAAGGCTTATCTCATGTAAAAGAGTTCAGAAACCGCTTGGTAACTTCCGAGAATATTCATGAAATAGAGGCTATCCTTTGCGAGGTGGAAGAACATTATACACGGGAGCCTGTTTTGGCATAAATCACTTCTTCAATATTATTTTATAAATAGTTACTTTTACGAACTAATCAGTCTCTTATATGAGTGACATAATAAAGTACATTTCAAAAGTAGAAATTAAGGGTCTCTGGGGAAGGTATGATATTTCATGGGATTTACATGAGGATGTCAATATACTTTCGGGAATAAATGGTAGTGGTAAGACTACAATATTAAATAGTGTTTCTAAGTTATTAGCAAATTTTTCGGAATTAGACTGGAATAATAATCCACTAATAGACGAAATTGGCGAGCATATTAATATGTGCAAAATCGTATTTAATAATGCCAGTGATATATCGTTTGGATTTATTAACAAGCGATTTTCTATCAAATCAGAAATTGAAAAAGGAACTTCTTTTGAACAAGAAATATATAATAAATATTTCTTTCTTGGAGAAAAATATAATGCATATATATATGAAAAGAAAGAATTGTCGGATAGGGATGATTTTGTTCAAATTGATTTAATCAGCACTTTTGATGCTGAATTAAAATCCTCAGAAGCTTTAGCCAAGCTCTCTGTTGATACTGTAAAAACTGAGTTGGATTGGGAAATTTATCAATTGCAAAAGAAATATCTTGAGTATCAATTAAATATTGGAAAGAGAGCATTTGAAACCATCAATAGGAATGGCTCAAATGCTGATGTAGCAAAAATACAAGCAAACCAGAACCGTTTTCTGGATATTATTGATTCACTTTTCGAACCAACAGGAAAGAAAATAAACAGGAAGGAAAATGAAGTCAGCATTCTAATAGGCGAAAAAAAGCTTAGTCCATATCAATTATCTTCGGGTGAAAAACAGATCCTTGTTATCTTGTTAGCTGTACTTGTTCAGGATAATAAAAATGCCATATTGTTTATGGATGAACCGGAAATATCGCTGCATTTCGATTGGCAAAATAAGCTAATACAATACATTAGAGAATTGAACCCTAATGTTCAGATAATTCTTGCCACTCACTCCCCGGCAATTATTATGGATGGTTGGATGGACAAAGTTGCAAATGTGAGCGATTTAATAAAATCTGAACATAAAGTGGGAAATAATGAAACCAAGTGATTTAAAGGATAATGTCAGTTCAGATTTGATTGCAGGGCAAAATGCCATGCAACCCAAAACCGCTCCTAAACGAATCTATGTATTTGTAGAAAGTGACGAGGATATTTCTTTTTGGCGGAATATCCTGCATGAATATGAATCAGAAACGCTTGAATTTGAAATTACAACACCCACTAAAAAAGGAAAACAAAAGGCCATTGAAAAAAGCAGCGAAATACTTGATTTGAAAGTAGGGCAATTCCTGATAGTATGTGTGGATAGCGACTATGATTACCTTTTACCAGACTATTCGCCTCAATCGAAAAAAGTCAATTATAACCCATACATTTTTCAAACGTATTCCTATTCGATAGAAAACCTGCAATGCTTTAGTGAAAGTCTTCATGCCGTTTGTGTTCAATCAACAAAGCATGATAAGAGGGTTATTAATTTCAGGGAATTATTAAAAACATTTTCGGAAATTGTTTACCCGCTTTTTCTTTGGAATCTATTTTTCAGAAAGAAAAATGACCATGAAACTTTTACTATTTCAGACTTTTGCGAAACCGTAAAATTGACTGGCAAATTAGATATTACCGACCAGTGCGCTAAGGCATTCGAAAGTTTAAGAACGAGGGTTGGCGACAAAGTTTCTTCATTAGAAAAAGAGTATCCTTTAGCTACAAATGAAATCAAAACTATGGCTGCCTCCATGCAAGCAATGGGCGTAAATGCAGACAATACATACCTTTTTGTTCATGGCCATACGTTAAAAGATAATGTTGTTTTAATGGTGCTTAAACCCGTTTGTCAATTGCTGGTAACTAAAAAATACGAGCATATAAAGAACAATGCCCAGCACAAAACACAGGAAGAAAACGACAGAAATTATTATAAGAGTCAGAAACAGGATATTGAAGCGGTTTTAAGTTCAAATACAGAATTCAAAAATTGCTTTCTCTTCAGGAAAATTAAAGCCGATTTCGATAAATATATAAAGACACTAAACTAATGTTCACGATACTTTTTGAATGTTGAATTGATTTTTAATACCCGCGGCTTCCGACTTTATACTTTCAACTTTATACTTTTTGAATTTTGAATTGATTTTTAATACTCGCGGCTTTCGACTTTATACTTTCGACTTTTGACTTTTTAATTTGAAAAGAATCGGCCTCATATCAGATACCCACAACTACCTTGATGAGGCGGTATTCAGGCATTTTGAACAATGCGATGAAATATGGCATGCAGGAGATTTCGGCACAGCGGCTGTATCTGATAAGCTAAAAGCCTTCAAACCATTGAAGGGCGTATATGGCAATATTGATGGCCAGGATATCCGGCTGGAGTTTCCGGAAAAATTGCGTTTCACCTGCGAAGAAGTTGATGTGCTCATGACGCACATTGGCGGATATCCAGGCAGGTATGCACCCTCCATTAAAAATGAATTATACACAAATCCTCCCAAATTATTTATCTGCGGTCACTCGCACATCCTCAAAGTCATTTACGATGACAAGATAAAATGCCTCCACATGAACCCAGGCGCAGCAGGCAATCATGGCTGGCATAAGGTAAAGACCCTTATACGATTTGTCATAGACGGCAAGGATATGAAGCAATGTGAGGTGATAGAACTTGGAACCAGGTAATTGGTTAAAAAGTTAAAGGGTTAATTTGTCTAATCCCATACCGGCTATCGATCTATATTCCTTTTGTGCTTCTTATCATTTTATGCTCACTGCCTTTTTGAAGTTAAGATTTAATAAATATAGTTCAATAGATTGTTCCCCTTTAGGAGGGGTCAGGGGTTTGGTTTTAAAAAACTTTTTTTATATGTTTGTTAAACACTAAGATGAATATATGTCTATACTTCTAAACAGAAACCGTTCTGCATTTATTATAATGTTTTTCCTGTCATTTTCTGCCATATCCATGGCTCAAAAAATTGATACCATTTCTACTTTTTCTATTACCTCTTATGTTGACGCCTATTACGCCCATTACACAGATTCCGCAGGGCCGGGAAACTTCCAGAAATTCCCAACCATCTCTCCCCGAAGTAATAGCCCATCCCTGAATACTGCGCAGATAGCGCTGCAATACAATGCCGATAAAATAAGAGGCATGTCCGTACTTCATTTTGGAGATATCGCTAATTGCTCCTGGGCTCCGTATCCTTATAATCATTTAATGGAAGCCCATGTGGGCTTTAAGATTTATAGTAAATTATGGATAGATGCCGGTTTTTTCAGGACCCATTTCGGCACTGAGTTCCTGTTGCCTTCGGAGAATATTACCAGTTCCATATCTGTAGGCACTTTTTATGAACCACTTTTTGAAAGCGGCTTTCGCCTGAACTTTGACCCCACTAAAAAATTGGAAATAAATATTTTCCTCCTCAATGGCTATAATATGTTTGCCGACAATAACAATAAAAAATCGCTCGGTATGGGCATCACTTATGCTTTAGGGGAAAATAGCGGCATTGGTTATACCAATTATATTGGCGATGACACTCCTCCGACTGATCCTGTAATGCACATGCGGTATCATAACAATGTATTTCTGAACTACCAGTACAAAAAACTCAAATTACAGATTGGCGGCGACTACTGTATTCAACAAAACTCTGATTTGGCCACTGGCACTAAAAACGCCGGCATGTATAGCGGGCTGGCTACAGCTAAATACCAGTGGACAGTTAAATTTGCTATCTATGGTCGTGGTGAAATATTCTCCGACCCTGATGGTTTTATGTCAACCATTATTACAGACTTAGCCGGCAAAAAAACAGGCTACAAGCTAACGGGCTGTACATTGGGAACCGAGTACAAACCAACCGAAGAATCCTACGTAAGGCTGGAAGGGCGTGTGCTGCAAATGGACAATAACCAGTATATATTTTATGACAATGGCAGTATTTACAACCACCGCTATGAAATAATGATAAATGCAGGAATAACGTTCGACCTGCTGAAAAGTGTAAGAACAAAATAAAATGTAATTGGGAATTAGTAATAAGGAATTGGGACTGTTATCTGGAATTGGAAATTGGAATGAGGAATTGGGAATTAGTAATTTGGAATTGGGATTGACTTTTGGTATTTGAACTTTTTGGTTTTGACTTTTTAACTTTTAACTTTAAAATGCAATTATGGCAAACTTCGACACAGGCTCCACGGGCTTTATGCTCCTCGCCACAAGTCTCGTAATGTTAATGACCCCTGGCCTCGCGTTCTTTTACGGCGGCCTTGCGGGCAAGAGAAACATCCTTGGTATCATGATCCAGAGTTTCGTATCTATGGGTATCACTACTATCATGTGGTATATCTGCGGCTATTCACTATGTTTCAGCGGCAACGAAATGGGTGGCCTTATCGGCGACTTCCACAAGGCATTTATGCATGGTGTTGACTTAAATTCACCATTCCCGCATAACCCCAAAATTCCGGAATTTGTGTTCTTCGCTTACCAGATGATGTTCGCCATCATTACGCCAGCGCTGATCACAGGTGCATTCGTGAACCGTATTACTTTTAAATCATACCTCGTATTCCTCGTATTATGGCAGGTATTGGTTTATTATCCCTTCGCTCACATGGTGTGGGGAGGTGGTCTTCTGGCCCAGTGGGGCGTGCTTGATTTCGCAGGTGGTATCGTAGTTCATGCTACAGCAGGTTTTGCTGCACTCGCATCCGTAATATATGTTGGCAAGCGCCGCGATACAGAATCACCACCAAATAGTATCCCTCTTATCGCTATCGGTACTGGGCTACTTTGGTTTGGCTGGTATGGCTTCAATGCAGGCAGTGAGCTTGACGTGGATGCAATTACCGCACAGGCATTTATCAATACGGATGTGGCCGCTTCCTTTGCAGCTATCACATGGCTGGTAATAGAATGGAGCCTGGTTAAAAAACCGAAGTTCGTTGGATTGCTTACCGGCGCTGTGGCAGGCCTTGCTACTATCACACCTGCTGCAGGTTTTGTTTCGCTTGCTTCTGCGGTGTCCATTGGTATTGCTTCCGGAGCAGTATGCTACCTCGCAGTTTCCCTGAAAAACAAAATGGGCTGGGACGATGCCCTTGATGTTTGGGGCGTGCATGGTATTGGCGGCTGCCTCGGTACTATTTTGCTCGGTGTATTTGCAACCAAGGCTGTTAATGCCACCGGCGCTGACGGATTGATGTATGGCGGCACAACATTCTTTATCCACCAGGTAGTAGCTGTAGTGGGCGCGTGCGTTTATGCTTTTGTATTTACTTATGGTATGCTGGCAGCCATTAATCTTGTCACCAAAGTGAAAGTAGGAGAAGCCGACGAAGTAGCCGGCCTCGATGCATCTATTCATGGCGAACAAGCCTATGATGCAGGAGTTCTGTAAACAATTTACAATGACTAAATGGTTCTTTATAATGAGCCTGTCAACCATTGGCAGGCTCATTTTTTTGAACCAATTATTTATCAAATCAGCTAATCAACCAACTGAGCGATTATTTCACATTCCCCACATTATCGCATTGGCAAATTGTCGAATTATCAAATTGAGCCATTAAGCCATTACGCAATTGAGCCATTACCTAACTTACTATTCCTCGACCCATACAGGAAATACACCCCCAATCCCACTACCAGCCATACAAGGAACCGCTCCCAGTTAGTAGTGCCTGATTCAGACAGCAAATAAGAACAGCACAGGAACCCAAGCACCGGTATGAGCGAGTAGTTTTTAATAAACGAGAAGACAGCAGTTACAATAAACACGATACCAAATAAGAAGAACGGCACCTTGGTACGGATTACATCCCAGGTCACATTGCCTTTGGCGTCAGCAAAATTTAAATATCCTTTAAAGCCACCGGGGTAAAATTTTTCAAACAAAATAATCGCTGTAATAAGCATTGCCGGCACTATCCATTTGCCATTGAGGTAGGGCGTTTTAAACTTGCTTTGCAATCGGTTCTTATCGTTTTGCAGTTTCAGGATACCGCCGCACACCAATACAAATGCAAATAATGTACCTACGCTCGTTAGATCAACGACTACACTAAGGTTTAGGAACAATGCAGGTATGCCCACTACCAGCCCTGTTAGAATGGTGGAGAATGATGGTGTTTTATATTTCGGATGGATCTTTGCGAAGATTGGCGGCAACAATCCGTCCCGGCTCATGCTCATCCATATACGCGGCTGGCCAAGCTGGAATACCAGCAATACGCTTGCTGTCGCTATTACCGCGCTTATAGAAATAATTCCGGCTATCCAGTTGGCCCATTTGCTGTTCATTGTAGTGAATACATAAGCCAATGGATCACCCACATTCAGGTTTTTATAGCTCGTCATGCCGGTAAGCACTAGCGCTACAAGTATATAAACAACCGTACAAATAATAAGCGAATTGAACATGGCCTTTGGCAGGTCGCGCTGCGGGTTTTTACATTCTTCCGCCGTTGTGCTGATAGCGTCGAAACCTATATAAGAAAAGAAAACCGCAGAAGTGCCGGTTAGCACTCCCCCTATGCCATTGGGCAGGAACGGCGTCCAGTTAGAAGTATTAACATAAAAGCAACCAGCTATCATCACCAGGATTATGATTGCGATCTTCAATATTACCATAATATTGGTGCTGCGCCTTGACTCTTTAATGCCTATATAAATGATCCAGGTGATAACAACCGTAATAAAGAAAGCAGGAAGGTTGCAGATAAACCTGACACTGCCGAATACCGGGGCATTTGCCCAAGCCACTTTAGCAGCATCTGTCAGGCTGTCTTTAGCCGTCCAGTAATCTGTAGCGAGATACTCCGGTACATGCATGTGGAAACTACCGATCTTGATACTATTCACCAGGGCAGTAAAATAATCGCTCCATGATATGGCCACCGCAATATTCCCAATGGCGTATTCCATCAGCAGATCCCAACCTATTATCCATGCTATGATCTCACCAAAAGCCACATAAGAATACGTATAAGCGCTGCCCGATACAGGTACCATACTTGCAAATTCGGCATAACAGATAGCAGAGAAACCACAGGCTACCGATATAAAAAGAAACAGCAGGATGATACCGGGGCCACCATCAAAACTTGCCTTGCCTATGGTAGAGAAAATACCAGCTCCCACTATTGCCGCGATGCCCATAAAAGTAAGGTCGCGAACGGTAAGTACTTTGTGCATATTGCTGCCATGCCCTTCTATAAGGCCTTCGGCAACTTCTTTATTTATGTGCTCCAGCGATTTTTTTCGGAATAAGTCTTGTTTCATGTTAAAATCCAAAAGTAATGGTTATAACCGCAAATACATACTCCCCTCTTCAAAGCTGTGGCGGTTAATGAAATAGTCTTTCCATTCGCATTAATAAATAACAAAACAACCGTCTTATATTTGTGTGGTAATCAATTATCATGAATAAAAAGAACATTATAATACTTATCACTATTGTTGCAATGATGAACTTTGCTTCTGATTTATACGCTCAAACATTACCTGAGGCCGTCCTGGTGCAGTTAAGGTCAGAACATAACAGGATTCAGGCATTGACAAAAGACGGGAGATATAAAGAAGTAGCTATCGTAAAAAAAGATGCCTTAGGTGTTGCAAATGCTATGATCAGCGATTTCCAAAACCATTTCTCTTTCTGCCCGGTTTATTATTATATGGACACTAATCTGGATTTGGTAAAACAAAAGAAATTTGATGGCATACTAATGAATGCAGATGGCACACCGGCAAAAAATCTAATAATTAACGAAACCAGTAAAAAATATTTTATCGTTTATTATGGCTACGCGATAGAGCAGTCTAAAGCTCATAAGATCGTTACAGACCCGGAGAAGTACCAGACCAATTCCGGAACACCGAGGGGCAAAGGGCTCATTATTAATAATGGCAATTTTTACCAGGTTGCATACCTGTACAAATTCGATTATGAAAACTTTTCTTTCAAAGTCTTTCGTAACCGGAAATATTATTATATTTCCAGGCATTATGATATGGAGTATTTTCCATTTGCAAAAGAATTTAATAACAATTTAGTAGAAAGGAAAAACAAGGTCCATATCTCACATGTGAATCCCATTTTCGATGATTTGTTTGACAGGGAGTAATGCACTTCTATATAATTAGCTGATGTGCTGATTTGGTACTTAGCATTTGTGGTACTATCATCGTCAGGTGCGTCGCACTCTTGTACATTCAGTTCTTTTGTCATCAAGCTGGTCACTGCGAGGAACGTGCCTGCCAGGGCAAAAGCATAGCTCGCCTAACGGAATGAATACACAACATGTCATAGTCGAGTAGGCAAGCGGAATTTCACCCCAAGCCTCTCACGGAACCGTACTTGATACTCTCGCATCATACGGCTCTTCCAGACTTCACAGCCTCTTTTAGAATAATCTGCCGTATTGATTGTCGCGCCAATCT
>CAISOH010000125.1 GCA_903887005.1 uncultured Bacteroidota bacterium | reverse complement strand
GTAAGTATCATTTTCAAGAAAGAAAATAACTTAATGCTCACAAATACATAACAAGACTATAACATGAAAATAATACAATCACTCAAATTTTTCAAACCAGTCAATAGATTTATTATATTTACCCCGTCTTTGAGATAAAAGTTCAATTGCTCAGGGATGTTTGCAGTACCTGTTTCCACATTACCGCAAATTTATTCTATAATTGTATGGATTTCTATGGCAGCTAACAGCAATAATAATACATTCGAACAGGTATATAATGTACAGGAAGATGATGCATTATCATCCCGTGTAGCGCTTGTGATTTGTATCCTGGTACAACGGGGGCTTATGGCGGTGGGGTTCAGTATTACTAAAGAACTCCTTACTATCCATTATACCGGTTACAATAATAACAAGCCTGTGTGGGATCTTGATTTCTTCGAGCATCTGTTAACACAGGAGCCATTATTCGGGGTCCGTGAAAAAGTAAAAGGGATTTTTATCTGCAGCGATAAAAACCTTATTGTTCCTGATTCCCTTTACGAAGAAAAAGAAGCTAAGAACTGGTTGAAACGCATTCATTTTGTAGAAGCTAAAGAAACTATTGAATCCTGCCCCCTGGAAGATGATAAGGCCCGCTATCTTCATGCCGTACCAATTAAAATTACAGAACTCTTAAGAATAAATTTCAAAAAAATACCGGTACTCCCTTTAGCTATATATCAGTTCAGGAATACCCGGCAGCAAAGCCTGCTTCTGCAATGCTGCATTACCAATGAGCAGGTGTGCGCTACGCTGCATAATTACAGCCAGTTATTATGGCACAGGGTTTTCGATTATACCTGCGCCGAAGACATCGCTTATATGATCAAGCACCTCTGCATGGAAAACAACATTTCTCCTTCCAAGATCAATATGATGTGCAATGCCATAAGTGCGGCGGAACACAATATTTTAAATGAATTATCACAATATTTCCCGGGATTAAAATCCGGTAATGGCCGCACATTGGGCGCCCGCTGGGATGCATCTATGTCATTGGCACATCAATTACTTGAATGCGTATAGTAGGCGGTATTTTCGGAGGCAGAAGGTTCGCACCACCAGCTAAAATACCAGCCCGGCCCACTACCGAGGTTGCAAAGGAAGGCTTGTTCAACATGCTCCAAAATACCATGGACATGGAAGGTATTAAAACGCTTGACCTTTTCGGCGGCACAGGCAGCATCAGTTATGAGCTCGCTTCCCGCGGCGCAGCTGATCTCACGCTTGTGGAAAGGGACCTTACGAGTATTGACTTTATAAAAAAAACAGCTAAAGAACTGGGCATTGAGGATATACTGCACATCATCAGGATGGACGTATTTAAATTTATGAAGCAAAGTACCGGCCAATACGATTTTATATTTGCAGGCCCGCCATACGCTTTGCAGAATATTGATGAACTGCCATTGCTCGTTTTCGAAAAAAACATGCTGCTGAGTTGTGGTATTTTTGTGCTGGAACATACGCCCCGGAATGACTATCAGCAGCACCCGCATTTTCAACGGATGAAAAATTACGGCACTACTGTATTTACTTTTTTCAAACAAAATAATGACTGACATGCAACGCATCTGTTTATTTCCCGGCACCTTCGACCCCGTAACACTGGGGCATGTGGATGTTATAGAACGCGCAGTATCCCTGTTCGACAAATTGGTGATTGGTATTGGTATCAATGCTTCCAAGCAACCCATGTTTACTGTAGAACAACGGGCAGGGTGGATAAGAGATATCTTCAAAAACGACCCCCGGATAGAAGTTACCGGCTATGAGGGCCTCACTGTTGATTATTGCAGGAAAATAGATGCACACTATATTTTGCGCGGCATACGCTATATCAGCGACTTTGAGTATGAAAAAGCAATTGCAGATATGAACCGAATGCTGGTACCTGACATAGAAACTATTTTCCTTACCTGCGCTCCCGTCTATTCTACTATTTCCTCTACACTGGTGCGCGATGTGATACGCAATGGCGGAAATGCAGGCATGTTCATGCCAAAGGAAGTGAAATTCTGAACATTTGCAAGATCACTATCCTAAAAACAAATAAGAATAGAACTTTTAACTTTTGGCTTTTAACTTTTAACTTTTGACTTTTAAAAGTTACTCCTTTATAAAATCAAAGTGCGCGCCCTGATATGCGGTATTTTTCACTCCCGCTCTTAATTTCTCAAATGTGTGAAATGGACCCTTGGTCACAAACATATTAGTAAGCCATGCAGGTACAGACCCGCCAGGGTCGAACTGAACTGTATATATTACTTTCAACAGACTGTTGCTTAAAGTAGTTACTTCCCAATGGGCTACAGACGATTTAACTCTTACCAAACCCTTTTTCTGCGGCAGAAAATCCGGTTCGGCATGAGAATCAATAGACATTTGTGTTGGGGAAACCTGGTTAATCAGAAAATGTGAAATATAGTCGCGGTTGCTGCATGGCCATGGCACGTTTACCTCAGAGTAGAATACCTGATCATTATCCTTATACTTCTTAATGAACCTCGTAGATTTGTTATTATATATCCATTCCGGTTGTTTTTCAACATCGAGAAGGAATGCAACTAATTGCGACTGTGTGGCAGTTAAAGTACATTCCACTTTAATTGCCTTAAAACAGGAATTATCGCAGACTGAAGTAAAAACTTTTATACCGTCCTCATCCTTTTTTAATTCCCATTTGGCCTGCGCGCATACCCCTATACTTATCAAAGACAATAGCAGGGTTATGATTAGCTTGCCCATTAGAAATTGCTTTTTGTTTAATTTATTGAGGAGGAAAGTTATAAAAATAGGAAAATATTTATTATAAACCCTAAAAAAACCGCTCTCCCGGTTTTTTTACCAGGAGTACGGAGGTCAACCTCTTCTTTCCATTGCTTTAAACCTGCTGAAACGCTGTGTTTCCTTTACCAGCCGCATCAGCATTAAGTAAAGCACTGCCCCATCATCTATCCAGCCAAGAACGGGAATGTAATCAGGTATCAGGTCGAAAGGAAAAATAACATACGCAATTGAAAATAAGACAACCAATGTTGTTAACCACGACATACGATAACGACCGTTCAGCGCCTCACGGATCATCTGCCACAACGTTCTGCGGTTCCTGAACAAATGCCATCCATGACGGACACTTTGAACCGGGCGCGCTGAAGGAATTTTCGACATCACTTAAATTTTGCTGTAAAATTACCCTCAATAATGTTGAAGGGCTGTTAAGAGAATGAAGCAAAAAAGTTAAGGTTTAAAGTGTCTTTCTTTCTGATAATATTTATTAAACTTGCAGCGGGGCAAGATAGTGCAGAAATATCACGCAAAGCCCGCAAAGTACGCAAAGGGTAATTATTTGAAAATAATCATATTATATAAAAACAAAAGGGCGCAAAGCCTAAATAATGAATGCACTAATTTATCCCGTTTAAAGTATAAACAGAACTGTTCAATAAAACAGCTAAATAGTGCCTACCCACTTAAGATTTACTCCTATATTCTTAATGGATCTTATTAAATAAAACCAGCTCAATATTTATCCAGCCTCTGAAATTAAAACAACAGTTATATAGCAGATCCCCCTTTAGGGGTCAGGGGTTTCCCCTCCATCCTTAATACTTCCCTGATAGCCTCATACGATTTACCGGCAAACAGCCCAAGGTCCTTTTCTTTTATCCAGCGCGCATCGAGAATATTCTCTTCTTTCTGGGGTGTAAGTGTATCAGTTGAGGTCCCCTTCATTTTATACCATGCGGTACACTTCAGGAAACGTTCATTGTTGAGCGTATAAATATGATAGGTATCACAAATTTTCCCTTCAAGGGTAAGATGTTCCAGCCCTGTCTCTTCACATACCTCGCGCAGGGCGCATTCTTCAATGCTTTCTCCTTCGTCCAGCTTGCCCTTAGGAAGGTCCCATTTGCCCCGGCGGAATATCATCAATATGTCGCCCTGCTCATTATAAGCAACGCCTCCTGCTGCATCCAGCGGGCGGTATATAGCAAATAATTGTGCTGACAAAGCATCTTCCGATGCATCTTCTATTATTGCTCCCTTTATACCCGGCATTTCCAACTGCTGTATTGCCTGCGTAAAACTGCGCGAAGTTGCACCCGAAAAAGAACTAAACGCCCCGGCAGCCGGATTATCGTTTATATATGCCTCTTTATCAGTAGTAAGAATGAGTAACTTATCGTTGAAATATATCTTTTGTATGAAATCCATGCTGTTGTTATAATTTCCCTTTTAACTTTAATTTACACATAAATATCCGGCTATGCACTACTTTCTGCTTGTGACTTTCTACTTTTGACTTTCTACAATCTACTTTTTGAATTTTGACTTTTGAATTTTGACTTTAAAATGAGCAGCACACCAAAACATTTTGCCGGGAAATTATTGCAAATTAAGGCTTTACAGATCAACTTACAAAACCCCTATACCTGGGCGTCGGGATGGCGTTCACCGGTTTATTGCGATAACCGCAAAGTATTATCATTTCCCTATGTACGTGATTTCGTAAAAAGCGAACTGGCGAACATGATATTGGATAAGTTCCCCGATGCGGAAGTGATAGCCGGAGTAGCGACCGCCGGTATAGCTCATGGCGTAATGGCTGCCGACCTGCTGAAACTGCCCTTCATCTATGTACGCTCCAAACCAAAGGAGCATGGCATGGGAAACCAGATAGAAGGCGTATTGGAAAAAGGGCAAAAAGTGGTAGTGGTTGAAGACCTCGTAAGCACCGGCAAAAGCAGCCTGCAGGTAGTAGATGTGCTCCGTGAACAGGGCGCGGAAGTGCTGGGCATGTGCGCACTGTTTACCTATGGCTTCCCCGTTGCCGACGAAGCCTTTGCAAAAGCAGGCTTGCCGCTCTACACGATAAGCAATTACAAAGCCCTTATGGAAGTGTGTGAAGAGCAAAAATTAATTGCACCCGAAGAAAAAGCGACATTGGAACAATGGCGGGTGGATCCGGGGAACTGGAATGCGCCAAACAACCCCAACCCCTAAAGGGGCTTTTTGCTGCATGGGAGATTCTGAGCTTGGTAATCAATGCTCATCATTTTTCAGCTAAGTAAATTGTGATTCAAAAGCAGGACACATCTCTCATTCGACCTCACCTCCCCTTCGGGGAGGCCGGGAGAGGTCACTCCACCATCAGTTTCTGCACACTCCTATACCCATCTTCACCACTCACCTGCACATAAAACATGCCTTTTACCCAGTCTTTTACCGGTATTTGTACCTTGTCGTTTACATTAGCCTGATAAATTATTTTGCCAATTACATCTGATATTGTGAGGTGGTATTTACCTGCTTGTTCCATTTTTATATTCACTTCGTTAGTTGCGGGATTGGGGAAGATTTTCGCGATGCTATTTGTTGAAGAAACTTGTTTAACAATTGTCTGATTCCAAGGTGCTAATATTGCAAGAAAAACATCCGAATTGCCAAATGAATCAAGAGTGTTAAACAAACCGCCATTTCTTGTATAATACCCACCAGCCATTACGAGCCCACCAGCCAACTGACATATCATTTGTCCCCAGTTAGTTCCTTTACCTCCAAGTACTTTACTGCCCAAATAATTACCTGCGCTGTCAATATGTACTATCCATGCACCACTTAATCCATAATTTGTATCCACTTCACCACTTGGAGTACCTGAAATGCCATTTATCCAAATGCTTCCATCTGTTGCCTTGCAAATTGATGTAGCAGATTCATGGCCATGAGGCCCACCATAGCTATTTTCCCAAACCACATTATTGTTGCTATCTACATTTACAACCCAATAATCATAGCCTCCGATACTATGATGCACATCTCCGTCACCAGACGAACTACCACAGACTACCAATACTCCTCCCTTGCCATCGGATGTTCCCCCACCACAGTGTCCATTATATCCCTCATCACCACTACCCCCAAGGTCTCTATGCCACAGAAGATTCCCATTGCAGTCAAGTCTTGCGAGATATAAATCCTCAATGCCACCGTGGAAACCTGTACAATCATAATCATTTGAAGATGTAGTGCCAATAATATAACATCCGCCGTATTGTGCAGCCACAATTGAAAAAACATCTTCACCACCACTGCCTCCTATCACTTTACTCCATACTTTATTGCCATTGCTATCCAGTTTAATTATGGCTATATCCTCGTTCATCCAGCTACCATAATGTGTCGTAAAATCAGTATCTATATAATTTGTTATTCCAGTCATTATAAAGCCGCCATCAGAACAAGCCATCATATTTTTAAAGATAGCAGACGCGTTATTGCCATAGGTTTTTTGCCATATTATACTACCTGATGAGTTTTCTCTACCTATTACAAAAGCCCAACCAGTTGAAGGATTCGTTTGAGTTCCATATATATAATCTCCATTATTCAATGGGAAAATATAACCGCCGGGACTTAAGCATTTACTCCATTCTAACATACCTGAGCTACTATATTTTGCATAAATATCTCTATTGCCAGATATTGCACATAATGAATCTATATTTCCAGTGCCGATTGTTGAATTACTCCCAATACCTATAGGGCATCTCTAAAAACTACATATTTTTCCTAAACAAATTATATGAGTGATTTTATTTTATGTTTGGGTCCTTTACATTTCTAAAATTTTCATTTCAAATTGATTTTTG
>CAISOH010000124.1 GCA_903887005.1 uncultured Bacteroidota bacterium | reverse complement strand
GCTTCGTTTCCCAAGGTTGTTATGTAATATTTGTAAGTTTTGCCTATTCGTTTTATCAAGCCGATTACCCGTAATCGTTTCAGCATCCTTGAAATTTTAAATGCCGAATATTTTTTGAACCGCTTTTTTAAATCTTTGCATCTGAACCCACTAATATTAAATTCGCCACTGGTCAGGTATACCAATATATCCTGATCTGCTTTGTCAAAAAAGTTGAACCCTTTGTAGTTTCTGTTGTTCTCCATTTTTGATGTGGTTACTTTATGAAGTTTTTTTTTACCAACCGAATGGTCTTCAATGGCTGAGATAAAGGCTATATACCTTGTGTTGGATGCGAGCATTATTTCAGTTAGTGCAGTTAAACTGAAAATGTTCTTTTTAACCGAGGCTTGTTGTTGCGATGTAGTTCCATCGCGATGTTCTACAGTCCTGTAGTGTTTGAAAAATGAGACATCATTTACTGTTGTCTCTATGCGTAATATTTTATTGAATTTGTCATACATTTTTATAGAAACCTGGCCCATGGTGTGTTTTATCCGGCTTCCCTCCAGCCGGATATTGTAATTATTACCCATTTCCCCCTCATAATTTGTATGTATTTTTTGAGATAGGAAGGTGGCGATATTGGCTGGCTTTACGGTATGGATAGCAGTAGCAATCAGATCTTCATACAGAGGCTTAAGGTCTTCCTGCTTTTTAAATACAATATCGGTTGCATATTCCATCTGCATGATACTCCAATGGTACGTTTGTCCGAATTCCTTGTAAACAGGACAGTATAAACCGGAAAACCATTCCAGCTTTTTCAGGAGTTTTTTTACATCAAGGCTATCGGAGATTTCCTGCGCCTTTTTAAAATCAGCAATATAATCGAAAGCATTGTCCAGCATCGTAAATGCAATGCCCTGTTTGGTGAGTTCGTTGGCCAACAAGTTATGTCCATTGAAATACACCTGTAGTTGAAAGGGACTCCAGGTGGGTACCCGTACATAACCAAAACCAATGTCGGGATCGTTGAAATAAAAATAATAATGGAGGCATTTGCCTTGTGTGCTTTTCAGAAATGATTTATGCGACACCTTATCATGCCATGGCATATAACTCGGGCAGGCTTCCATAGCCGATAAAATATGAACAAGCCCTGTCTTGCTGCCATCAAAATGTTTCCTTACTATATCTTCTTTTCTTGCATTGCTGTTTCTTACAAACTCAATTGAAATATTGTTGGACGCTGCCAGTTGTTCTGCATTAGTACGTATTTTTTCACGAAGCGGATCTGCAAATTTTGTGTAATCAAATATCTGGATATTGTTCTTGAACAGATAACCCGTCATACCCTGGGCATAACAAACGGTTGGCAATGTCCCTTTTAAAACAATCCGGTCGTAGCAACTAAACTGACCGGAAATTTTATCTTCGTAACGTTTGGTAAGTAGTTCCAACTTTTTATTATAAAGTTAGGGGTTTTCCTTTTTGGTTCTGGCTCGTCCAGGTTAGGATTATTGAAGTAGAGTGGTCGTTTCTGTCAGTTTTGATTTATTCCACTTCACATTCAGGAGTTCAATGAATATCTTTACAATTGTGTTTACCTTTTCGCAAAAAATATATTAATGAGTGTTATTCCGTTATTATCAAAAAAATTTCCCAGTGATGAAGAACTCGTCAATGGGATAAAGAATTTTGATGATCGCATGTCCTCTCACTGTTATTTGAAGCATAGAGAATACTGTTTGAATTTCATGTATAAAAACTATAAAGACCGTGAAGAAGTTGAGGATATATACCAAGACGCAATAATTGTTTTTATTGAGAAGGTAAGAAACAATGCTTTCGAATTGAGAAGCAACACAAGTATTCAGACCTATTTGAATTCAATTTGTCGAAACCAAATTCTTAATAGATTGAATAGTAAAAAACAAAAGCTATTTAT
>CAISOH010000123.1 GCA_903887005.1 uncultured Bacteroidota bacterium | reverse complement strand
GATGATAAATGAATTCTCCTATACCCCATATTCTATTGCAAAACATAAAAATACTATATATTTATATTTGCAGTGGAAGTTATTTTGAAACTTTTCCTATCCTAAATTTGGTTTAATTGTAATTGGTGTGAATAAAACATTCTAGTGTCATGTCACTTATGCTATGACGTATAAATATTGTATCTTTGCCAAAAAACTATGGGTAAAGTACAAGGTTACATTAACGCAAAAGGAAAGAGATGAGTTGCAGTCAATAACAAAAGGCGGAACTCATACATCTAAGAAAGTTATTCACGCGCTGATATTATTGAATTGCGATGAGGGAGAACATGCCGAAAAGGTCAACAACGAAGATGTTGCCAAAGTTCTCAAGATTGGAATGCGAACAATTGACAGGGTTAAAAAGAAATTTGTTGAAGAAGGTTTTGATTCAGCGATGGAGAATAGTCCTACTACCAGGATTTATGAAAAGAAAGCAGACGGAGATGTGGAGGCTCATTTAGTTGCTTTAGCTTGCAGTAAGGCACCGGACGGTTTTTCAAAATGGTCATTGCGATTACTTGCAGATAAGATGGTCGAACTGGAGTATGTTGATGATATTTCTTATGAAACGGTTAGGCGGGTTTTAAAAAAAACTAATTGCAGCCTTGGAAAGTGAAAGGCTGGGTGATTCCTCCATTGAAATACGGCGATTTTGTCGCCAACATGGAGCGAGTACTTGATGTGTACAAAAGGCCATATAATAAGGATTGTCCGGTAGTGTGTATGGACGAATCGCCTAAACAGATAATTAAAGAAATCCGGACTGCTATTGAAATGATGCCGGGACATGCTGCCAAAGAAGATTTTGAATATGAGCGGTGCGGAGTAGCAAATATTTTTTTGACATCGGAGCAGCTGACTGGCAAACGATATGTTGAAGTCACAGAACAAAAGACGAAGGTAGATTGGGCAAAGCACATCAAGCGTATATCAGACGAATGGTATAAAGACGTGCCTAAAATCCTTTTGGTAATGGACAATCTGGCAACGCATAAGCCGGGTGCTCTGTATGAAGTGTTCGAGCCCAAAGAAGCAAAACGAATATGGGATAGATTTGACTTTGTCTATACCCCCAAACATGGTAGCTGGTTAAATATGGCAGAAATAGAACTAAATGTTTTAATGGGGCAATGCTTAAATCGAAGAATCGGTGATATCGAAACAATGAAAAATGAGGCTGAAGCTTGGCAAAACCACAGAAACAACAAGGAAGCCAAAATCAACTGTCAATTTACCTGTGACGATGCTAGATAAAACTATTGCGACTTTATCCGTCAATATATGTGTGACATGACACCAGGGAAAAGGGGATAGGTTCGCTGTTACTAAAACAGATTGAAATTATTTTAAAGGAAATGGGAATAAAATCTATGTATTTAAGTGTATCCGCGGAATAATAAACAGGCTATACATACATATGAAAGGAATTTGTGGGTTAAAAGAGAGAATAAAGATAATTTTTATAATGGAGAAAAAAAATTACTATCTAATTAAAGTGTATTAATAATAAATAAATCGATATTCGTTGTTAATGATTAGTTAT
>CAISOH010000122.1 GCA_903887005.1 uncultured Bacteroidota bacterium | reverse complement strand
CCGACTATACTATCTGAAAACATTAGTTTGGAGTATCTGGTTAATATAGACGAAGAAACAGACGAAGTATTAATAACCCAACCAACGATTACTTATGATGAATTTAGAGCAAAGCATATCCCAAAACCTGTTTTGATGAAATGGGTAAAGAAGTAATTTGAGTCTAGTTTAAAGCAATTGGTTATATAGGATTTTTTCTTGCACAGTTTGAGGCAACACTATAGGTCAGAATGAATTGGCTATAGCTAAGATCGTTGGGGTTTATCCGTACTAAAGGGGGAATTTAGCCTAAACAAAAACGATTAACTATGTCAAGCACAAGTACAACAAAAGCCAATGGCGCAAAGGTCGCCGCAAGCAAAGAATCAAAAAATGGAACTGGCAAAAGTATCGCCAAAGCTCCGACCCATTATGAATTGCTGCCGCAAGAAGAAGCAACAGATAATGGCAATCATGCACCAACCGCAGAATCGGAAAGCAGCAGCCTCCCAGAAGGCACTGAAACTGAAAAGCCAGCAGCAGCAGTCAAATCCAAACCTAAAAAAGCAGAAGCGGCAGCAGCCAAGTCTAAACCTAAAAAAGTAGAGGCGGTAGCAGCCAAGTCCAAACCTAAAAAACTGGAAACTGGAACAGCCAAATCCAAAAAGGTAGAAGCAGCGGCAGCCAAATCTAAACCAGAAAAGGTAGCTCAAAAGAAAGCTGTTAGCAACGTTAAAAGCGTATCTGTTAATGGTAAGAAAATCAAGTTAGCTGCAAGCACCTACCATTACTACAGAAATTTTCTTGCCGAATTCATGCGCTCCCATGGCGTCCCTAGTGCGAAGTTTCAAAAATCCCCCGAATCGTATGAAGGTCATATCACTGTTTCAGAAGCGGAAAAAGCAAAGGGTCTTAAAGCCCTGGAACAATGGAGCAAGCAGAACCCTGACACAAGGGAATTGTTCTGGGACGTAAAAAAATAATCATTCACAAAAACAAGGGCTTCCTGTTAATCGCGGGAAGCCCTTTTAATATTCGGTCATGTCGAACAAAGCAATAATTCAGAAACGAAAAGATAGTCAGCTAAATTATATCGGTAAAGCCGTTGCTACAAGTGATTGTCACAGAGTATTATTTATGCGAAAGACGATGGGTTTGAATGAGTGCATAGAATACTTGCAAAACCAAAGAAGGAAAAAACTTAACAATGGATGACTTTAAATTATGAAACCATTTATTGATTACTACGCTATTCTAGGTATTAGCTTAAATGCTACAACTAACGAGATTAAAACTGCTTTCAAGAACCAAGCTTTGAAATGCCATCCTGACCGGAATAGAGGGATTGATACCACTAAAAAAATGCAGGAAATTAATGAGGCTAATAGGATTCTATCAGACAAAGTTTTGAGGGTAAATTATAACCGGGATTATAGTCGCTTTAAAGAAAGCTCAACTACAAATAATAAAAGGGGAAAGCAAGGCGAGACAACAAATCACGGTCAACCCAAAGCAGGAGCCAATGAAAGTATGAAAGCAAACTACTCGTGCAATTGCAGAACTGACGAAGATTTAATTCTCATCTGTGGCAATGCTTCAAAATACAGCCTGGAATTTATTGGTGTCGTTATTCGTGAATTGTATAAGCGGAACTATTCACTTGAAAGCATATTGGTGAGAATAAAGCAAAAATCGCCATCCGCCAGATGAACTTGAATGAGTGCATAGAATACTTGCAAAACCAAAGAAGAAAGAAACTTAACAATGGACGACTTTGATTTCCCGCACACCGTTAAGAGAGAAGTGTTAGATAATTATTTGTCGCGCGGCTGGTTTAGAATGGGCTGCATGATATACACAATAGACAGCACTACAATTGGCAAAATGCAATACCCGGTTTATTGGTTGCGGTATAACGTTAAGAAAGTAAATCTAAGCAGAAAAAATACAAAACTCATTTTAGCAAATAGCCAATTTGAAGTATGCTGCCGCCCATTAGAATTAACCATTGAAATTGAGCGGCTCTTTGAAAAATACAGAATGGGAGTAAAATTCAAACTCCCGGCTGAACTTGATTCCATTTTGAGTGATGCCAGTTGTACTACTTTTGATAGCGTTATTATGACAGTAAGAGACAACGGACGTCTTATAGCTGCCGGTATATTTGACGTTGGTACAAGCGCCATGGAAGACATAATCAACTTCTATGACCCTGCATACAAAAGGTATAGCTTAGGCAAATTTCTTATGCTGCTGAAATATCAGTATTGCTTGGAAAACGGCTATGATTATTATTATCCGGGCTATTACTTGCCGGGTCAGGAACTAATGAGCTATAAACTTTTTCTGGATAAAGCTGCCACTGAAGTATATTTACACGACGGAGGCATTTGGATCAGCCATCGTCAATTTGAAACTATCGCAATTAAATAAGCAGGTAATGTCGGCTGGGACATCTGATGAAAGATGTTCGATGATGGGACATATAGGACTATTTGGGTTACCAGTCACAGAGCTGAGAAAGGAAAACACAGAGGAAACTTCCTATGTGAGGGCTAGCTTCAGTGGATGTACCTGATCTTCCATCGGTCCCCGCGGATGGACCTGATCTTTAGTCGGACACATAGGAATTTTCATATAAGGTCCAATGAAAAACAGAGAGGAATAAACCTATGTGAACGGTATTTTACCAGGGCTTGAGGAACTGATCTTCGATCGGTCAGAACAGATGGTCCTGGATCTTTAGTCGGACATATAGGACTTTTCGTTTGAGTCCTCATTTCCCATTTTTGTCTTCCGCAGTTGATCAAGAAAAAATGCCCAACAGTTGTCTGGAGAGATTAAATCAGTAACCAAATAAGGTTACTTTACCATCTTCAAAGAGTTTGGATTTGCCTTTTGATTGAAAGCTAAGTAAACAAGCCACCATCTATCGGTCTCCCCTTTTATTCTGTGCCGTAGAGACTCTAATGTCTAATTATCGAACCGTGAAAATAAAGCTTAGGAAAATTTTCTAGTTTTTACTGAACCTTAGAAACTAAGTATGTTGCAATTATTGTTACATTAATGCAATCAAAAACTCTGCTTTATGCCAAGAACTAAGCAAAAAAGAGAAATACATCATGAAACCGATATCCATGAACTTCTTAACAGCCTTGAATCAATGCCCCATTGGATAGATGTATTGGTACGACATTCAACGAAATCATATTGCCCATTTATGAAATGGTTAAACGATAATCGCTTTTTTGTTGATAGAGAATCTAAAATGACAATGAAGCAACTATCAAAAGAATATGGACAAGCGGATGCTCCAAAGATTACAAAATGGATACATGAAGCGTACAATGATATACTTTTTTTTCACGAGGAATCACCTGATATTTTTAATACAGACTTTGGTATAAGACAGAAGTACTACATCAAATACGGTGACAATATTGCTGGACTTACAATGTGGCTCCCGGTTGTACCCAGGATGTATGAAGAGGTTAGGATCCCATTTTTACGAGCTAAAATTGGTATTGACTTCTTTTGGGTTTACAATGTTCAATATGAAGTGATTGAAACTAGAATGGACATTTGTATCTGGCTCAGAGGTGGTTTACCTAACCCTTATCGTGAGATGCTTTTACAAAGAGCAAAGTTTGAAGGTAAATATGGTCTTTGGGATGAAAAGGACAAATATGACTTTGAAATTGATAAAGAGTTATTGGAGTTCTATCGTAAATAGATTTCAACGGTAACTAATAAAAAAGCCAGTCTGAGAACAGACCAGCCCCTATAAACCCTATCACCATGAAAAACTTAAATTATTTTTTAGCCTTACCACCTGCAATTTTAACGGAAAAATCTTTACCGGCTTTAAATTTAGGTACTTTCCTTGCTTTTATTTTTATAGTAGCGCCGGTCTGTGGGTTGCGACCATTACGGGCAGCTCGGCTTGAAACTGAGAAAGTCCCGAAGCCCACGAGGGTAACTGTATCTCCTTTCTTTAAAGTCGAAACAACTGCACCTGTAAATGCTTCAAGTGCTTCGTTTGCCTGTTTTTTGGTAATACCCGCATCTTTGGCAATTTGTTCGATTAATTCTGCCTTGTTCATATCAGTATGGTTTGTTTTGAAATGCTATAATACAGTAAATCAAGCAATTTTAATAGTTACCTTCGTAGTGACCCCCGATTATGGAAGATAGTTTCAGCATTGATGTAGATTATAGAGGCAAGGAATATTCTTTTGAAGCTAGACTGGTAGCGGTTGGATATACACATAAATTCTGTGTACTAATAAACGGTTATGAAGTGACATTTGAACCTGATGAAGAGCGTAATTACCGAGCCATAATAAATGTATCAGACAAGAGTTCGATTAAAGACAATGACATTGAAATAATAAAAGCGGTTGCAGATAAAATTCAATCAATAAGGTAGCCATATTCCACTGGTAGAATGTTAGCCTTGTATTTGTTTCAGTTCCGTTGCAATACGCTTCACCTTTGTTACCCTTGCTGTTGAACTATCAGTTAATTTAGCAGCCGCGCGAATTGGATATTTCCCGTCGAGGTATTGAAGAATTGCTTTATTCTTATCTTTTTAAGGAAATCAATTTTCGTTCATTGCTGCAAGCATTTCTTCCGAAAACCACTCCATTGCGGCTACTTTTCCTGCTTGTGTTCTTGGCAGGTGCTTGGCTTTGCAACGCTTTCCCCACGAATAAAATTTTAGTAATACAAAACTTTCGATTTTATGAAAATATAATACTCAGAAGGCGCGTAAAAAGCCTTTTCAGAAAAAAATAAACTAAATAAGATGAATAAATTAGAACGTTCTGAAGAAATGAACCTAACGGGGGAAGAACTTTATGAAATTGAAAATACCAAGTGTCCATGTTGCGGAAAAGGCGACATTAAAATGAGATTAGACGACGACGATAACGACGGCGAAGATAACGATGGTGAAGATAACGACGGTGCACGAGACGAATTCTGGGAATGCAATCTATGTAATAGCGAATGGGATGTAATTTATTATGAAGACGGAAAATATTACCATTATGTCACTTCAGACGATTACAATTTTGGATTCAATCCTAACTCAATTCCAAACCATTATTATCGTTGTTATGACGAAGGTATCGAGGCTTTTGAAAGTTGTAATTCCGAAACCATAAACTATCTCGAATGTCCTTATGAAACAGAGCCAGATGTCAATGTCGATGACGAAGAGTTTAAGGAAAGAAAATGTTATTGGGAACAAGGATTTAAAGCTGCGAGAGCAGAACATACTTTCAACAGGCGCGATGTTGCTATGAATTTAGGCGGCAAGAGAGGAGTACAAACGGACCTAAAATGTATTTTACAGAGGGAACGGGATATTAATATGAACTACCCATAGCCATTGTACCGGAGAAACTTACTCGGTTTTTGCTTCGTACCAAATTTCTCTAAAACTATTGTGGATAGAACGGTTGCGCAAAAGTATTTTGTATTTTTTTTCAAACTTTTCATTTTTCAGTCATAAAATAATTATGAAAGTTGAAAATGACGTTCAATAAATAAAATTAATAATTAAATATGAAAAGCAAAGAAAGGGGGCAAATAAGTACAGCCTCTAATGAAAAAATTGAGAAAATGATAGAGCGTGGTGAATTAAAAATAGAAGATCACATGATTGAATGTTGTGCACCAGCCGCAGTATTAACGCATGAATTGGCTGCCGATTTAGCTATGCACCGACTTGCATTACTACAAGTGAAAAATGTTTATAAGGAAGAAGAAATTTTAATTGTTTACGAAAATGGTGATACTAAGTACACAGATTTTGCGCAAGAATTGTTCTGGGACTATTTTATTCATTTTGTGGATATAATTAACTCACACAAAGTCTAATGGTGCTGCGGAAAAGGCTAAAATCATACTACCATAATTATGAATGTATTAGAAGATACCCTGAAAGAAGTCAAGGAGCAAATAGCAGAGTTTCGCACTCACTATCTTTCAAATGAACAGGCAGTTCGAGCACAATTGATTGAACCGATTTTAATATCGCTTGGGTGGAAAACATCTAATCCGAAGTTTGTTAGGCATAATGCACCAAATGATGAAGGCAAGATTCCCGATTATACACTATTAAAGGGCTCTAAAAATATTCTAATAGTTGAAGCAAAAAATCTATCAATAGACCTTACAGACCAGAAGGTAATAAACCAAATTTCAAACTATTGTTACAATCAGGGTGTTGATTTCGGCATCTTGACAAATGGCGTTCGTTGGCTGCTTTTCAATACGTTTCAAAAAAATCCACAAGATAGAATTGTATGGCAAATAGATATAGAAAAGGAAAGCATTGAAACGGTCTCCCGAAAACTTTCATCTTTCTCTTACGAGAACATTGACGAATTGGAGACACTCATTCAGACAAGTAAAGAATTGGAAAAAAATTGGAATGCATTAGTCAATTCAACGGATAGTATCACAGACATTGTTACACAAAGGCTCATTGAAAAAATAAAGTCCCTAAATCCAAATTTCAAGATTGACCAAAGCAAGATTAGAACCTTTACAGAAAGTAAATTATCTGAACTTTTCGAAATTGCTGCAATTGAAGAGGATGAAGAAAAAATTGTTAAAAAGCCTGAATTGAAAATTAATGAAACGGAATTCTCAGAAGTTGAAAATAATGTCTTTAAGTTAAATAGGAGAAGTAAACCGAGAGAAAAAATATCAGTAGTTTTTCCTGACGGTACAAAATTCAACGATTCTAAACCGACTGATACATTTGTAAAAACGATTCAGAAAATTGGTGTGGAAAAAATAAAGGAGCTAAATATTGTCCGTTCAATACCAATAGTTTCGGAAACAAAGCATGAGTTTTATAACCAACATAAATTAGGCAAATATTGGATAATGGTAACCTTATCTACGATAGATAAGTTTAAGGTGCTGCTCGAAATCGAAAGTAGATTAAATTTGAAATTGAAGCTTGAAAAGTACCTTCCGAAAAATTGATTAGCTGGCAACCCGCAATAGAAAAAGACGCTTGTTTGAGCGTCCTTATTTATTGAGATATGATGGTTGATTATTCCCACATCGTTACGGTATCGGGGTTCTTCTTTTGAAACTCAAATAGAACCTTCCTAGATTTATCTACCTCTGTTTTACTGACAGCTATTTTACCGTTATAGCTTTCCTTGTCTTTCACGAACCGGAATTTAAGTATTCCCCCTTCCTTGAGAATGTTCTTAACCCAAAATCTCCAATTGGTGACGAAAACATAAATACGATCGCTTGTAATTTTAGGCATACTTTTGTACCCATAGCGCGAGATAGAGCAGCGGTAGCTCGTCGGGCTCATAACCCGAAGGTCACAGGTTCGATCCCTGTTCTCGCTACCAAGCAAAAGGTCACTTAATTGTGACCTTTTGCATTGAATGAAAATTAAATAGTACTTTAGTCTTATTCGCGATGAATTATAATGTTATTAATATATGAGGGAAGTAGTCAAGCATTTATCAGAGGTGAATGAATTGGATGAATTGAAATTAGCGAAACCATTTCTTAAATGGGCAGGAGGTAAAACACAATTATTGACATCACTCCAATGCTACATTCCAAATTCATTTGTTAAGTACATTGAACCATTTATTGGAGGTGGAGCATTTTTTTTTAGTCTTAATCATCCAAATTCTATTATCGCAGATCTAAACGAAGAGTTAATTATAACTTACGGGCAAGTAAAAGACAATGTTTATTCGTTAATCGATATTTTGGAAAATTATGAAAACAACGAAGAAAGCTATTATAAAATCCGGGCTCTAAGTACCTCTAAACTTTCCGAATGTGAAAGAGCTGCAAGGATAATATATCTCAACAAAACGTGTTTCAATGGTTTGTTTCGTGTAAATAAAAAAGGAGAATTTAATGTTCCCTATGGCAAAAGAATTGGCACGTTCTTGAATAGAGAAAATTTAATCAGAGCTTCCAAGTATATGGAACATACTGAGATTCTGAATTTGGACTATAAAGAAACCTTGAAAAGATTTGCGCAAAAAGGCGATTTTATTTTTCTTGATCCACCTTATCAACCTATTGGTGGTTTCTCCGATTTCAAGCGATATACAATAGACTATTTTGGTGAAAATGAACAAATAGAATTGGCTTCTCTTTTTAAGGAGTTAGTCAATATGGGGTGCTATGTTATCTTAACAAATTCAGACGTTCCGTTCATCGTTGATCTTTACAAAGATTTTCAAATAGAGATCGTTGAAACCAAAAGAATGATAAGCAGTAATGCAAACACAAGACTAGGCAAAGACATTATTGTTTTAGGTGGATTGTAAAATGAGTAGTCGGAATATGTCAACTGAACAATTTCAACAATTTCCGGGTACGAGGTACATGGGAAGTAAAAATAAAATTATTGCTTCTCTGTGGAAATACCTTGGAGACATTGAATTCGAAAGCGTACTAGATGCTTTCGGAGGCAGCAATGTTATTGGTTATTTCTTAAAGTGTCAAGGAAAGAAGGTAATAACAAACGATTTCTTGACTTTCAGTTATGTTACGTCTAAAGCAATAATTGAGAACTCAAGTGAACGATTAACATCTGAGGATATTAAATTACTTCTGAAATCAAATTCAAATAATAAGTTCATTCAGACGACTTTTCGAGACATCTTTTATTCAGAAGAAGAAAACAAATTCTTAGATGTCGTTAGTAAAAACATTAGCCAATTGGAAAATGAATATAAAGCAGCAATTGCGCTATCTTCTCTAGTCCGGGCGTGCGTAAAAAAAAGGTCGAGAGGAATCTTTACGTTTGTAGGTGAGAGATACAATGATGGCAGGGTGGATATGCAAAAGACGATTAAAGAGCATTTTATTGAAAGCATTGAGATTTTCAATAACGCGGTTTTCGACAACGGTTTTCGCAACAAGGCATATAATAAAAGAACGGAGGTGATGAATGTTAAAGCCGATCTGGTTTACTTAGACCCACCTTATTTTACCCCCAAGTCAGATAATGATTATACGAGAAGGTACCACTTCGTTGAAGGGCTTGTAAAAAATTGGAAGGGTTTGGAAATTCAAGAACATTCGATAGTAAAAAAATTCGAAAGCTATAAAACCCCATTTGCAAAAAGGGATACTGCATACACAGCATTTGATAGTTTATTTAAGACCTACAAAAATTCAATTATTGCAATATCGTATTCATCGAATAGCTTTCCTAACAAGGAAGAACTATGTGAGATGCTTAGTAAATACAAAAGCAATGTAATTGTTCATGAAATTGACCACACCTATTCTTTTGGCAACCAAAATCATAAAATTGGCAACCAAAACAATCGAGTAAAAGAATATTTGTTTATCGGAAAGTAGAGAGCTTATCTATTTCCATTTTCTAAACAGGAATAGCTGGATCTACAATAGTATGTAACACATTTTCCAAGTCTTTGTTAGCTTGTCCAGGAACTAAAGGTATAGCTCCCACGCCTTTTGAGATCTCGCAGGTGCTATCACTAAACCTCTTAAAGTCTTTTCTAAAATAAACAAACTTATTGCCCGGATAAAGTACAAAACTAGAGGAGGCATTTGGTATCGCATCCAAATAACTGTGCATTTTATGAATATCCTCAGCTTTATATTTACTATCAGAATTAGAATTTTCATCTAGTAGGTCTACATAATTACTCTCAACTTTATACTTGGCGTCTAGAAAAACCAGTTTTTCCGTGTCCTTATTAAAATTAATGATGAGAGAGATATCTGGTCTCAGGAGTAGAAAACCTGTAACAGATACTTACAGGTTTTTTGTTTTCAATACTCTTTCTCGCTTCGCTCGTGCTTCTTGTTGGCGCAGCTCTCTACAAGTTTGTTTTGAAACTTAAAAACAAAGAGGGCTTAATATGCTTAAGAATAT
>CAISOH010000121.1 GCA_903887005.1 uncultured Bacteroidota bacterium | reverse complement strand
TTTCCAAACAGCTCAGAAAATCACTAAAATAATTTTCGACTTTAGATAAATTCATTTCATCCAAAATGAGGAAAAAAGGCTTCACCGGATATTGTTCTGCTGTTAAAATAAATTGCAAGACTTTTCCAACAATAAATTTATCCTCAATTGAATTATAGTACCCAAAAAGTTCGGTACCATCTGTCCAATTACTTCTAACCGAAACAAAACAGGTATTTTTTACTTGAGAAGCCTGAACAGCGTTTTGTACCTGCATTTCTTGTCTATCGTTTTGTTCATGTTCTCTAACAATTTCGAATTCCTTATCTGCAATTCTCTCCATTCTTACGACATCATTAAGATGCCAATACTGTCCAAAATAATTTCTGTGATCGTAAGCTGGGACTTCTTGTGCTTTTGAATTAAACCGTAATCGCACAAGGGGGTTTTGCGGTCTTTGAAGATAAACGCCAGCCCTAATAGTTTGGTTGTTTAGTCGGTCATGTATTATAATTGTAGTAGGTTCATTTATATTGTTTGCACCGCCATTCACTAGAGCAGCTATTCGATTATTTATTTCAACGACTTCAGCGGGGCTCCAAATCGCATTCATTGTGTCAGGTGTGTATCTTAAATTACCTCTATCACCATTTAGAACTCCTTGCGTAACATTAAATAAAATGTGAGGTCTTCCGCCTGGCACAGCTGCAGGTTGTGCAACATTGGCAGGAGCGACTGGGTCTGGCGTGTGAAAAAGTTGAGCAATTTTTGTTTTTCCAGTGCCAGAAATTCCAGATAGTATCACGAATGGTTTTGTATACAGAGATAGACAATACCTTGTTAAAAGGCTTTTACTGAAATAAAAGCCATTGTCTGAATAACGATTGTAAAATTCTGCTGGCATATATTTGTGTAAAAATGATTATTATTGATCTGGTTATTCCTGTTGATCTAATGATGATAAACAGGAATAGTAAATGTAGGTCTTAAATTGGATTCACAAAAGCAATACAAGATTGGCAACCAAAAAATAGAGTAAAGGA
This sequence comes from uncultured Bacteroidota bacterium, assembly GCA_903887005.1. Taxonomy (GTDB): domain Bacteria; phylum Bacteroidota; class Bacteroidia; order Chitinophagales; family Chitinophagaceae; genus Nemorincola. The sequence continues at coordinate 1,354 of CAISOH010000121.1, read as the reverse complement.
ATATCTTTTCATAGGGGTCTAAATTTATGAGAATACAAAGCTCGGACATACCACAAGCTGACCGGATAGAATCAGTAATATTTGCAACAATTGCAATAGCAAATGGCGCAAATACAGACATTTTAATTGCAAATCAAGTACCGGGAATCGAAGGTGATTCAAGACAAGGAAGATATTATAGAAGGGCGGCTGAGATTTTAGGTTTTATAACAAATGAGCGAAATAACGCCCGGATAACTCCGAAAGGACGCGAAATTGCAAACAACCCGCTTTTGACGAACCCAGTCCTGCTATCTTCAATACTCAATTTAAATCTATACCAAAAATTATTACCATTTATCGAATTAAATCAAGATGGACTCACAAGGCAGCAAATAGTCAATTATTTACAGTCAATTGCTGAGGAAGGTATTGGACGAACAATGATCCCTCGCAGAATTTCGACAATACTTGCTTGGATTCGTACTCTCGGTATCATCGAACAAGTAGGTGAGCATTTTAGGATAGCAAATGCTATTATTCATGCTTTGCCAGTTTTTGATTTAAATGACATCGACCAGCCTATATTACCGGCAACTGGTACTTTACAAGAATATAATACGGTTGAAAGAAGGATATCTAATGCAAATGACATTATTACGGTATATAAAGATCAAGCAAGGCTTGAACGTGCTAATAATGCTCATAGACAACTTGTAAATCTTGTTGCGGACAGGATTCGAAACGCTAATGCAATTCCCAAATCCAATCAATTTATTGACTTGGCAACCTCTTTAGACGGAGATTACATTTTTGAGATGAAATCAACCAATGATGGCAATGTAAAATCGCAAATTAGAAAAGGGATAAGTCAACTATATGAATATCGTTACTTAGAAAACAAACCTGACGCAAATCTGATTCTCGTAATTGAGAACCCTCTGGGTAATGCGGAAACATGGATGCTGGACTATATAGAAAATGATCGAAACATACATCTTGTTTGGGATGGAAATAATAATCTTTACGGAACCCCAAATACCAGGGAACAACTGGGATTCCTTGGCTTGCTGCCTCCAATATAAACCCTTATAAAGAGTTTAACTCAAGATTTTCCTATGAAATGGGATGGTATAGTGCACTAGAAGATTACCTTGAAGAGAATAGCGATGAACAAAAAAGTGCTAGAACTTTTTATATACCATTTGATAGCGAAGAAGTCCTGCCATTCTAATAGAAAACCTGTAACAGATACTTACAGGTTTTTTGTTTTCAATACTCTTTCTCGCTTCGCTCGTGCTTCTTGTTGGCGCAGCTCTCTACAAGTTTGTTTTGAAACTTAAAAACAAAGAGGGCTTAATATGCTTAAGAATAT
>CAISOH010000120.1 GCA_903887005.1 uncultured Bacteroidota bacterium | reverse complement strand
ATTTTTTGAATTAAAGAATTTTTATATGATTGATGACCTCAAAGGTTGTCGGAACCGGAATTTTTGGAATTAAAGAATTAAAGAATTTTTATAATTGAATGGTATCTGTCTGATGCGAGACACAGTGCGTTGTCCAGTGTTTGCAAAATGCAGGGCTTCACCCTTTGTGTTATTGGATAATAGAAATTGTTGGTAGCACCCCGATAGGTGGTGCCATGTTTGTAGCAACTTTAAATATTTCATTACATTCACCCCGTATGGTGGTGCAACAATTCGTAAATGGAAATTTTGTAAAGCACAGGGAAGCTCATGGCATGACGCGTTGGACGCTGGCGACCAATGTTTCCTTTTTTATTTTTAAGATTACCTTAGACCAGTTTGGGTCGTACGCTTTTTTTTATTAGTGCATTACAGGACCTATTATTCTTTAATTTTAGAGGTTACATTTATGAATCGTTGTTCTTGCATTTTGATATGTAAAATGCTACATAATTGTTGCATTCTTTTTTCCGAAACATTATACATATACAAATAATCAATAATTAGGCTTTGAAGAGTAGAAAATGCTAATGGATTGTTGTGATTTTCTTTTGCTAGCTGTTCAATTTCTTTTATTGGAAAACTGTTATAATAATCCAATTTGATACTAGTGTTAATAATCTTTATAGAATTCAAAGGATATGCTTCTTCAATATCAAGAAAAGTTTTTTCGAGTTTTGGCGAACCGATTGAATTTGCAACTCTTTTTACAATACCAAAAGAGGTCACAGAACACAATCTGAATAAAAAATCTGCACTAATATTTTCAATTTCTTCTCTACTTAATTTATCCCTTATAAATTTTTTATTAATGATATCTTTTATATGATTTATTAACAAATACTTATTATCACTTAATAGATTAAAATAGAATTTTAATGTCCTTAAACCCAATAAATATGTTTCTTCAGCTAAGTTAAATTTATCGGCACCATCAATTTCTCCCCAATATTTTCTCGTAATATGTCCAAGTATATTGATTGTTCTAATTGATTTTGTAATTTGAGAAAGAATATCAATTGATGTAATATCTTCATTTAAATCATAATCATCAATTTCTTTTTTATTTTCTTCAAATTCTTTTTCTATCCGCTCATATTTATCTTTTTCTTTTAATTCTTCGTCACGTGCTTTATCTATATTAATTTCATGAATTACTTCTTCAGGTATAGATTTATGGAAATCATTAATGAAATCAATATCATGTTCAAGTTTTATTATTTCTATACCAGTAAATATCTTTTTTGAATTTTCTATCAATTTATCAATTATGTATTTATTTTTTGACAAATGCGTAAGAAACATAATAACGTTTGAATATTCTTCTCGATATACACGCTCTGCCATTAAATCAATAATATTCTTAATATCATCTCTTTCTAAGTTATCTGCGAGATATTTACCTACAAAATAATAATATATATATTTGTGAGTAATTGATATGTGGTCTTTTAAAAATTCTTCTTTATGGACATTGATTATCTTTGCAGCAATAAGAGTATTAATTATTTTTTCTGCATTTATTTGCCCAATATTATATTTATTTGAATGACTTATTAAAAAGCGTTTGAAATCTCCATCCGAAAGTGGATTAAATCTTATTTTATTTATAAATAAAAAATATGTATATTCTTTTGCGATTGTTATATAAAAACCAATATCTTCTTTGTCGTCTAATGCCTTTTTTAAGGCCTTAGTTATCAATAATTCGTAATAATACCCGTGTAAATTATTGTTTGTTTGGGCATCTGATTGGTTACCTTCTAATGCCTGAAGAATTGATAAAATAAAAATAGGGAATGCTGGAATTAAATTTTTCCCAATAATATTTGAAATATTCTCTGTAGCAATATCAATTTTTCTATAAAAGTCATTTCTGTCCTCAGTATCTAAATATTCTCTTCCAAGCCTATACCAGTTATTAATTAATTTATTTCTCAAACTAGGGCTAAATTCTTGGATAAGAAACCTATCAAATGAACCAAAAATTTCAATTTTCTCT
>CAISOH010000119.1 GCA_903887005.1 uncultured Bacteroidota bacterium | reverse complement strand
ATGCTTCAATTTGGTACCTTTGGTCTTGACTAAGATGAATAAATTTTGGAGTCATAAGCAGCACGAAGTTTAGGATTCTTAGTCAATTTACGTCCGGGGGTACCCCCGGACGTACATTGACTAAGCGTGTTGCATTTGGTACTTGAACTTAGGAAATGTTAAAATAAAGGTATGAAGAAAAAATTATAAACAAATAAAATATATCCCATAATACTGTATTTAAACATTATAATTCCGCATAAGAATTATCTTTGAATTTAATATCCCTGCCCACTAAATTTCGGCCATATATGAACAATACCATATTTACAGATCCCAGGTTATTAGATGAAATAAAAAGATTTGCCAGGGTTAAATCTATTAAAAGGGATGCGGTATTGATGTCGCCGGGTGATGAGGTCTTTTTTGTTCCTATTGTTCAGCAGGGTGTGTTGCGCATAGTACGTCAGAATAATGAAGGGAAAGAGATATTCTTATATCATCTTTACCCCGGACAGACCTGCGCTATGGCCATCAATTGCTGCCAGAGTCATAAAAAGAGCAGTATAAAGGCTATTGCGGAAGAAGATACGGAAATTCTTCAGATCCCTGTGAATTTAGTGGAGGACTGGTTTAAATACCCTGAATGGAAAATTTTTGTAAATAGTACATACAGCAACCGTTTTGCAGAGCTTATTGAGGTTATTGATCTTATTGCGTTCAACAATATGGATAAGCAGGTTTTGCATTATTTGCAGGAACGGGCAAGGGCCGCAGGCTCCAGGGCCCTTAATATTACCCACCAGCAAATTGCCGATGAATTACATACGCACAGGGAAGCAATCAGCAGACTGCTGCGCACCATGGAGCAAAAGAATATGGTGCAGCTTGGCAGAAACACTATAGAACTTCTTGTGGGTTAAGTAACATTTGTTCCAAACCAGTAACAAACCGAACCCTAATTTTACTTCGTAAATCAAAACTAATGTTTATGAAAAAGAATATGGGTACTGTTGATCGCGTTATTCGGATATTAGTCGCAATCATAATAATTGCCTTGTATTTCACTCATGTGATTAATGGCACTTTTGCTATCATTTTACTTGCATTGTCAGGTATTTTTATCCTGACCGGTTTTATAAGTTTCTGTCCGCTGTATTATCCATTCGGAATAAGCACAGCTGGCAGGAAAAATGAAGCATAATTGGCTTTTAACAAAGTTTTTTAGAACTATGGGATGTTATCCAACAAATGTATCCCAGATACATTCATTTGTATAATGACCTTTGTACAGAACAATCTCAGAAAATAAATGTCTATGAAAATAAAATTAAGCACTTCACTTATCGTTACATTTTCATTGTTTATTATTTTCCAATCCTGCAATAAGGAAATTGAAAATAATAACGAGACGAAAATCAGTTCGCAGGGCACCGACAATGGGCATAATATGGGTCAGAATTGTATGAATTGCCATAAACCAGGCGGCGCAGGAGAGGGCGTGTTTACAATAGCCGGAACTGTTTACGATAGTTTAAAAACAAACACTTTTCCTGATGCGACGGTAAAACTATATTCCGGCCCAAATGGTACAGGAACACTTAAATACACCATTATGGCAAATGCTTCCGGGAACTTTTATACAACTCAGAATCTAGACTTTGGCATTGGTTTATATCCTTCAGTTCAAGGCCCTAAGACAACAATGTTTATGCCCACTGCAATTACTACCGGGCAATGTAATAGTTGTCACGGAGTTTCGGCAGACAAAATATGGACGAAATAAATCTTTGCGGCTATCCAACAAATGTTCCTGAGTACAACAATTAAACTGATGACCTTTGTGTAATAATCGTAGAAAGAAGTAAAACTAATCAGGAAAAGCAAATGAATAACATACTTTCTAAATACAAACTGGAAATAGCCGGATTGATTATCGGGGCAATTGCCGGATGGTGTTACTGGTATTTTGTGGGTTGTGCTTCCGGCACTTGTCTCATAACTTCCAGGCCACTCAACAGCACAATATATGGAGCAGTAATGGGCACATTGCTACTTAGTTTATTTAAAAAAGAGAAGGAAATTAAATCACATAATGAATCAAACCAATCTTAAACTTATGAATGACATTCCAGCATTATTAAAATCGGAGCAAACAGTAATCGTAGATGTACGGACACCCGGCGAATTCATGGGTGGAAATGTAGCAGGTAGCATTAATATACCTTTAAATGAAATTCCGCAGCATCTTGATGAATTTAAAAAGATGAAACAAATTGTTTTATGCTGCGCATCCGGGGGAAGGAGCATGCAAGCCTCCATGTTCTTAAAGCAAAATGACATTGAATGCACCGATGGCGGTTCATGGGTAAATGTAAATTATTATAAAAACAACTAAGCAATGATAGAGACAATTAAAAAATTATTGGGCATGGGCCCAAAAGTGGACCTGGCAAATGTTATTGCCAATGGTGGCATAATAATTGATGTGCGTACACCGGGCGAATTTGCCGGAGGCAATGTAAAAGGTTCGTTGAACATACCACTGGCCAGCCTTAACAGCCAGATGCAGAAGCTGAAGAAAGACAAACCCATAATCACCTGTTGCGCATCAGGCATGAGGAGCAGTTCGGCAAAGTCAACGCTGCAGGCCAATGGGTTTAAAGAAGTATATAACGGAGGCAGCTGGTATAACCTTAAAAAATTTGAACGATGAGTACATTAAAGGAAAGGCTTTTAACGAATTGGCATTTGATGCGGATCTTCAGATTGGGAATAGGACTCATGATGCTGGTAATGGGGTTTCAAAGCAAGGATTGGATGTTAGGGCTGTTCAGCACTTTCTTCCTGTACCAGGCAATTACAGATACCGGATGTTGCGGAACAAGGGGGTGCAGCACTCCTCCCAACTGGAAAAGCAGGAACCCTGCGGAGACAATGAAGGAAACAACAATTGAATACGAAGAAATAAAATAATACAACTATGGAAACTAAATCATTTTCAGAAATAATAAACGATAATAAACCTGTATTGGTTGATTTTTCGGCAGAGTGGTGCGGCCCTTGTAAAATGATGGCCCCCATACTGAAGCAGTTAAAAGAGACAATAGGCAATGCTGCAACTATATTAAAAGTAGATGTGGACAAAAACCGCGAAGTGGCAAATGCTTACAATATTTCCGGCGTACCTACGCTTATCCTGTTCAGGAACGGACAGGTATTATGGAGGCAATCAGGGGTTGTACCGGCCAATCATCTCAAGGGTATTATAGAACAGTATGGCAAGGCGAACTAAATCAAATTCGAACTGACTATAATCATATTTGAAATGACTATAATCATAAATAATCAAATTCTAAGAAAGTACATTGCGATAATTTTAATTTAAATGAAATACATCATTATAGGGGCGGTGGCTGGCGGAGCCAGTACTGCGGCCAGGTTAAGAAGATTAGATGAACATGCGGAGATCGTAATTTTTGAAAAAGGGGCATATATATCTTATGCTAATTGCGGATTGCCATACTACATTGGTGATGTGATCAAGGATAGAAATAAACTATTCGTGCAAACCGCAACATCATTCAATCAAAGATTCAATATTGACGTCAGGGTGATGACGGAGGTTACAGGCATAAACCCGCTAAGCAAAACCATAACCGCTAAAAACCAGGTCACAGGGGAGGTTTATGAAGAGCACTTCGATAAGTTAGTCTTATCACCCGGCGCTGAACCACTTCGTCCCCCTCTTCCCGGTATTGCAAGCGAAGGAATCTTTACTTTAAGGACGGTTGCTGATACGGATTATATCAAGGCTTATGTTCAAAAACACAAGGCCGGGAAGGCCGTCATAATCGGAGGTGGTTTTATTGGCCTTGAAATGGCTGAAAACCTCCACGATTCAGGTATGGAAGTAACCATTATTGAAATGGGAAACCAGGTAATGGCGCCGGTTGACTTTCCCATTGCAGCAATGGTGCAGCAGCATATAAGATCAAAAGGTGTAAACCTGCTTTTAAATAATACAGTATCTGGTTTTGAGCGCACGGATAAAGGATTAAAAGTACTGTTGAAAAGCGGGGCTGTTGTGGATGCGGATATAGTAATACTGTCAATCGGTGTGCGGCCTGATACAAAACTTGCTGTAGATGCCGGGCTTAAAATTGGTGATGCGAAAGGGATCTGGGTAAATGAATACCTCCAGACTTCTGATCCTGATATTTATGCGGTAGGGGATGCCATAGAATTTAAGAATCCAATTACCAGCCAGTCTATGATAACCTACCTGGCAGGGCCTGCCAATAAACAAGGACGTATCTGCGCGAATAATATCGTTTTGGGAAATGTTCAAAAATATAACGGCTCCATAAATACGGCTATTGTGAAAGTTTTTGACATGACCGTCGGAACAGCAGGTACAGCTTCAAAACATCTGATGGCGGCTGGTATAAAACATATCGTTTCTACTACTCATAATGGTTCTCATGCCGGATATTATCCCGGTTCAAAACAAATGAGCATCCAGATTGCTTTTTCTCCGGAAGACGGTCGTTTATTAAGTGCCCAGGTGGCAGGTTATGAAGGCGCTGATAAGCGCCTGGATATTTTAGCATCTGTGATCAAAAGGAATGGTACTATTTATGAGCTTTCGGAGTTTGAACATGCTTATGCACCTCCATACTCCTCGGCAAAAGATCCGGTAAACATGGTTGGCTTTGTGGCGGAGAATATTTTACAAAACAGGCTGAATATTTTTTACTGGAATGAATTTTCTAAAATTAATGCAGATGACCTGTTGATTGATGTAAGGACGAGTGGAGAATATCTGAATGGTAAAATCGAAAATGCAATCAATATACCAGTTGACGAGATCAGGAGCAGGCTTGGTGAAATTCCCAGAGAAAAGAATGTATTTATCTACTGTGAAGCAGGATTGCGTGGATACCTGGCCCAGAGGGTACTAAAACAAAATGGTTATAATAATGTATTCAATCTTTCCGGAGGTTACAGGCTTTGGAAAGGTTGTGTAAACGAATCAGCCAATAAAGTAATCCCGGAATTAATACCAAATTAATATCTTTTATGAAAAAAATATGCTTAATAGCCCTCGTCTTTTTATCAGTGGGCTTCACTTCCTGCCAAAACTCAGGTGGCGCTCAGCAAAACGATGCAAGTGCGCAAAATACAATTAAACGCATTATCCCTGTTGATGAGTTTGACAAGAAACTATCCGCCACGCCAAATGCGCAACTGATAGATGTAAGAACGCCGGAAGAGTATGCCGGAGGGCATTTGAGAAATTCATTAAACATCAATATCAATGATAAGGAATTTGAACAGCAACTCGGCAAATTAGATAAGACCAAACCCGTTATGGTTTATTGCAAAGCGGGGAGCCGTAGTGCTGCGGCTGCGGAAAAAATGCAGGAAATGGGATTTACGGAAATTTACAACCTCGATGGCGGAATAATGAAATGGGAAAATGCAGGAAAGCCGGTTGAACAAGGGGTTGCCGCTCCAATGCAAACGGGCAATACCATAGACTCATTGAATAAAATGGTTAGCCGGAATAAATATGTGCTGGTTGACTACAATGCCCCCTGGTGTGTGCCCTGCAAAAAAATGCTGCCTTATTTGGAATCTTTGGCCGTAAAAAATAAAGAGAAGCTGTCCCTTGTTAAGATTGATGCAGATACTAATAAAGAACTCCTGAAGCAAAAAGGTATATCTGGTATTCCATACCTGGAACTATACCAGGACGGGAAGCTGGTCTGGTCGCATAATGGCTTTATCGAAGAAGATCAATTGCTTAAAGAAATCAAGCTATAAAGCTTGGTTTAGTACAATTGAAGACGCTGTGTCCTAAGATAATATTGCCTTTACTTTATTCATGGCAACAATCTTTTAATTCGGCCAATGAATACTTATCTATTTTAATAACGTAACACCGCTCCCAAATAGAATATCGTATTTCCCTTTAAAATAATAGTCGAAATAAATGGCGCAAATGCCTATCTCATCGCTGAATTTTTTTTCGTCAGTTTCATTTTTGAATCTGATGTCTATATCCTGATTTAGAAATTTAATGCCATTGCTGTTTTGAAAAATTGCCTACATGGTAATTGAGGTAGCAATCAATGCAGGCATACAGCCTGTTTTCGCATTTTATACTTACTTCACTGCCTATGATACAATATCTGACGTATGGAATAGCTATAGCTAATATTACTATTGCAACCAATGAATATTAGTATCCTCTCCGCTTCATTTGAAATACAATTACAGTTAGCTTTAAAGTAGTCCTTTATTTAGGATTATTTTCTGTTTTTTTAGTGTATTCCATACACTCTTTCTCAAACCCCGGTTTAATAAGGGTAAAATAATTGCTGACCACTTTCTGTCCGTTTATTTCATAAGAGTACATGGTACAAAAGTTGCCAATAACCGTATCCTGCGGCTTATTCAGTTCTATAGCGTGAATTATTGTTCACTTATAATACCCTGCACCAACAACGTAAGTTTTATCTTCAAACTTCACCTTGCGTACAAAGGTGTGCTTGTGTGCCGGTACGCTTTCGCCGGGCCTGTACCAGTAATAATCGGTCCATGCGCTGCCATTTTTCACAGCTGCATCAATGTACTGGCGAACTATGAGTTTTCCATGCACATCTTTCGCATTAATGAGATTTTTACCTACGATGCTGGGCTGGGCCGGATTCACTAATTCGACGCCGTCCACATCGTCAACAAACACGTAAGTGTCCATGAATAAATAGGGCCCTGTCTTGTCGCGTAGTTGATCAAATGCTTCTTTCCCGTGGTGCTCCACCAAAGTGGCCGCATGGTTCACTATATCTTCGATGAATGCCTTATCCATATCCATGTTGTATATCCCGCAGCCCACGATGTACTGCTTGCCGGAAGGGAACGTCACGCGCTTCACAAAGCTCGACTTCCATGTCGGGAAGATATCCTGTGGTTCAGGGTACATATAGTGGACCCATCCCTCGCCTTTGGAAGTGGCGGCGGCATCCAGGAACATCTTGCCATATGGCCGTCCCAGCACATCCTTGGTGCCATCTACTGTTTCACCTTCGATCTTCGGGTTAGCCGCATTGAAGACTCTTACGCCATCCATCGTCCATACAAAAAAGTAAGAACCATCGTGGAACCAGTTTGTCCCTTTTTTTCGGAATTCAGGAAAGGCCTTTTCTCCGTTTTTTTCAAATACAACCGCGGCCTCGTTTACAAGCTTCATCAATTCAGGAGCGGTCATTTTTTTAGTCGTGGACATTGTTTTAGGAGCATCCGCCAGGTAAACCCCGCAACCAACCATCACCCATGAATCGCCCATTTTTACTTTACTTACATAACTGGATTTCATCGTGGATCCGCTCTCTCCCGGTTTTGGCCACATATAATCAACCCAACCCGATCCACTTGTTTGCACCACCTGGAGCATCTCCCTGACCAGTTGTTTGCCGCGGGTGTCCTTCACATCCATAATGTTGCGCCCTTCCAGGCTCGGAAAGGCCGGGTTGACAACGTCAACGCCGTTCTTGTCAACAACAAAAATATAAGCATCCTTTGCCATGAAAGGGCCTTTTGGATCGTGGAAAACCTTATAGGCCGCCTCGCCATTCTTTTCGATCTGCCCGACAGCATCCCTGACAGCATCAATAACGAACGCACGCTCCATACGGTCATTGTACATGCCGCTTCCAACAATGTATTGCTTGCCTGAAGGCGCCTTTACCAGGCGTACATAACTACTCTTCCACCGGGAAAGAAGTCCGCCCGGGACCGGCCATTCATAGTGATACCAACCTTCCGGCTTGTCTGGTAAGTTTGTTGCAGCCCCCAGCAGCCCCCTGATGATGGGTTTCCCATTGATATCTTTCAGCTCCAGCTCATTTTTGCCTTCCAGTTCGGGATCAGGGTGTAGCAGCATATTACCTTTTGGGTCCAGCACGAATATGTATGTCTCGCCTTTCCGCCAGCGGCTGTTGGGAATACGGAAATCGCTGAATGCCGCTTCGCCGTTAATACGGACCAACTCTGCCGCATCGTGTACCAGGGCAACAAGTTTTCGTGTATCGTCATAATTATACTGTTCGGATTTGCCGGTATTTTTATCATAGCCTTGAGCAATGGGCGCCGTAAATAAGGAAAGCGCAGCGATAATTAAAAAAGAGATTTTTTTCATAGTAGTAGATTTTCTGTAAAAAAAAGAAAGCGACAGGGAGAATTCAGTCTGCAAAACTAAGATTGGGATGTTCTTTGCTCAATGACGGCCATCAATAGGATACCTGATTAAGCGCAGTGCTCACATTAGAATGCCTTTCCGTTTCCATAGACTGTGGGAAATACGGCTTAGATTTCCTTAGCCGAAAAATAATGGGGTAATGTAATAGTCCCTATTGGCCGAAGGATATAAAAACAAATAACAGGCTCTGGTCAGCATCTCGTTTCGTCCTGAAAATTTGTAAGCGTCACGATTCCAAAAAATACCTTTTGTAACAGATATTTATCTTCGTTCTACGCTACCAATACCTTTAAACCTTCTGATGTGTATTTTTTTACATTGCCATCAACACTAATCAATGTATAATTATTCCTGATAGCCTGCCAGATCAGCATTCTGTCAAATGGATCTTTGTGATACGTAGCTTTCAGTTTATGATAGGTACTACTGTCTTCAGCCGACAAACATTCAATTTCAAAACCAACCTGTAAACAGGCGTTTGGCAAATCTTCCGGTAAAAACCCGGCAATTTCCAGCTTACCGATGGAACTTTTCAATGAAACCTCCCAAAAACTTATGGTGCTTATCACAATCCTGTGTTCAGGATTGGTAATAATCTCCTTTATGCCCTTTGATAATTTTTTCGAATCGGCAATTGCCCAAAGCATATAATGCGTATCAAGAAGGTAGGTCATAAGTTCAAAAATTCTTCTTCAGTTATTTTAAAGTCTGTTCCGAATTTTATATTTCCCTTGCCATCCAATATGCCGATTTTTCTCCTTGTCTTTTTTCCGGTAGCCTTAGGTACCAGCTTTGCAACTATTTCTTTTTTCTTGCCGAATAAGATGCCTATTTCCTCTCCTGCAAGTACGCTTTTTAATGCCTCCGAAAAGTTGGCTTTGAACTCACCTACACTCATTGTTTTCATCATCCGGTATTTTATCAAAGATACAAATACTTGACAAGTTGACAAGAAAATATTTATAAAACATGCAGCAACCGTTTAGCCCTGCTTTCATGTTGTAGCCGTATCTCCATTTTTCATGGGACATGGCGGCAACGATGGTACAGAAGAGGAATAACTTCCTGTAGCAAATAATGAATAAGCCCCTGCACCAGCAAAGCGCATACCAGCGGCATCATAGCTATTATTGCCGCAAGGTCTCCGTGAAAGTAGGAGTATTGGCTTATCCAGAATTCATATCGTCAAGGATATGATAATTTCATTATAAGAGGCATATGATCACTTAATTCAAGCCAATCTTCAGCTCTCCCTACATTTAATATTTGCAGGGAATTTGCCAATTCTCTGCTTCCAAATATATAATCAATATGATATGGCTTATCAATTTTTCTTTGTTGGTAAAATGTAGGCTGGGATTCCTTTCCTTGTTCTTCATTGTGAAATTTATGATAAAGACTGTCAATTTCGAATTCTGCTAATTCCTTCAACACATCACTGTGATTCCACCATCTGTCCCACTTGTCCCAAATTACGTTACTATTAAAGTCCCCTGCAATAATTGATTTACCAAGCTTGAACTTATGAATTTGTAAGTATTTCCATAACTGTCCTATATAACCAAAAGTCGGTGAATTTGCACCATGACACCACGCCGCAATAAGATTAAACTTATTATTAACACTACAAGCAATAAAATACTTCAAACTACTTGACTCCCATTTCAAATCTCTAATTTGAATTCCATCTCTTGCAAATATTCCGAGCCCTTTATGCTTGTTTTCACCAGTCCAAATAAAGTTCCTTGCCCAATCTTTATAGTCTTTATCAGAGGTTATTTCAGGATTTTCACACTCTTGAATGACATAAATATCTGCATTAAACATAGATATGGATTCAAACTTTTTTCTGAATGCACCATTACAGTTCCAAGTCACTATTGTTAATTCTGGCTTCATTTATCATTGTGTAAGTTAGCTAGTTTCTCCCTTCCCCACATACCCATACTCGTACTCCGTTTCGTCGTAGCCGTGTCTCCATTTTTCATGGGACCCGGCGGCAATCAGGGTACAAAAGAGGAATAACTTCCTGTAGCAACACCACGACACCTGCAAAGCGCACGCCTCCAGTTGCACTGTTCATATAACTGCCAGGTTCGCGAATGGCGGGCGACCACCTCGTCCTACGTTTATAACGAGGATGCCGCGGCAGTGCGTTTGTAACGCACGAATACTCTCAGTTCACCAGCCTCCCCAGCACCTCCCTATCTTTCCCACTCACATCGGCCTTAGCTATCCCATCTGCTATCTGCTTTTTGTATTTGTCCTGTGCGTAAAAATATTTCACGGTCTCTGTGGCCGGGCCGGAGAGTCGGCCATTGCTGCTCAGGCAGGCATGGAGACAATTGGCAAGCAGTTGTTCATCAAAATAGTTCAACCGCCTTAAGGCCGCCATTGCATTGCCCCGGGTTACAAATTCATACGAATCTGAGGTAAACGTTACCAGTTGGCCTATCTGGCCCTTGTCTTCTTTTTCAGCTATCGAAATTTCCAGCCATTTTATAAGCACGTTCCGGCCATTCGTCCCTGTTATGCCCTTGGTATCAGCCAGGTACTTTGCAGTGTTGGCGGGGAAAGCGGCACATAGTTTTTCCAGCGCCGTGGCTATGGTGATATACGATGAGTCTTTCAGTAATGGTTCGTAATCGGTCATCAGCGATGGCTCTATTGTTTTGGTATTGGTCATTATACCCTTCCTTACCAGTACATCCTTATCATGCAGGGCCATCCTCACTATGTTTTCACTGCCTTTATCGCCCATAAGTTGTGTTGCAATCTCTGTCTTTATAGCATGGAAACTATTGTCCTCATACACCTGCAGCAGCACCTCTCTTTTCTTTTCGGGTGCTATGTCGCGCATTGCGAGGACAGCATCATACCTGTCCAGCATGTTAGTAGCATAAAGCGACTGGGCTTTCAGCATGTTAAATGGCTTGTCGAAAGACACCGTTTTGAGCACCTGGCTGTTAGGGTCGAATAATACGAAGGAGATGTCGCTTTTGTGGCTGTTTGGCATTTTTACTATTTGCGTTTCCTTTTCTATCCACTCGGTCTTTTTATCTGTTGTACCATCCATATAGTGTACCTCAAATACAATTGGCATCCTGAATAACCCCATCACTTCATTTACAGGCTGCGCCTGCGTCACCACAAATTGTGTAAACCGCTCTTCGCTCTTCGCTCCCCGCTCTTCGCTTCTGAGGTCTTTAAAACTTACTTTGTAGTCAGGTTCTCCGCCACGGTTTACCCATTCGTCCCAGAACCATTCCAGTGGCATGCCCAGCTCATCCTGGAATGCATTCAGCAGGTCGCTGCCGTCCACATTCTCATACTTGTGCGCCAGCAGGTATCGTTTTACCGATCGGTTGAAACCATCACGGCCTGTTATATTTTTAAGCATTTCCAGCACCACAGATCCCTTCTGGTAGATAAGTGATGACGGCGCCTGGCTGTGTGAAATAGATTTTTTATCAGTGGTATTGATGGCGGAAAGGTAAGCCTGTCGCCTTGCCCAGTCGAAATGGTCCTGTCCGAAACATTCACGCTCTGCCGTTATGTTGTAGTGTGTGGCAAAGCTCTCCTGCAGCCACTGGCAGTTTGGGCGGCGGGCAGTCACCATATCGCCAAACCATTGGTGGGCCAGCTCATGCGCGTTTACAGCCACATAGTTACGGTCGTTGTAGCTGCGTGCATCCACCTGGAAGAAATCGCCAAACAAAGTAGCGGACGTGTTCTCCATAGCTCCATACATAAAGTCCTGCACGGGTATCTGGGAATAAGACTCCCAGCCATAAGGCACACCAATTTCAGCTTCCAGGAAATTGAAGATCTTTTCATTGTATTTGTAGGTATAGTCATACCTGTCCTTCCATTCCGGATAATACCACTGGTGCAGCGGCACACCGGCAGCCGAGCGTGTTTCCTTTATTTCATACTTGCCGATGCCCAGCATTACCAGGTAAGATGCATGGGGCCTGGACATCCTGTAGTGCCATAATTTAGTACCATCTTTCAGCTCCTTTTCCTCCACCTTCTCGCCATTGGAAAGCACCTTGTAGTCTTTATTGAATTTTACTATCAGCTCCGTTATGAGTTTGTCATTGGGCGAATCATAGCAGGGAAACCAGTTGCGGTTATCTATACCCTGCCCCTGCGTCCATATCTGCTTCCGGGAAAGATTATTGGGGTCGTTCCAGCCTATGAAATAAATGCCTCTGTGCGGGTAGGCCTCATACTCTATGTTCAGGCTGTCGTCCTCGCCGTAGCGCAGCGCTTTCTCCGGGTAAAAGCAGATGCCATCCGCTGTACTCTTATAGGTTACCGGCCTGCCATTGAGCGTTGCTGACTTCACCATAATACCGGGACCATCCAGAAAGAAAGAATCCACTTGCTCCCGTATTGGATGAAAGTGATGCGTGATGTTCCCCTTCACCAGGCCCTTTTCTGGAACAAACTCCACCGCCAGCCGCATACGCACAAAATCAAGGGTATGCTCCCGCATAACACTGCCCGGATCATACATTTGGGTTACATTGCTATGCTGCGCCACCAGCTGCAGGCTTCCTGCAGACAATAAAAATAATCCTAAAAAAAGCTTCTTCATAAAAGTGTAATTACTTATTGATAACCAATCAGCTTACAATATAATAAATTATCAACAGTAAATAATTATTGCCCGCTTTTGTTATAACTATAGTGTTGGCTTGAGCCTGTTGCATCTATTTTGCTATCGTTGCGATAGCACCGTTTAAAAGTACAGATATCTATTGGGCATTACCTTAAGCCCTTAAGGGCAATGTCATTAACTTAAGCCCTGAAGGGCAATGTCATTGACTTAAGCAAAATAATCCCGATAGGGATGGCATTATTATAGTAAAATCAATATTTTACATTTGCAAAACCCCGAAGTGGGTGACATTATTTCACATTAAGTCAATGACATTGCCCTGAAGGGGCAAAATATGAATAGCGATGGGCAACGCCCATCGGTTAGATGAAAAAAACACAGTTAAGCCCTGAAGGGGCGGAATATGTTAGCGATGGGCAACGCCCATCGGAACAAAACAAACGTTACCTCGCCTCGCCATGAAAGGGCGAAATATTTTACGATAATTGCTATTTCATTCATTAAGTTAATGACATTTGGCAGTACTCTTTTCAGATTCCGGTTGGTTCACTGAGCGCCAGCCTTCTAAGCCGGAGGCATTGGTTCCATGCAGGCGGCACTAAATTTATTTTTCAATGAATACTATTATGATTAGAGTGATTTCTATATTTGAAGATGACTGATTTATTGAAATAAAAAACCAGGAACATGAATCTGGCAGGACAATTAGCAAAGCACTTAAGAGATGTTCATTTTGGAGGGAACTGGACATCGGTAAACCTTAAAGATACATTGGCGGAAGTAACCTGGCCACAAGCTACAACACAGGTTTATTCTTTCAATACCATTGCCACGCTGGTTTACCATACGAACTACTATATTAGCGCGGTCCTGAAAGTATTACAGGGAGGACCACTAAATGCCAGTGATAAATTTAGTTTTGAAATTCCGCCAATCCGCTCCCACGATGACTGGAGAGCATTGCTGGACAAGACCTGGACAGATGCTGAAAGCTTTGCCAGCCTGATTGAGCAGTTGCCGGAAAGTATGCTTTGGGAAAACTTTACGGATGAAAAATACGGAAATTATTACAGGAATATCCAGGGGATTATTGAACATATCCATTATCATTTGGGGCAAATCGTCCTGATAAAAAAACAGACAAGTGGAAATTGAAGCAAATGAAGTCACTAATGTAAGTCATTCAACACTCTGATTACTATCAAAAACCAGCATTAATACTCACCTTGCTTTTGCCGCCCTAAACAAACATAACTATGGAAACGGCAGTAAAAAACAAAGTAAAGGAAATTGCATGGCCCGGCAAGACTTTTATTACTATCAGAGGTACACTACCCTTTGATAAGTTAACCACTTTTTTCTCAAAAAATTACGGCGCAATATATGGCGCAATTAATAAAATAGGACTACAGGCCAATGAGCCGCCCTGTGCCATATACTATTCTGTAGATGAAGCTAAAAAAGTGACCGACCTTGCAGCGGCAGTACCTGTATCAGCTGTGGTACCAGAGATACAGGGCTTTACAAAAGTGGGAATCCCTGCAGCAAAAGCGCTTACCATTACCCATTATGGTTCGTATGATAGTATGGCGTCAAGCTATGCCTTATTGGAAAAATACATGGCAGAGCATGGGTTGAAAAGAAAATGGATGATAGAAGAATATTTATCTGACCCTGTGGCAGAAAAAGACCCGTCCACCTTTAAGACAAATATTTATTTCTTGTTAGAATAAACTAAACAGTATGGCAACTCTTGTTCATTTTGATATCAGTGCCGATGACGCGGAAAGAGCAAAAGCGTTTTACGAAAAGCTCTTTGACTCGAAAATAGAAAAACTGCCCGGACCTATGAATTATTACCTGGTCGGAACGAACGACCTGAAAGGTAATCCCGGCATAGGTGGCGGCCTCGCGAAAAGGGAAGCAGGCAGGGGAAGCGGCATTGTCAATTATATGGGTGTGGCATCAATTGACGTAACGCTGAAACAGGTAATAGAATTGGGCGGGAAGATACTGCAACCTGTGCAGCCGGTTCCCTGCTATGGCTTGCTGTCTGTCTGTGCCGACACAGAGAATAACATATTTGGCGTCTTTGAGTAAAAGCTCATTCAACGAGACAATGCCATTAACTTCCGTCTGGTGCGGGTAATCTGATGCATAGCCCTTGTGCACAGAGGACTCGTGTCTAATCAATCTAACCGGTTTTAATGGAAATATATTTCCCCACACAATTTTGTAACGCCAAAACCCGCGACCACACTGCATTTCTATTTTCCAATAGTCAAATTAATTAGCTTCTTTCGTGAAGGAATATATTTAAGTTTTAAAATAACCATTTGTATTTATCAAATTTTCAACCGTCCCCTATAAAAAAAATCACTGAAATGCAAGCCTGTAAACGCTTTCAACTTTTTAAAAATAGTCTTGGCGCCTGTCCCCCTACTTTTTATCGGGAGGGGTTCTTGGGTTTACACGCCAAAAGAATAACATTGCTACATAGAATTATCCAGTAAAGTAACCTCGAAACAGCTAAATCCTTGACACCCCTTTAGGGGGCGGGGGTTTTCACTACTTCCTCCACATCTTCATCTCCTTCCAGGTTATCCATTTGCTCCATTATCTGTGGATAGCGCCAGCGAACCCTCCTGCTCATTGGCACCACAGAAAAATTCTTGGGATTTGGCAGGCAGGCTATTATCATGGCAGCTTCCGCACGGGACAGGCTGCTTGCAGGTTTGTGGAAATATTTTCTCGAAGCGGCTTCTATACCAAAAATACCCGGCCCCATTTCTATCACATTCAGATACACCTCCATGATACGCCGTTTGCCCCACGTCCACTCAATAAGTTGTGTAAAATAAAATTCAGGCACCTTCCTTACGTATCTTCCCCATCCGCTGCCCTGCCACAGGAAAACATTTTTTGCAACTTGCTGGCTTATGGTACTTGCGCCTCCTCCGGCGGGAACACGTTTCTTTCTATGAGGGCGATTGAGGCTTTTATCCATAGCCTTCCAGTCGAAACCGCCATGTTCGGGGAATAGCTGGTCTTCACTGGCTATGGCCGCCAGTTTCACATTGCGGGAAATATTATTCCAGCTTACATAATCTCTTTTCAACCCATATCCGCCAAAGAGTCCGCCCAGCTGGGTAATAGTTATGGGAGGTTCCACCCATTTGCAAACAACCACATATAGCAATGAGGAAACAAACAGTATAACGATAAAACGAAAAATGAATATAAAAAACTTCCTGAAGCCTGATTTTTTTTTCTTTGCCTTTGCCATGGATGGGAGCAAAAATAAAAAGATTCTCAATCATGTAGCTGGCAAATATTTTATACCTTTCGGCAGTTAACAAAACCAATCCGGCTATGAAAGGTAAAAAGAAAGAACTGGTTAAGCAGCTGAAGGACCTGCTCCTGAAAGGGAATGCCCATGCCTCACTGGATGATGCACTGGAAAATGTACCTAAAAAATTAAGAGGTGCAGTGCCTGAAAACCTTCCATATAGTATCTGGCAGCTGGCAGAGCATATCCGCATTGCGCAATGGGATATATTGGAATTTTCAAGAAACCCCGAACATGTTTCTCCCAAATGGCCTGAAGGATACTGGACAAAGAAGAAAGCGCCTAAAACCGATGTGGAATGGGATGAAACATTGGAACAAATAAGGATGGACCGCAATGATTTTATTGCCTTGCTCGAAGCTGATGATGCTGATTTATATACACCTTTCCCGCATGGAGACGGTCAAAACCTGCTTCGCGAGGCGCTGCTGATAGCCGACCATAACAGTACCCATATTGGAGAGATAATAGTTATCAGGCGGCTTTTGGGTGCATGGAAATAATCAATACAGGCTGTTTTATCTTTTTTCTTTATTTTCGGATCCTCAATATATTTTTATGGGCACACAGTTAGGAATAGGTTCCCGGGTTGACCACCAGCATTTCGGAAAAGGTGTTATAGTTGACACCGCTTCAGAGTTTTATATCATCTGGTTCAAATCGCAGCAGGGCACAAAAAGTATCAGTAAAGACTATGATGGCCTTACAACCATTGAAGAGGTGGAAGGAAAGACCGGCAATGAGACTATCACAATCGCCGACATTGAGCAGGCCCTCAGTAACATTCTCGACCAGCGGCTGCATGATACGCAAATGGTGCCCATTGCTACAAGATGGAGGCGGGGAAATATGATATTAAAACCCGGCGACCCTACTTTGCAATCCAAGGAAGTCCCTATAGAAACGTTTTTTCATAAAATAGTCATGGTCCGCGACAGGCTCCGGGTTATGGAGCAGAAAATAAATGCTCATAAAGTAATGACCGATGATGAAAAAGTGGACCTCGAGCAATATATCACCGCAATATATGGTTCTCTTACCACGTTCAATGTACTCTTCAAAGAAACACATCATCAGTTTAAAGGAGCAACCGGAAAGGATTAATTATTGGAATTGAGTTTTGTTGTTTACTGTGCTCCACTGAACTGGAAGGCTGGCGAAGCGAAAATTTATTACGGTGCATAGTTATTGTCAGAATTTACCCTATATTTGCGTCAGCTTTTTTCGGTTGACTATACGGGCCCGATATTTATGAGCTTCAATTAATAATCTTTTCCTTAGCTTTTGAATTTTTTACATTTTGATGGAATATAACACGACGCGGAGCAAACTGCTCATGCCCGAGTACGGAAGAAACGTACAAAAGATGGTGGAGTACCTGGTAACAGTGGACGATCGCGAGAAACGCCTTCGTCAGGCTGAAGTTATCATAGAACTGATGGGTACGCTCAATCCTCATTTAAAGACAATTGAGGATTACAAGCACAAACTTTGGGACCACCTGTTCCAGATGACGGATTTTAACCTGGATGTGGACTCTCCATATCCCTGCCCAACTCCGGAGGCTGTATTTGCAAAGCCGGAAGTGCTTCCTTATCCGCAGGATAATTTTCCGCACAGGCATTTAGGTAAAAACATACAGGTATTGCTGAAGAAGGCAATGGAGGAAACAAATGAAGAAACCAGGCATGGACTTACGCAGGCTATAGGCTATTATATGAAGCTGGCTTATGCCAACTGGCATAAAGAGCCTGTACATGACGACATGATAAAGAACGAACTTGCTGAAATAACCGGCGGCTTGCTCAAGTATGAAACCGGCGGCTACCGTGTGCATTATGATAACACCAGGACCAGCAATTTTAAGCAGCGAAATAATAATAGCCGCAATTTCAAGGGAAACCAGGGCGGCGGTCAAGGTGGCCAGCGCAGTAATAATTTCCGTGATAATAGCGGTGGCAGCGGTTATGGCAGCAATTTTAATAAAAACAGGAAGTTTAATAAGAATAAGAACAAATAATTTCCTAAGTCAAAAGTTAAAAGTGAAACCCTAAAAGTTGCAAATACAAAAATCATTGGATGTAAATTGCAACAAAATACCTTTCAGGTTTCACACTTTTTGCTTTTGACTTTTGACTTTTGAATTTAAAGAATGAACGCATTTGAGATACGCGGTGGCCACCCGTTAAATGGCTCCATTACTCCACAGGGAGCGAAGAATGAGGCTTTGCAGGTTATATGCGCCGCATTACTTACAGATGAGCGTGTGACCCTTACCAATGTTCCCGATATTATTGATGTAAACACTCTCATAGAATTGTTGGAAGATATGGGAGTGAAGGTGGAACGGTCTTCTAAGAATACTGTTGTTCTTCATGCTGCAAATATTGATCCCGATTATTTTACTACACACGCTTTTAAAAAGAAATCAGGGAAGCTGCGCGGTACGGTGATGCTTGCAGGGCCTTTGCTGGCGCGTTTCCGGAAGGCATATATACCACAGCCGGGAGGTGATAAAATAGGCCGCCGCAGATTAGATACCCACATCAGGGGTTTTGAAAAGATGGGGGTAGATTTCACTTATGATATAGACAACCAGATGTTCAGTTTAGATACGGAAAGGCTGGTTGGCACACATATACTCATGGAAGAGCCTTCCATAACCGGTACAGCCAACCTGCTGATGGCTGCATCTATGGCGGAGGGGATCACCACTATTTATAATGCTGCATGTGAGCCCTATATCCAGCAGCTCTGCCGTATGCTCATTAGCATGGGGGCGAATATTACCGGCATCAGCACCAACTTACTGACTATAGAAGGTGTAACCAGGCTGCGCGGCTGCGAGCACCGCCTGCTGGCAGATATGATAGAAGTAGGGTCTTTTATAGGCCTTGCTGCAATGACCCAAAGTGAACTGACCATAAAGAATGTGGACGCGCTACATCTTGGAATAATTCCCGACACTTTCAGGCACCTCGGCATAGAGCTTACTATAAAGGGCGATGATATATACATACCCGCACAGGAGCATTACCGCATACAGAAATTCATTGACGGCTCCATACTTACTGTTTACGACCATCCCTGGCCGGGCCTCACGCCCGACCTGCTGAGCATAGTGTTGGTGCTTGCCACCCAGGCAAAGGGCACTGTGCTGGTACACCAGAAGATGTTTGAGAGCAGACTCTTCTTCGTGGATAAACTGATAGAAATGGGCGCGCAGATAGTGCTTTGCGACCCGCACAGGGCCGTAGTGATAGGCCTTGACAGGCAGACGCCGCTAAGGGGCATCAACATGGTATCGCCGGATATACGCGCAGGTGTGGCGCTGCTGATAGCGGCACTCTCCGCAACCGGTAAAAGCACCATACAGAATATTCACCAGATAGACCGGGGATATGAGGCTATTGATGTAAGGCTTAATGCCCTGGGGGCGGATATAAGAAGGGTGAACCCCTAAAATAAAATTTCGGCTCCTTATTAGGATGGCCTCACACACTGCACTATGCTTTTCTCACATAATTACTAAGCCGAACAACAATTTTTTATGGAACACTACGTGCAACATAGAGTGTACTGGTAACGAATATTGGCTACATTAAATTTTGGTAAAAGTATAGCTATGATAAAGGAAAATGAAATATTAAAGAATGTTGACTCATCATTATTTATTGGTGATGAAGATACTCTTTTCAATAATTGCATAGTAGAAAAGTTCTCTATTGTTGGGATAATGGGTAATAGCGAAATAATATTTAAGAACTGTATTATTGATAGGCTCGGTATTTTAGATATTATATATAGAAAAGTTTATATAGAAAATTGTGTCATAAACGATTTGGTTGCATGGGGTACTTACTTTAAAGGAGGACTTTCCTTAAAAAATTGCATTATAAAAAAAACGGCTACATTTGAAGCTGGTGGGCATAACGATGAAGAAGTTATTATTGAAAATAACGTATTCATGTGCCAATTGGATTTTTTTGACACGCAATTCAGAAGCACCTTTATTTTCAGAAACAATATCCTTTTAGCCGGAACAGATTTATTGGGAAATAAAGATAAAGTATATAAAACGGTATTAGGAAGTGACTATACTATAGAAAATAATATTGGCAATCTTGAGTCGAATACCTAATGATTACCCATGTTGCCCATAATTCCATAAAAAAATAAATTGTTGTTCCCCGACCTGCTGAGTATAGTGCTGGTGCTTGCCACCCAGGCAAAGGGCACTGTGCTGGTACACCAGAAGATGTTTGAGAGCAGACTCTTCTTCGTGGACAAACTGATAGAAATGGGCGCGCAGATAGTGTTGTGCGACCCTCACAGGGCTGTAGTGATAGGCCTTGACAGGCAGGTTCCCCTTCGTGGTATCAACATGGTATCTCCTGATATACGTGCGGGGGTGGCGCTGCTGATAGCCGCTCTCTCCGCAACAGGCAAAAGTACCATCCAGAATATACACCAGATAGACCGGGGATACGAGGCCATTGATGTAAGGCTTAATGCGCTTGGGGCGGATATAAGAAGGGTGACACCGTAATCTCTTTAATTAAAGCTATCGTTATACCTTGCCCTCGAAGGCTTTTGGTAATCACCGGAAGTATGGTGTTGCCAGCCATTTCCATTATGATCTCCAAACTTTGCAGAAATACCAAATGTCGCCAAACCCATAAAGCCGTATCCAAATTCAGCAAAAGCCCCGATATTTCCACCTACCATGTACCTGAACCCAAGTGCATTCACAGAATAGATAAAACCACTGCCTTGAACGGTTGCCATGTTCGGGTCTCCATCACCGGCTACCGTAAGTTTAGCCTGACCATATCCTACTGCAAATCCTGAGTATAAATCAACATTATTGCTTTTCAGATAGTGATAGTCCATTTTAGCCATTGCGGTAAATATGCTTATCTTAGCTGTATAGGAATGCCTGTAGGTGCCCATAAACGGATCCTGGGTTTCCCAGGTTATGGGATCAGTAATTGCGCTGACATAACCAAGCTGTACCCCAACAGCAAGCCTTTTGAAAACACCATACTGATAACTAAAAGTATATGGGCCGGTACCTGAGACACCATCGTGCTTCAAAATAGCTGAGATGGGATCAGCTATTGATGAGATAGGCGCTAAAAGTACCCCGAGTGCTACGGCAGGAAGGTTTGGAGCGCCATAACCAATGAAAATCTGGCTTGACCCTTTTGATACCACCTGTGCGGACAACTGTGATCCGTTTAAAATACTGCAGAAAACTGTTGCCGCTGTCATTACTAAGGCTTTGATTTTATTTTTCATTTTTTTAAGTTTTAATGTGAATATTTTTCTGTTTTTTTTGTAGTTAAATTCTTTTGAACAGTGCAAACCTATATTCTGTGAAACCCTTTTCATTTGACAAATATCAAATAGTGAATGAGCGGCTGATTATTTGACATTTGTCAAATAGGGGAGGTGGGAAAGCGCGGCTATGCCGCAGTGATGGTTAAGGAGAGAAGCCTGGCTGTAGCTCTTCGGGCTTCCCCCTCCGATTGTGCCGATCATAAACTGCATTTTACCACATCGGTACCATTTGTTACAGAGGTCATACCTGAATTTAAGGTAGTTTGCTCATCATTACACATACGCGACGACTAAACAGCTGGCGGCTTCGCCATATGGTGATGAAACGTGATAATTTCAGGTGCAGGGCATGTGGTGCATCGCCGGCAACAGATGCTGTCGTTATCCTGCATGTTGACCATATTATTCCGGCGAGCAAGGGTGGAGAAGCGGTGGTTATTAGCCCGTTACTACCGTTGAATAAAAAAATCAACCATTCCTGATTGCATTTTTGCGGTTTAAAGTCAATAGCAATCGAACCTAATAGATTATGCACTGGCCTAAAACACAGTATTTTATCATCTCCAATTCCACACTTTGAATTCCGGTTATAAACCGGCTCAGTTGTTTGGACACGGGTCGGCTGTGATCATGGCTATACTTCAGACTGTTATGTAGAAAAGTATAGTGCTGATATTTGGGACTGTCGTCCAATAAAATCATTTTTTATTTGATACAACAAAATAATCTCAGACTGTTATGTGCGATCACTTCAAAATAGAGGCCGCAAGTAATTGTGTGAGT
>CAISOH010000118.1 GCA_903887005.1 uncultured Bacteroidota bacterium | reverse complement strand
TGAGTAGATAATAAACTAAAGCAAACCCGCCAGAAATGACGGGTTTTATTATGTTCGTTTCATTGTCTTTTTACTCATAAATAAGTGAACAAAAATTAGATTTTTCGAGTGATTTTTAGTAACTTTATAAGAAGAAAAACGGCATAGACATAATAGTAAATATGTCGTAAATGTCCCTCAAATATCCCTCAAAATTTATTTTAACAGATGTAAAATGCTGATTATCAAAGTATAATAACGTATTGACTTAGATACTCTTATACTATCCATTGTACTACGGGGCCAAATAAAATTAAGGAAGTGCAAAGGTAATTATTTTAGGGCCATTAATAAAACGGTTTCTTTGCGGTGAAGGATACTTTTAAGTATAATAATGATTCTACAAATCCAGTGGTAATTTCCCGGAAGAAACTAATAAAGTAAAAACCAACTAACGAAGGCTTTTTGAGATTGCCTGGTATTTCAGGGCGGAATCTAAATGTCCCATAGAGTTATAGGTATAGGCAAGAATATCAAAAACCCCACATGTAGAAGTGTCCGCTTCGTCCTCAGATGCAGAAGCGTCCCGCTTCCGTCGCAAGCGGGACGCCTGCATATACATGGGTGAAGTGAGACTTCGACCAGTAAGAATAATGAATGTGGTAATCTGACACTTCGACAATGTGCCGTTCGGCGGAAAGATCACGATGAAAGTTGATAGAAATCGCGTTGATGCAGGGTGCCAACGCAAGGGACGGTGATAGCTGCAATAAGTTGGGACAATAAAATATTTAAAATTCCGTCTGATTTTTATCCGGTTTGTCGGAATGTTCCATTGGTTCCTGTGGCTCAGCTCCTTTTTTTCCTCCGGTTTCCAGACCGCTGCGTGCTTTGCTGGTAGCGTCATTTGCATCGCAGTTGTCAAAGCCGTCCGGTTGTTTAAATGTTTTACTGGGGTCAATATTGAGGGTTTTATCGGCATAAACGCGTCTCATGAAATATGCCCAGATAGGTAAGGCAGCGGCTGCACCCTGTCCGAGCGCCTCGCTGTGGAACCTGAACTCACGGTCGTCGCAGCCTACCCATGCCCCGGCTATCAGTTGCGGGCAATAACCTATGAACCATGCATCAGCCTGGTTGCTGGTAGTGCCTGTTTTGCCTGCTATATCGTTGGTGAATTTATAACGGAACCGCAGGCGCCCCCCGGTACCACGATTGACTACTTCGCGCATCAGTTTCACCATTTTGAAGGCGGTATTCGCATTGATTATTTCTTTTTGCACCGGTGCGAAATTTTTCACCAACATGCCGTTCTTGTCTTCAATTTTACTAAGAAAGAAGGGTTGCGTGTTCATGCCGCCGCTGGGGAACATGCTGTACGCGCCCATCATTTCGTAAAGGGAAATGTCGGAAACGCCAAGGGCTACGGAGGGGAATTTATCCATTCTGCTCACTATACCGCATTTGTGCGCGAAATCAACAAAAGCATCTATTCCCACTGTTTTCAACATATATAATGCGGCATTGTTGATTGAAAGCGCCAAAGCGGTGCTCATAGGTACATTTTCCGCCCAGGGCTTTTCATAGTCGGCGTCATAAAGATGGTCCATGCCGGGGAATTCCTGGCCTGCTGTGGAAACATTGCCGCAGGGAGAATATCCGGCGTCAACGGCGAAGCAGTATAGCAAAGGTTTGATGGTGGAACCAACCTGCCTTTTTGTGTTGATGTTTACATGGTCGTACTGAAAGAAGTTGTGGTCTATTCCGCCCACCCAGGCTTTTACTTCACCGGTAAAAGGATCCATAGCAAGAAAGCCTGACTGGAGGATCACCTTCATGTATTTGATGGAATCTATAGGGCTCATTACGGTATCCTTATACTTATTCTGATTCCAGGCGAAAACACGCATTTTTATAGGAACATTCATTGCGGCTAACGCCTTTTCGGGGCTCATGTCCTGGTTACGGAAACTTTGGTAACGGTCGCAGGTTTTAATCGCCTGGTTCAGAATATTTGTAATGTTGCTGTTCCCCTTTGTCCAGATGCTGCCATCCCTGTAGCCGGATTGCGCCATGAATGTTTTTTGCAATTCGGTAAGGTGTTCCTGCATTGCCTCTTCGGCATAGCGCTGCATACGGGTATCGAGCGTGGTATATAATTTCAGGCCATCTTTATAGATATCATAGGGTGTACCATCGGGTTTTTTCAGGTCTCTTAATGCCTGCTTCGCCTGCTGCTCCACTATCATCCGGAAATAGGGCGCAATACCATCGTGATAATCAATTTTATGATAGTCGAGCGGTGTTTCATTTCCCGTTAATTCATTGAACTGGTCTGCTGTTATATAATTATACTTGCGCATTTGCTCCAGTACTACATTGCGCCTTTCTTTAGCTTTCCTGGGGTGGCTACGCGGATTATAAATGGTATTTCCTTTCAGCATACCAACTAGCACCGCAGCTTCGTCAATATTTACTTTATCCGGTGTTTTGTTGTAAAAAGTCAGGGAAGCGTTCCTGATGCCATATACGTTGTCCCCATACGGGACAGTATTCAGGTACAGGGTTATTATTTCATTCTTTGTAAGGTTTCTTTCCAGCTTCACTGCCAGCACCCATTCTTTCAGCTTCATAAAAGGCAGGGTGAGAAAGCTTTCATTTTTACGGGGAAAAAGGTTTTTAGCCAACTGCTGCGTAATAGTAGATGAACCGCGTTTTTTATGTAACAGCAAATAATACGGGATGGCAATGGTAGCATAGGGGTCAATACCCGCATGTTCATAAAAACGGGCGTCCTCGGTGGCGAGCAATGCATTGATAATATTGGGAGATATTTCGGAGAATTTGCTGTTCGATCTGTCTAATACATAATAACGTCCCAGCAATACTCCATCTCCGGCATACACATCGGATGATATGGCGCTTTGCGGATTTTCGAGCTCTGCAAGAGAGGGCATATAACCCACCAGTCCATTTTCAATGGCAATAATTAAAAACGTGAATGTAAGCAGGAACAGAATGAATGTTATCCACAAAGCCCGGACCGGCCCCTTTGATTTGCGGCGCGGTTCTTTTAGATTCCCCGTTTTTTTCTTATAAATATTGTCCGGCCTGTTTCTCAATGAAAATAAAATATTTTAGGTCAGTTTTCAAACCATCAAATTATAAAATCTGTTTCAAATTTACATTTCTTTTTCATCAAATTTCAGGCATGCGCTGAATGGCAGAATTGTACAGTGTTTAAATACAACAAAAAACAATTTTTTTGACTTTATTTTATTGGATTGTTTTAAATACAATTATAAATGTTTTTGCCAACTTATTTATTTTCCGTTAGGAAATTGTAAATTTGTTTCAGTGGATAACAAAGATTCTATATTACAACGGATTAAAAAATCGGTCAAGACGACAGACCCAGACGCTACAGTGATATTGTATGGCTCTTATGCCCGTGGTGATAACAGAAGCGATTCTGATATAGATATTTTAGTGCTGATTGATAAAGACAAAGCAACAAGGGATGATCAGAAAAGAATAGCCTATCCGTTGTATGATATAGAATTTGAAACGGGATTCGTTATCAGTCCAATTGTCTTTTCAAAAAAAGTGTGGGAAACGAAACACATTATTACTCCTTTTTACGAAAATGTTACCAAGGAAGGCATGGTGTTATGAATGACCAGCAGAGACAGGAATTAATAACTTACAGGATCGAAAAAGCAAAAGAAGCTTTAAACGAAGCAAAAAGCCATATTCAAAATGAATTCTGGAACAGTGCTGTAAACCGGCTTTATTATTCCTGTTTTTATGCGGTAAGCGCCTTACTCGCAAGCAAACAAATTTATGCTAAAACACACCTCGGGATCCGGCAAATGTTTGCATTACATTATGTGAAACCAGGTATCATTAGTAATGAAGCCGGGAAATTTTATACTACTATTTTCGATATGAGGCATACTGGTGACTATACTGATTTCATCATCCTTGAAAAAAAGGATGTAATTGAACTATTAGGGCCAGCGACAGGACTGATTGTGAGAATAGAAGAAATTTTGTCTACGAAGTTATATCTCCATAATTTATAGACAATAGTTTTATGGCTACAAGGATAATGTATA
Source organism: uncultured Bacteroidota bacterium (assembly GCA_903887005.1). Lineage (GTDB taxonomy): Bacteria > Bacteroidota > Bacteroidia > Chitinophagales > Chitinophagaceae > Nemorincola. The sequence goes on along the minus strand of CAISOH010000118.1, from coordinate 20,723 downwards.
TTGAAAGAAAAGAACCTTCTTATGAAGCGCATAGTAGTATGCATGGGGGGTATGCCCGCATTGGAAGAGTAACTTTTTCAAAAACCATGAAGTCTATTCATTATGCTGGCAAAACGTTGATAAAGACAAAAAGCGGATATAAATACAATTATATCGATACTGAAAATGGTGACCGTTATTGGATTTCGGGTTGCAGGATTGATGGAGGTGATAGGCTATATGGAGAGCGTGTTCCAATCCATATAGATGATGATGTCAGGGTTGAATATTGGACTGATATTAGACAATTGCCCGGTTGCGTAGATATTAAAATAAGATACGACAAAAAATAAGCAACTCTATCTATAAAGTTACCTTGACAGTCAAACTGAGACACTACCTATAATTCAGCATTCAATCCATTTTTACCCGTTTTCATCTTCTTCCGGCATTACAAAAAAGCCAAAACTTCTGATTGGGTTTAAAAATCCGAAGAACCGTTTTTTGAACTTTATTTTTTTACGAGCAGTTTGCAGGAATGGTTTCAAAAATACATTCACAAACTGTTGTTCGGCGGTGGTCAGGTTTTGTTTTGCATACTTGATCTTCAGGTACACATTCATAAACCCTGTGAATGAAGTTCCTAACTGAGGGTCCACAACCTCACGGGCATATTGCATAGGCGTATGAGCGCCACGGAACATCCCGGCCATGTGAAGGTAATAAGTAGCTGCACGGTATGCCCAATAGGGTTTATCCTTATCCGCTTTAGCCCTGTTATATCTTGCTATGAAATACTGCAATATTGCTTCGGGCATCAGCAACAGCAGTAAAATAATCCCGCCAATTATGCCTGCGGCGGTCCATAAGATTTTCTTTACAGGTACAGATTTTGGCTCTGCGGCTACCTGCTGGTTTTCTTTAGGTTTTACTACGTCCTTTCTTTTCAGATATACTTCATCAATAGGTGCGGGAGAGGGAAAACGTTTGATTAATGCCGGCCCTTTCTCCCCGGGAAGAGGTTCCAGCTTCTTCAATGCTTCGGCATAAGATACGGCTGTGCCTTCATCGCCTTTATGTACAGTTTGCAACGAGATGGGAATACTATCTCTATAAATAACCGCCACCTTCATGTCCATATTTATGGTTACGGGCGATGACAGCTTGTATTCATTATCATGAAACACTACTTGCTTTACAGACACGGACATGGTCTTATGGAGCGTGTCCACGCTTTCAATAATGCCATCGGCAGCCAGCCATGCCCTTGGTGGTTGCATTGGCGGTGTGCCATCGGGTTGCGGCGTGGGGCGGTTTTCATTGTCATTGCCGACCGTCATATCGAAGTCGAGCCAACCAAAACCGGGATAATACACCTGGTTCCATGCGTGTGCCTGGTTGGCATAGTACCAGTACCAGCCCTTATTTTTATCACTCCTGTCTTCCGTAAGAAAACCCACCGCAATACGGGAAGGGATACCCAATGAACGCAGCATAAATAAGGTAGCGCCCGCGAAATAGGCGCAATACCCCTTATGGTTATCATTCAGGAAGTACATGAGCTTCGAGGCATTCGGCAAATCGGGTATGCCGGGATTGTCGGTATATTTATACAGGCGTTCGCCATTCTCGTCCTTTGAAAGGAAGTAATTACGGATAGCTAAGACTTTATCAACCGGGGTTTTTGCAGTATCCGTAATTTTATGGGCAAGGTCGGTTATGTTTTTAAATTTTTCATTGCCCGGCATATAGGTGTAATACTTCATAAACCGGGCGTCTATGCCTTTATAGTCAGTTACCTGCCGAAGCACTTCAAAGCGTTTTTCCTGGAATGCCCTGATTTGCGGGTTTTGCACATTGTAAACAAAGTAAGCGCTGTTGAGCAGGGACACATAGCTTTTGGCACGGAACGCAGATTTAAACTCTTCCCTGAAATCTTTCTCGATAGTTATCGGCTGCACAAAGAAGCCCACGTTGGGGGCGAGGTAGGTGGTGGGAGATAATTTTTTGCAGTAAACTTCTATTTCCACCGTATTACGCAGCTTGGCGCCAAGGCTGTTACGGATAACGGAAGAGTCCAATTGCGTATAGAACAGCGGAATCTTTGAGGGGTCGGGCTCAAAGAGGTCGTTGTATGGAATGGTGGAGTCGCGCTCAAAGGTTTCGGTAAGGGTATCGAATTTTGTGAAATAAAATGCGGTAAGATAGAGCGGGTTGGGTATATCCGTATTGGGAAAGAAATTATTGATATGGGCGCAAAAAAGTAATTCTTTACTACGGCTCAAAGAACTGCTGAGCCTTGAATAATCCTTAAGGTCGAAAGTACCGTCTTTATTTTCCTTCAACATGCCGCTTTTGCCTGTTTTGCCGCCCCCGCCATAGTTGGCCACTGTTTCTTTTATCTGCCCGCGCATCAGGAATACCACACTGGTTAATATCAATGCAGCCAGCACGCTGAAAAATACCAGCCGCCTGGTAAGGAACCACCAGAATTTTTTGGATTTATCCTTGTAATTATAAATCTGTTCCGCTGTAAAAATGATGTAAATAGCATAAAGCAGGGCAGGGGTAAATGCGCGCAGCAGGCCATAGACGGACGCAGAATTTGCTTTCGCAATTAATGCAATGCAGGCGCTGAGCAGGCTTGCGGCGATAACCACCGACCAATACCGCAAACGAATAAATCCCCAGCCCATGAGCCAGCCTGTGGTAAAAAGAATGGCGAATACCTGGAATTGCCGCGCGATAAAAAAAGCGTCGAATTCTCCGCTCTCGTATTTATCAAGCCCTTTATATACCGTATAGAGGCCTATGATGAGCAAAATAAAAGTGAACAAAAAACGGAATCGGAAAGAATAAAATACAGCGGCAATACCCATGCCAGCTGCGAGATAAATGGCTTGTTGCAGTGCCTGGTTCTGGAGTATGGAATAATATTGATTAACGTTGATTAAGAGGAAATAACTTACAGCTGCCGTTGGCAGTATTAGAAATATCAGCTTGGCGAGTAACTCATTTACCGGTGCGGCCCGTTGTATATTCATAAACACTCCAACCCCTGAAGGGGCTTTCCTTATTATTAGTAAAAACAGGATAAATATAGGGAAAAACAGGTGGCGGGATTGTTAAAAATTGATATTTTATGTGTCGGGATTGGTTCGATTATTTTTATAAAAATGTCAAATATTGATTAATGATGTATAAATCAGAGAAATCCAGGTACAACAGCCTGACATTTATTCTTGTTATTATGGTTTAAAATCTACTCATTCTACCCTCAAAATACACTGGTTGTTATACAAAATTCATCCGATATTACAATTCGTTAAAGCCACCTAATTATGCACAAATTGTGCATAATATTTTTCATTTAAAAAGTCCCGCATTTGTAATCCATATAAATTTGCATTATGGCAAAAGAAAAGGATGTATTAATTGAATTTCTTGATGAATATTCATTAGATGCGGTGGATAACGCAATTGGAATGTATAAAAAAATTCAGGGCGGAATATCCATTGTTGATATAAAAGGGAAAGTATATTTTCTTAAATTCCGAAGCGAAAGTACGCCGTCAAAATTCTATGAGGTTTCCATTAATGTTTTGACAACTGGTATTGATGAGGAATGCAATTGCCCCGCAATGGGCCGTTTTGGTTCCTGCAAGCACGCAGCCGCCGCAGCAATGTATATTCTCATCCGTGCGCATGGTTTTACTTTTGAAAAAATTCTTGAAATAATTGGATTGGATGAAGATGAAGAAGAAGATGATGATCTGGATATTTTCAGTCCGGGCAAAGAGATCTATGAGCTAACTGGTAAAAGGGTTTTTACTGAGAAAAATGTTGTTGAATTATTACCTGCCGTTACTCCTGTAATGGTGACGGCAAATTCAACCGATGCCCAATGGAAATCTTTTCCGGCCACGCCAACAAATGTGTTTTATGCGGCCAATTCATTTTCTCACGGTTTTGTTTCCTGGCAAGCGCTGGATAGCACCACGATTGATAAAATTAATGAGCAGGAAGTGCTTATTAATTTTATCTACAAACATAATAAATCAACATCCTATCATCCGCAGATACGATATGACCGCGATCAGACTTTTTTTCATAAATGCGACTGCAGTGAAACCGGTAAAATGTGCGCTCATGTAAGAGCGGCTTTCGGGGTACTGGAAAAAAAGGACAACAGGCAATTTTTTCTAAAGTATAAAGACTGGTCTAAAGAAAAAAACAATTTGCTTGCGCCCTATGGGCTAACACTGGCGGACCCTGAAGCGAGAAGTATTGAGTTTACTGTTGACCATTGGGGTAATATTGTCATGAAGCAACCTTCCTGGCTCTGGAAAACGGATATTACCGAAAATGTAAAGGGGATAAAACAGATCTTTGTAACACAAAATACCAGGCCGGCCCGCCCACTTTCAGCCGCCAGCGACATTATTGATTTTGAGACCGGTTTTCTTTTTAATCTCGTCTCTCAGCATTTCAGGATTGGCTTTGAATTTGAAACTGTGAAGGTCTATCAGAAAAACAACAAGACCAGTTTTAAAAAATTAAGTATTCACCAGAATGATACCTTTTCATTATTAAGAAGTTTGCCGGATGATGTGTATGAATTGCTGCATGGTATAACCAATGACGGGGTCAAAAAGCATCTGTTGCAGGAAGGCTATGGCAGCGGAGTTTCCAATTATTCATCGCCCTGGAACCAACTTGGCAACGATGCTTTGAAAACGCTCAAACGTTATTATATAGCTGAAGTACAGAAATTGTGGCCATACCTGTGCGGACAGGAACATGTTTTTATTTTGAAAGAAGGAACCTTTACAAACAGTAACATTGCCCGGGCAAAACTTTCCCAAACCCCTCTGAAATTTAGTTTTACATTAACTGAAGATGCGCGTTATATAACAGTGTCACTACAGGCAGTGCTGGATGGAGTAGTAATAACCGCCAGCGAAATAAAACGTTATTGCGGTTTTCTTTTTGAAATAAATGACGTACTTCATATTCCAGCCGACATCGCGGACATTGATGTACTCAAACAATTTGAACATGGGTTTATAAAAATACCCGTCAGCGGGAAAAAGGATGTTATCAGGTCTGTCATACCTGTTCTGCAGCGCAGATACCAGGTGGAAGTTCCGGTTTCACTTACCGCGCAGCTGATACAGGCAGAGCCGCAGCCACAGGTATTGCTGAAAGAACTGGATGGCAAATTTCTTGTATTGCAACCACAATATATATACCAGGAGTTTACTGTTAATTATACACCAAGCCCAGATAGTTTAATACTTACCCTGCCGGATGACGGCAGTTGCGTGATAATAGAAAGGAATACCGAAAAAGAAAAAGATTTCTTCGATAGCTTGCGCGTACTGCATCCGAAATTTCAAAAGCCTACGCAGAATGATTTTTTCTTCCTGCCCTTTGAGGATACCATGAAGCAGAACTGGTTTATAGAAACCGTTGCCCGCCTTGTGGAAAACAAAATACCTGTTATGGGTATGCAGGAACTAAAAAAGCACCGCTATAATACCAACAAGCCGAAATGGGAAATGAAGACCGGGAGCGGCATAGACTGGTTCGACCTGCAGATACAAATATCATTCGGCGAACAGGCTATCGCATTGCGTGATGTGCGCAAAGCGCTTCTCAGTAAACAAAATATCGTGGTGCTGGGAGATGGTACTTTCGGCGTGCTGCCGGAAGAGTGGCTGAAACAATATGGCCTGCTGCTGAAAATGGGCGATGAACAAAAAGACGGTACACTGCGTGTGAGCAAGCTGCATTATACGCTGATAGATGAACTCCATAGCCAGATAGACGATGATGAAATAATGCGGGAAATAAATGAAAAAAAGCAACGACTGCAAAATATCGGCAACATCAAATCGGTAAAACCGGGCAAAGAAATAAAAGCTACGTTGCGCCCTTACCAGCTAAGCGGCTTTCAATGGTTTCATACGCTGGATGAAATGGGGTGGGGTGGTTGCCTTGCTGATGATATGGGGCTGGGTAAAACGCTTCAAACTATCACTTTCCTGCAATATCTGAAAGGAAAATACAAGGGCAGCACACACCTCGTTATCTGCCCTACCTCGCTTATTTATAACTGGGAAAATGAATTGCAGAAATTCGGCCCGGCACTGAAATACCATATTTATTATGGCCTTGAACGGGAATTCACCGAAGAACATTTTAATGAGTATGACATAGTCATTACCAGCTATGGCCTGATACGCAACGATCTGAAAGATTTGATGCAGTTTAACTGGCATTATATCATACTCGACGAAAGCCAGGCGATAAAAAATCCGGATGCCCAAACTAACAAAGCACTCCAACTGCTGAAAAGTAAAAACCGTATGATATTGAGCGGCACCCCTATCCAGAATAATACTTACGACCTCTATGCGCAATTCCATTTCATTAATCCAGGACTGCTGGGTAACCGGGAGTTCTTTAAAACGGAATTTGCCAACCCCATTGACAGGAATAATGATACGGAGAAAAGCGCGCAATTGCGCAGGCTTATTTATCCTTTTATGCTGCGGCGCACAAAGGCGCAGGTAGAAGTTGATTTACCGGATAAAACAGAAACCGTATTGTGGTGCGAAATGGGAAAAGAGCAGCGGGCTGTCTATAACGATTACAAGAATTATTACCGCAATGCGCTTATGGAAAAGATAGCGGAGGTAGGCATGGCGAAAGCGGGAATGTATGTGCTGGAGGGACTGCTGCGCCTGCGCCAGGTATGCGATAGTCCGCAACTGGTAAAAGACAATGAAGTAACCACTAATAAAAGTATCAAAATTGATGAATTGCTTCGGGAGATAGAAGAAAATTCCGGAGGGCATAAGCTACTCGTCTTTTCACAGTTCACGGAGATGCTGCACCTGATAGAAGAGAACCTGCGAAGCCAGAAGGTGGATTATGTTTACCTCGATGGAAGTACCCCTGCACAAAAAAGAAAAGAGGCCGTACAGACATTCCAGGAAGATCCGGACATACGGGTATTTCTCATATCGCTGAAGGCGGGCGGAGTGGGGCTGAACCTTACTGCCGCTGATTATGTATATATCGTTGATCCCTGGTGGAATCCTGCAGTAGAGCAGCAGGCCATAGACCGTACGCATCGCATTGGCCAGGTCAATAAGATATTCGCTTATAAAATGATCTGCAAGGACACAGTGGAAGAAAAAATCCTTCAACTACAACAACGCAAAAAACAACTCGCCAATGAACTGGTAACAGAAGACGCAGGCTTCATTAAAAAACTGACTAAAGACGACATAGCCTTTTTATTCAGTTAAGCTGAATCAGACAGATGTGTTAACTCAGATAAGCACGCAGCATTCAGGCTATCTTTTCATGTGCTTCCTTGAAATGTATAATTACAGCCAGAAATTCCGTATTTTGTATCTGTATTGGAATAGCAGGCCGGTTTTCCTAAAAATAATTGCTATGAACAAATCAATGATAATATTGCTGATTGCTGTATGGGGTGTATGCACACTATATTTCACTTTAGCCAGAATGTATGATTACCCCTACGGCGCCTATGCAATGGCAGGTTCGTGGATCGCAAGTGTACTGCTGCTCATTTGTATCATCATATTTATCAGAGAGCACAAACGGAAATGAGGCAATTATGAAGGTATATGCTTTGATCATTTTGGGAATTTTGTTTAGCCCGCAATTATTTGCGCAATACGATAATGCGAACCTTTTAGTACAAAGCCCGGATGGAAAAACAGTTAAGCTGGTTTGGTTTTTTAAAAGCTGGAGTAAGGATTTTACAGGCTTTGATATCAAACGAAAAGAAGGTTTGCAGAATTGGGTAAAACTCAATAACGAGCCGATCATACCTGGAATAGCATATAAAAAGAACCTGCTACCGGCAGAATCAGATAAGGTAGAAGAAAGCCGGATTAAGGCCAAACTATTTAAACTTCTACAAAGCAAACAACTCCGGGAAACAAGCGATACTGCAATGCTCCGGGAATTGAACAATGATGATAATGCGTTAAGAGAGATTTCTAACATGATTTCGCATGATTTTGATATCGCATTAATTTGCGGGTTTGCCTATGTAGATCATACTGTAACAAATAAGACAGACTACCAGTATGGAGTTTTTATAACGGGAACTGACAAAATGCTGGATAGTGTAAAGTGGAATTATGGACAAATACCAGATCTGAATGCAGTAACAGAAATTACTTCCAAATCAACTGCCATGCATAATGGGATAGAGGTAATATGGAATGCCGATATTAATAGAATGAGGGGCGGAGACATTGCTGGGTTTAACATTTACCGGGAAGGTATCCGGTTAAATTCAAGCCCTGTAATGGCGGCAAATAATAAGGATATTTCTGAATTTATGTGGTATGATAAATCGGCAAACAACAATATCCCGAACCAGTATAGTATCAGTGGTGAGTCATTATTCGGCATAGAAGGGATCATCAAATCCTATACCTATAAACCGGCTGATCATCCTGATGAATATAAGAAACCCGAAGTAACGGAGATAAATTCTTTAGGTTACTATTTCAAAGAGGGTATTAGTGTAAAATGGGCCTTCCCCAGAGAATTTGAAAAGTTTATAAAGGGGTTTTATGTGGAGAAGGATAATATTCCCAGGGGGTACAAACAGGTTTATTCACTTTTAGATCCATCGTCCCGTGCATTTATTGATAAAACCGAGTCGCCGGTTACCGGATATATCAGTTTTAAAGTAACCGCTGTTTATAATGATAAAACGTCTGTTCCCGGAATTCAAAGGTTATATAATTATTTCCCGGTCAGGGAGCCGCCGCAACCACAAAATGTAAGCGCTAAAAGTGTTCCCGGCGACAAGAAAACTACTATTAATTTAAGTTGGGACCCCGCAATAAACGGCGATAGTCTTACGGATTATTACAAGGTGTACCTGATTGATCCGGTAACTTATAAAGTTAAGCCTGTTAATGAAAAACCCGTAAGATCGAATACGTATGCTTATGTTATTAACCATGGTGATGGGGCCTTATATAAATTTTGTGTTACATCGATCAGTAAGTTCAATACGGAAAGCCCGGTAAGCGATACTGTTTCTGTTCTTGTTCCAAGGCTGGAAACAACTGAACAAAATAAGTAGCGTGGCTGAGAATGATGCGAATCCTTATCCAAGGCTTATCTCCGGCGTAATTTGTTCCATTAAGTACAAGAGTTCTACAATATAGACCTTAAAATTCTTGCATATTCTGATAGCCTCTTGATCAAACCGCTCTGTCCCACGTCTCGTACTTTTCTTTTGCTCGCCAAAATAAAAGTACCAAAAGAAAAGGCGATTTTTGGCGAAATGCTCCGCACGCCAAAAAATAACTCTACGCTGAACTTTAGGGGGAAGCTATTAAGGGGAAGCCCTTGTTGGCGGGGCAATGATTGAGCCAAAGAACCTTCCTTAGGGGTGTGGGTTGTTACAACTAATGAGTAGCATTTATATTGTAATTATTGTATTTAGTGCTGCCTGACTTAAACAGCAGACCCTAAGTAGTGCGGGGGAATGGAATTTGGAAAGGGCTGACAGTAACTGCCAGCCCTTTCTCAATTATATTGTAAGTTATCTTAGTTGTAGTTAACAGTTACCGGAACACCAGTTGAGTTGGTATAAGTACCAGCTGCCTGTGCTGCTGATACGCTGAGTGTTGCACCTAACTTTAAAGTCTGGGTACCGCCTGAGCTTAAAGTTCCGGTAGAAGAAGGGTTGCTGGTGAAAGAACCAACAGTCATAGTATGGCTGGCACCGTCAGAAAGGGTAGCGGTTGAAGGTAAAGTAATTGCGTAAGTATAGCTTGCTTCACCGGAAACTGTAAATTCAGCTGAAGTTACAGTACCGTTAGTAGAAGGAAGTGTTACACCACCTGCGCCGCCTGTTGTGCGTGAGCTGGAAGTTGACAATATAACGGTACCTGAATTAGCAGCAGATACTGCGATGTTACCGAAGTTCATGTCCACTGTTTTAGAGATGGAAATAGGAGTAATGATTGTTGCTGCGGCTGAAGCTGTTGCTGATGCCTGAGCGAAAGAGATGTTAGTAGAACCGAATACTACTACTGCTGCTGCGATGATTGCTTTTGAGAAGTTTTTCATTTTGTTTTGTTTTTGTTTTTGAGTTAGTTAAGAATGTTTGTTTGTTTGAATAGTATATATCCATTGTTGTGCCAAAATTTTAACTTATTGAATATCAATAGTTTAATGGATTGGCACGGCATTAACTATTCCATAACAAGGATGATTATTCCAAAAAATGGAAAAATATATAGAGCTATGTATATAGTAGGACTATTTTATTGCGGGGAATTGGAAAAATGGGTGGAAATGAAGTGCGGTCTCTGAATATGCCTTCATAAAAGCTATGGCAGTTGGAAAAAGAAGGTGCGGCTGCGATGGGATTACTTTGCAATACCCGATAAATATTTAAGCTCCGGCAAAACAACAATTTGTTTTCCCGAAGTCCTTTGTTTTATTGCTGAATTAAGTGCAAACACTTAAGCCTGGGCAATGATTCATTCGTATTTTTTATTAACCCGGAAAATAATTAGAAATCTCCTGATAATCCAGAACTTTGTATCTTCCCAATTCAAGTTTATAAAACTTTATGTCCACACTAATAATTTGTCCTAATTGTAAAACTCCATTTGAGCCGGAAGCAGCTATTGCCCAATCTGTAAAAGATGAGCTGAAGAAAGAGTATAACCAGAAGTGGGCGGAATTAGAGAAGCAAAAAAATGACCAGATACGCCAGAAGGAATTGCAAATGGCGGAATTAGAGAAGCAGAAGGATGAGCAGTTCAGGCAGGAGAAACTGCAATTGCAGCAGCAGCAACGTGATAAAGAGCTACAATGGCAGCAGCAACAGCAGGAAGTTGCCCGCAGGCAGGAAGAAGAAAAGAAGGTATTAGAAAGCAGTCTGAGGGCTAAGGTGCGCACGGATTTTGAAAACCAGTTACAACTGCTGCAGGACGCCAATAAAACTAATGAAGCGAAACTGGCTGAGGCGCGTGAAAAGGAACTGGAATTCCTGAAAAAAATGCAGACGCTGCAAACGAGGGAGCAGGAACTGGAACTGGAAATGCAGCGCAAAATGATGGATGAACGTGGTAAACTTTTGGAAATTGTAAAAAAAGAAGAAGAGGAGAAAAACAGGTTGCGCGAAACGGAATACCAGATGAAGCTGAAAGAAAAAGACAAACAACTGGAAGACCAGAGAAAGCTGGTGGAGGAAATGAAACGGAAGGGAGAGCAGGGCTCTATGCAGCTACAGGGTGAGGTGCAGGAACTGGAACTGGAACATTTGCTGCGGTATGCATTCCCGTTTGATGTGGTGAGCGAGGTGGGCAAGGGCGTGAAAGGGGCAGACTGTACGCAGACGGTTAGAAACAGTTTCGGGCAGGAGTGCGGGAAGATTATTTTTGAAAGCAAGCGTACCAAGGATTTCAGCCAGGACTGGATAGAAAAGCTGAAAGCAGATATGCGCATTCTTGGCGCTGATGTGGCAGTGATAGTAACACAGGCAATGCCTAAGGACATGCATAACTTTGGAGAGAAAGACGGGATATGGATATGCAGTTTCAGCGAGGTGAGGGCATTGGTGCATGTGCTGCGTGAACTGGTAATTAAGGTATATAACGCATCGAAGAGCCAGGAGAATAAAGGCGATAAAATGACTTTGCTGTATCATTACCTGATCAGTGGTGAATTTTCGGAACAGTGGCGGGCAATAAGGGAGGGTTTTATGAGCATGAAAGTATCCATACAAAGGGAGCGTGACCAGATGGAGAAGCTATGGAAAGCGCGTGAAAAGCAATTGGAAAAAGTATTGCTGAATGCGGCACATATCAAGGGTTCCATAGAAGGTATTGCGGGCATGGATGTGGACTTGAATCTGTTGCCGGAAGGGGACTATTTATTGGAAACCCCCGGCCCCTGAAGGGGAGTGCTGGGGTGTTGAATTTTCAGATGCGGAATTCTATTGGGCGTTTTTGGGTTAAAAGGTAGATTGGTTAAAGGGTTAAAAGGTTAATTGGTTACACCGTATTTTATGGAGGAGAAATTCCGATTGGACAGGACTGCATTTAAGGCAACTAATGCTAAGTATGCGGATGATCATGTAACTTACTGGAAAGATAAAACTTATAAGGAGCGGCTTGAGGCTGCGTGGGTTCTTATTAACCAGGTTTATGGTACCACTTCAAAAACGAAACTTGACAGGACGGTTTTTTCAAAAAAGAAACATACTGATTGAGGCTAAACAAACATGAGGCCGTGCTTAGAGATATAGAGCTCATCAAGGTAATTGCCTAAAAATCCTGTGAGAAGCAGAGCCTCTGAGATGACACTAAGTTTTTGGGATCATTTATTTTTTTAAATACAGTCCGGCTATCATCAAAGCGAGGGTAATAAAAAAAGCAAAAAACCATTTTATCATGTCAGTTTTTGTGCTTTCTATTTTAGAGTTCAATTCTGTATTAATGCTTTCAATTTTGGATATTAATTCAATTTTGTCTTCTTTGGTAAGCAATACATCTTTCTTTTGCTGGTACTTTTCTTCTGATTTAGAGTCAAAATATTCCAGAACAACTTCGGCTTCTTTTTCGCCAAGCTTGTTTTTGAATATTTCATAAGCTCTTAGTTCTAATGTGCTCATCGCCATTAATTTTTACTGATACAAATGTAGCCATTATTTGTCATATTTACAATGGATACTAAATTAAACCCTTTCCAAAATCACAGCATATCCCTGTCCAAGGCCAATGCACATGGTGGCGAGGGCATAGCGTTTTTGTGTTTTTTGCAACTCCAGTGCGGCAGAGTAAATGATGCGTGCGCCAGACATGCCCAGAGGATGGCCTATTGCTATGGCGCCGCCGTTGGGGTTAACACGTGGGTCATCATCCGCGAGACTTAACTGGCGCAGGCAGGCAAGGCTTTGGGAAGCAAAGGCTTCATTCAGCTCTATGATATCCATATCCTTTAATGTCAGCCCGGCTTTTGTTAGTGCTTTCCTGGTGGCCATTACGGGGCCTATGCCCATGATGCGGGGTTCTACACCCACTACTGCGGAACTTACGATCCTTGCCTTTGGTGTAACATTATAGTTCTTTAGCGCTTCGGCTGATAATACATAGAGTGCCGCGGCGCCGTCATTCAGGCCTGAGGCATTGCCTGCGGTTACTGTACCTGTTTTTGAAAAGGATGGTTTTAGCTGGCTTAGTTTTTCTGTGGTTGTTGCCGGCTTTATGAATTCATCGTTTTTTACAATAAGTGGTTCGCCTTTTTTCTGCGGTATTTCTACCGGTATTATTTCTTCCGCCAGCCTGCCGGATTGTTGCGCAACCGCAGCTTTCATCTGCGAGCGGTAAGCAAATGCATCCTGGTCTTCGCGGCTGATGTTATACATTTGGGCGAGGTGCTCTGCGGTGACGCCCATAGGGTCGGTGCCATACAGCTCATGCATCTTTGGATTAATAAAGCGCCAGCCAAAACAGGAATCGAACATCTGCGCATCCTGTCCGAAGGGCTGTGAAGTTTTGGAAATTACCCACGGGCCGCGGGTCATGTGCTCCACACCGCCTGCAATAAATACATCTCCATCGCCGGATTTTATTGCGCGGGAAGCATTGATAACTGCCGACATGCCGGAGGCGCAAAGCCTGTTGATCGTTTCTCCCGGCACACTCCAGGGAATACCCGCCAGCAACAGCGCCATACGCGATACATTACGGTTATCGTCACCTGCCTGGTTGGTGCAGCCGAATATTACATCGTCTATCACGCCATCTGGTATGGTGGGATTTCTTTCTACTAATTTGCGCATAACCAATGCTGCAAGGTCATCAGCCCTTATCCCTGATAATGCGCCTCTGAAATTGCCAATTGGTGTTCTTATGCCGTCCGTTATAAATGCGTCTTTCATGTTTTAATTGTACACTTTTTTATTCTGACTTTTACCTTTTGACTTAATACACTATCCTTCCAGGTGTATGGAAATAACAATCATCCTGGTTTTCAGGGTATTGATAGCGTTTGTAAGCTGCAGTCCATGATCCGGATATAACTGGTTGGTAAACCCCTGGCTCATTTTTATTTCAGGTGAAAAAATAAAGCTTGGATTATAAAATTCAAAGCCAATACCAATTTCCCATCCGAAATCAACCGGGCTCACTTTCAGGAATTCATCCGGCCGGTGAGATCGGGAATTGGCGGACATGTCATAATCAAACTTGGCTCCCCCCAATCCGTAAAACCGGAAGTTTTTGATGCGGTCGCTTTTGAATTTCAGTTGGAGCGGCAAATGCATATAAATAGATTCGATAGTGCGGTTGGATATGCTATCGCTTGGTAAGGCATATTCAAATTGAAGGTTTTTATAGGCAAATGCGAGGGAAGGTACAAAACGGAGGTCAATGAAATTAGTTAACTTCAGGTTGCCTATTAACCCGAGATTGAAGCCTGGCTGCCAATGAGGCTGGATGCGTTTAAAAGTGTCGGTAGTGGCAAAGGACTCCGTATAAGTGATATTGTAAACGGAATAATTCAATCCGAAAGTGATGCCGAAATAATAAGGTTTGTCATCATGGTCGGCCATATTCAGAAGGGGGCGTTGCGCTGCGGCAGGGAAAGCAAGATGTAGTAGTAAGATAATTAATAATAATTTGCCCGGTCGCATGAAGTAGTTATATGTTCAAAGTAACGGAAAATGCGAAGATACAGTATGTTGTTTGTTTGTCATCAAGGATAATTACATTGAAATAACAAATCTTTAAAAAAAATAGTGTTTGGAATAAAAGTTATCTCTAAATCCCCTAAATTTGTGGCAGAAAGGAGACATTAATTGTATTCAATGATATTCCCCTGACACCGTGAGAACTATTAGCCCCGTGCCTACGGGGCTTTTTTCTTTTACGTTCTTATCCTAATATTTTGACAATGAGCCCGGTATAATTACTCCTGTAGTTAGTTATATAGGGTGGAGAAGGTTCTCAGTGATTTAAATGTATGAAATGAAAAAGCCACTTTTTTTCGTCCTTGCCAAATATTAATGGACAAAATCAGGATATTTTTCATAATTTCATAGAAACAGAATGTAATAAATGGAGGAAAAAGGTGTATTTTTATTGGATAAAGAACAGGTTATTGTGCAATATTTCATAAAGAATATGCCGTGTAATAAAAAATTTATCGTTCTGAAAGTTATCTTTGAGCAAACATTTAATATTTTAGCCGTCTAAATTCGATTTATGAAACCGATACGCAGCATATTGCTTACCGCTTTTTTGACTATAGTTGCCATCTCCACGGTTATCTATACAGGATGCCATAAAGACAAATGTAACAATGTGGTTTGCCAGCACCTTGGGGTATGTGATGGCGGCAATTGCATATGCGATATTGGTTATGAAGGCTCAAGGTGCGAGCAACTTATCAGGGATAAGTATATTGCTACTTTCAATGGCCATGATTTATGTAATATAAATAATTACAATCAATTTCATGAGTATTCCATCAGGTTTTTAGTGATCCCGACAAAACCTTTGGAATTTGAAATGAAAGATTTTCTTGAGAACAAGGATGATAGCGCTACCTGTACTGTTCAATCAACCGATTCATTTACTTTTTTTGGTAGCAATAACGGTACTACTTTCAATGGATATGGTACGCTCAGAAAGGATACTTTAAGGATGATTTACAAGGTTCAGATTGATACGCTTTCCTATACCTGCAAATACATAGGCGGAAGCCTTTGGTAGGTGAGGTAAGTCAAAAATCAAAAGTTAAAAGTTAAAAATACATAATGCCGGAGGTAATAATCCGGTACGGATAAAAGTGGAGCATTTAACTTTGCACTTACAACAGCAACAGGTAAAAAATTAATACTTAAAACAGTAAGAGGCTGCTTCATAATTGAAGCAGCCTCTTATTGTTTTCGGGATATACTTCAGTAACGTCCTTAGGCGATTACTTCTTCTTCTTCTTTTTCTTTTTCTATCCGGCCTCTTCTCAGCGGGTTTGCCGTGTTGGCAGCATATTGTTTGCGCTGATTGAGGAGATCAATGCACTGGTAAACAGCCTCGCGGAATGAAGTTGGATCCGCTATGTTTTTACCGGCAATATCGAAAGCTGTGCCGTGGTCGGGAGACGTACGTATGATTGGTAACCCGGCGGTATAATTTACGCCTTCGCCCTGGGTAATGGTTTTAAAAGGAATAAGCCCCTGGTCGTGATACATGGCTAGTATTGCATCAAATTGTGTATAGCTGCCATGAGCAAAGAAGGCGTCAGCGCTGAACGGGCCAAAAACAAGATTGCCATTTTGTTTCTGGAGGTCTATTACAGGTTTAATTACAGACTGCTCTTCAGTTCCTATCTGGCCTTCATCTCCGGCATGCGGGTTTAAACCCAGCACGGCGATCTTAGGCTTGTCTATCCCGAAATCCTTTATAAGTGAATCGCGCAGCAGGCCCAGCTTTGATTGTAATAATTCTTTTGTGATAGCCCCCGCTACTTTAGAAATTGGAATATGCTCAGTTACCAGGCCCACCCTGAGATTATCGCGATATAAAAGCATCAGTACATCTTTGGCCCCGAATTTCTCTTTAAAGAAAGGGGTATGGCCCGTGTACGGGAAATCGGGGATATTTGTATTGCCTTTGTGGATAGGGGCTGTAACTATGCCATCAAGCTGCCCGTCTTTAAGGCATTGCGTAGCTACCATCAGCGACCGTATAGCATATTTGCCTGCCGCATCGGTAAGCACACCCGGTTGTAACGGCACTTCATCGTCCCAGCAATTGAAAATATTTACCTGTTTGGGATTTAATTTTGTCAGGTCCTTGGTACTGGAAAAATTAAAGGCGTGTTCGGTGACAATTCGCCTGTAATAATTGATCACCTTATTGGAAGCGAATATTACCGGTGTGCATAACTCCAGCATCCGGTTGTCTGAAAATGTTTTAATGATTACTTCGGTACCTATTCCATTGAGGTCTCCGGTAGTAATGCCTATAACAGGTTTTTCGTTATGTGGTTGCATGTTGTATTAATTCAAAATTCAAAATTAAAAATTCAAAAAATGTGTCGCGTACTTTAAATATTCAGGCCTTACCGTAATTAATTAAGAAATCAAGGAGCATACGCATACCATAAGCAGTGCCGCCAACAGGGGTATAGCCTTTTCTGGATGTTGCAAAAGATACGCCTGCAATGTCGAAGTGCATCCAGGGGTAGTTTGTAAAATGTTCAAGAAATTTGCCTGCGGTAATGGCGCCTCCGGAAGGGCCACCGACATTTTTAATATCTGCTATGTCTGATTTTATTTGTTCGCCATATTCATCCCATAAGGGGTATTCCACGAGCCGCTCGTATTGACGGAAGCCACTATCATTGAAGGCCTGTTTTGTTTTTTCGTCAGCAGTGCCCATACACACAATGCCATGTTCGCCCACCGCAGCCGAAGCTGCGCCCGTAAGCGTAGCGAAATCCAAAACCAATTCCGGCTTATACCGTTTAGCCCAATGCAGGGCATCTGCAAGTATCATGCGCCCTTCCGCGTCCGTATTCAGCACTTCTACAGTTGCTCCGCTATACATGGTGATCACATCTCCGGGTACATAAGCATTTTCACCCGGACGGTTGTCGGTTGCAGGAACAAGCGCTATAATGTGCAGCGGCAATTGCATTTTGGCAATAGCGAACATAGCCCCGCTCACCAATGCAGCGCCGCTCATATCGCTTTTCATGCGGTCCATTGAGTTCAGCGTGGGTTTGAGCGATACTCCTCCGGTATCATAAACAACACCCTTGCCAACCAATACAATAGGTTTTTTGTTCAATGCTTTTTTTGGAACGTATTCCATTATGGTAAAAGTGGGTGGGTGAATGCTGCCACGGTTTACAGACAGCAAGCCTCCCATTTTCTCTTTTTCTAACCTGGCTTTATTCAGTACTGTAACTTTAAATCCGGCCTCTTTTCCCAGCAATTGAATTTCCTTCGAGAGTTGTTCGGCGGATAAATAGTTAAGCGGCTCATTTACCAGAGTACGGGCCCGGTAAATAGCCTCAACGATGGTAATTAACTGCGAAACTTCCTTTACCGTAGCGGACTCTTTAGTGAAAAAAACGCGTTGAAGCGTATTGGTAATTTTCTTTGCTTCTGTGCGGTATTTCAGAAACTGGTAATTGGCAAGCGCTATTCCTTCAGCGAAAAGTATCGCGGCATTGCTGAGTGGTGAAAGATTGGTGATGGTTATTTCATCAAGTTTAGATTTGTTGCATAATACCTGCAACTCAGCGCCAGCTTTACGACATGCTTCACTGGTCTGAGCATCCGTTTTTTTATTCTTAAGCAGGTAAATAAAAATAAAATAACCGTAACGGTTAATGGTAACGAGAATTTGCTCCGCATTAAAAGAGGTGGTAATATAGCTTATCTCGTCTGAAGTGATTTCAGGTAGCAGGTTTATTTTCTGAACGTCATCAATAATAAAGAGTTGATGTTTTTTAGATACTTTTTGCTGAATTTTAAATTCCATCTGAGAAATTATTAAAAATAATTGGCGAAGTTAATCTAATTCAAAATTCAAAAGTGAAAATTTGAAAAGCGGGTAGTGCCGCAATTTGACTGTTATATTTCTCGCGGGGTAAAACAGTGCAATAAATATCTCTCGCAAAGGCGCAAAGACGCAAAGTATAATTGTTTGATTGTTAGTAAATTATATAAAAATCAAGACCGCAAAGCCCTCAATTAATATATGCACTAATCTACCCCGATTACAGTATATGTTTGTTAACAAAGTTCAGGAGTTGAATTTATTGTCTGTGTTTTAAATACAGCCCTATGAACATACCTATTACCCCGCACACAATTAAACACGCTCCAAAATAAAACAATTTGTCAGCCCATTTTGCAGATGCTTCATCTCTCCTGACTGCGAAATATGCTATCATAATAAAAATAGCTCCAAATAGGAATACCATTTCGGATAATTTTATACTAAAGTAAAATAAAAGCCTGCAATTAGCAGCCCCTATTTATTCCTTTAAGTTCTTTGTAATATTGCTTTAGCTTTTTTCAAAATAAAAGGCCGTTTACCGGTAATGTGAAAAATGTGGTGGACATATTGGGTTAAAAAATTAATTGATTAAAGAGTAACTGGTTTTGCGCAATTCTAGTTTGATTTTTTTATTTTTGTGATTGTTGCGCAGTTTTATATTGAAAGTCAATTAGTTAGTGAAATTTTGTGTTCAAATTCCTGCTCATTTCCTGCGCTCCGTTGCGCTTTCTTTGCCCTTTTTTTGTGGCCCTTCGGTAATTTGGTTCCTGATAGTGGGTTCTGATTTATAATTGTACAGTTTTTAAGAGATTTTTTTATTTTTCTCTCTGATAGTTTTATTCTATTGATTTTCAATTAATTGTTTTCATTATGGCTGAAAAGAACTGGACAAAAACTGGACGTTTTCACTACACTTTGTCTTTTTGCAACACCATCTGTCCAATCACCCCAGCCAAATTAAACCAAATCACCCTGCCTTCGGCACCCCTCTTTGATTGCTTCATTCTTCGCAATGACAGCGGGGAGTTTTCCAGGCTTTTGCGGGTATTTTTTGCTTTTGGGAACAAAGTTCAGATAAGATTTTGGTTTTGGCAAATTGAAGTTTAATGATAATACGCTTTTTGCGTTATCATATACACGTATGCGTATATCATAGATCTTTTTTTGGTGGTAATTGTTTGATGGATAATGTGCTATATGTTAGAAAGTGTTTCGCCTGGGTCAAAGTCCGAAAATGGACTGTTTTTCGGGTTTGAATTTTTTATATTAAATAATTTACACAATCGTTGACGGCATTCTTATCGGTGTTCATTCCCTCAATATCTGTCCTACTCGAGTGTTCATTTCTTTTGCGTGGCCAAAAGAAATGAACCAAAGAAAAGGCCACTTTTGCCCAAATGCATCCGCATGGCAAAAGATAGCTATCCGCTGAAATGTCGGGGAAAGCTATTAAGGGACGACAGGAGTCGGCATTGATGGGGCTGGGGTAACTTTTACTGAGGGTGTGTTTTGAGGGGTTCATTTTTTGAAAAGGCTCTGGTAACATTCGTTTTCCTACGCTGCTTTTGCGGCATAATGTTTGATATTGTTCAGTTCATTTTCCTTGGCAGATCGTTGTTCTTCCAGGTCAAAATCATCCTGCAGGCCAAGCCAGCTTCTTTGCCACTGGTAAGATAAAGCCCCGGTTGCCGTTACACTGAGTGACGAACTGAGTCCAGAACAGATTGAGATACTTACAGGTGGAGTGATTATTGCAGGCACAGCCCATGCCGGAATTCCAATGGACATTAGACCAATCAGGAATTTTAGTTTTCTAATCATGATTAATAGAATTTTGGTTAATGATTTTGAATATCGAATACTCCATCGGTAATATGTATTACCGAGTCATTTGCGTCAATGGCGTCAAAGGCAAAAGTCCCGGCCAATATATTCCAGTCGTAATATGTGTACGTGATGGAACCGCCATGGGTGCTGTCAGTGTGGAATCCATTGAACCAAGCCCCGGAAATATAGGGGATAGTATCTACGAATTTCGCTACACGAAAATAAGCCTTTCAGGGAATCCACCTCGAATGAATATTCATTAATTTTATGGGATGCAATACACAGACAAGCTTTCCGAACATTATCATT
>CAISOH010000117.1 GCA_903887005.1 uncultured Bacteroidota bacterium | reverse complement strand
GCAATATATTTATATATATAAAATAATTCCTTTTTAAAACCAGGAATGTATATTATGAAAAAATCAAGTATTTTTAAACTCATCTTAGTGATGATCGCCCTGGCCCTTTCGGGGACATTAGAGGCGCAGCTCTCCCGCAATCTGCACATTGGGAACAATCGAAATCAAGCGGCAACCAATATCCGGGTTTTGCCTGATGGCTCCGGTACCATTATAGCCGGATATGACTACGACATTGACCCTGTCACGGGAGATGTTACCAATGCACAAATGGTTTTACTGAAAGTAAATCCGACAGAAACAGCGATTCTCTGGGAAAGAAAATTCGGTGTGGCTGGCGCTAATAATCTCATTTACAACATGATCATAACGCATGACGGCAATATTGTAGTTGTAGGAACTATGGGAAGAAGCTCAGTTTATACAAATAACATAGCATGTATCATGAAATTTGACGCCACATCTGGAGTGCTGATTTGGCAAAACAATACCAGAAACAGCGTTCATACAGTTGGTGGTGAAATATTTTATGCCGTAACAGAATTAGGAGCTGAAGGTAACTATGCACTGGTTGCTGTCGGATCATATGATTCCCGGCCTACAATCGTAGATGCAATGATAGCAATGTTTGAAAATACCACAGGAACATTGATCTATAATGAGGTCTATGCTGGAAGTCTTGGTAGCAGCGATAGCTATTACGGTATATGCACTGCCGCAGATGGTATGACAACATACATAGTAGGCTCTTATAACGGTGATAATTATCAAAGCGGTATGGCACATAAATACAAGCCCGGTATGTTTGCCCCTGGACCATATGTTCCTGGCACATGGATATGGCAGGATTTCTTTGACTTTACACTTCCCGGGCTTACTGTTAGCTATGACCCAAACGGGAATCAAATAATTACTCCGGGAACATTAGCTCTGAATGACAATTTTTTTGTTGATGTATATGTGAAAGGTAATAAGGTTGTAATATTAGGAGGTTCCCTGAACGATTATACCACTACCGGCGGTGAAGGACAAAGTATTACAAGGTTAGATACCGGAACAGGAGGCTCTCCTGAAAACTGGCAGGTTCAAAGCAGTAATAAAACCTATGCAAATACGGCAAAAATATTTGTATTGACTAACGACCATGTAATTAGTATGCAAACACCGGGGAATTCATGGTATGATCCTATCAGGTGGCTTACGGGCACAACCTCTAACCTGGACGTTGTTGTTACAGATATTCCTTCACTTACAGCGGGTACGATCACTACTGTACCTGTAAAATACATTTCCGGAACTTCTGCACCTGCATTACATTCACTGTTAGATATGACACTTGCAGGACCAGATCTATACATGGCCGGAGTTACCAATGATTCTTATTTTGGTTTTGGACAGAACGACATCTATTATGTAAGAACTGCGTCCTCGCTACCAATTGATAATGGCGGCACCATTTGCGATTCAATTGATACGACCGGTATGTTAGCAGTGCCAATGACCCAATATTACCGTACGCAAGCCAGGTATAACTTTGTTGCGGAAACAGTTCCTGTGGGAATTGATACCTTAGATTATGCAATTGACACGCTTTGCGGCAAGAAAAATCCGATCCATATTCCCTGCTCTAAGGCCTCATGGGATGGCGCTCACACGACATTGACAGCCGTATTATCTCCGGCTGACACGTCAGTATGTGTTTACCAGGTTACTGCTACCGGAACTCCGTATGCACCATGGACCATGATCGGATATTTGTGGAATATAGGTGGCACACTTACCTGGGACCCGACTTCCAGCGGCACAGATGGCCAGATCGTTACAATACCTTACTCCGGATCACAAACTATAACTGTAACCTACTTTGCCATTGATCCTGCCGGTGATACTTGTACAATAACCCGCACCATTACTTTGAACTGTCAAAAACCACCTTGCTATGATACCGCCTACACAACACTCATTATCAAAAATACAGGCGGTGGAGGTACAGGAAAGGGTATGATTGCGCCCAATGACTCCTGTACTTATACGGCCTGCGTAAATGTCTGCACCCCTTACACGATTGTCGGTTACGACTGGACAGTCAGCACCAGCGGAACAGTAACTGTTCACCACACAAGCCTCCATACAGATTGCTTTACCTTTACAATACCTTCGGGTACTACGGCAACTGTCTCCGTTGTAGCTCACATCATAGACTTCAACTATGCTGACGGAACAGATCCTTGCTGCGAAGCAATTCTTACACAGACTGTGACTTGCGGACAGATTAAGCCCTCTCCATGTGCTGACCAGGTACAATCTACTTTAACATGGTATGGTTCCAGCACTGCAAATGGATGGTGCTACTTTACCTGCACCGCAAACGTTATTCCTCTTCCAGGTTGGTTTATTGCAGGTTATTCATGGTCTGTAAATGGTGGTCCATTTATGCCTGGCGGACCTACTTACATTACAATCGCTGTACCTCCTGGAACTGCTATGACAATTACAGTACGGACAATGTTAATTGACCAGAAAGGTGATACATGCTATTATGACATGACTATAAATGTAGTTTGTCCTAATGATGGCGGTGGCGGGAGTCGTATGCCTGTAAAACCATCTGGCACATCAACCGGAAATGCAATTGGAACAGGAAACATCTCCATATTCCCAAACCCGACTAATGATGCGGTTACAGTCTCGTCAACACAACCTATCATAAGCAATATACAAGTTATAGATGTTAATGGCAAGAAGCTGGGCGAGTACAACTATAATAATTCCAGCAGCGTAAATATCTCGCTTAATAATTTTCCTCCGGGCACCTATTTGCTCCGGGTAAATAATTCAACCTCAAAAGTAGTGACTAAAGTAAAATAATATTGAGGCGAATACTCTTTAAAAACAGGAGGCTATATCAAAAGTGAAATTTTGGTATAGCCTCTTGCCTTTTTTTAAGATGCCCTACGCATTATTATACTTGCAGCCGCATAAAATTGTGCATTGTTTAATATGCAAGACTTTGCGGCCTTGATTTTATAATTTACTTATTATCAATTCATTAGTCTTGGCGGCTTTGCGCCTTTGCGAGAAACCTATTTTGCACATTTAT
>CAISOH010000116.1 GCA_903887005.1 uncultured Bacteroidota bacterium | reverse complement strand
TGAGGCGTAAGCATACTCTAAATTGCAAGCTTTTTGCAACTTTTTCAAATAGCTTGTAGTTTATTTGAACGATTTTTTCTCAAAACATAGAATGGACGCGGATTCCAGACTTTTTGATGGACGACTAAATAAGTTGTAAATATTATGGCACAAAAAAGACCGTTAATAATTGCTGAAATTATTAACGGTCTTTAAAGTATAAAAATGTTATCGTAATAGAGTTACATTACCCTTTTTAGTGATCTCTTTGCCGCTTGTACAAAATGCATCAGCTTCCCATACATAAACATCTACAGGCGCTGGCTGGCCATTATAGGTGCCATCCCATCCAATGGTAGGATTGATAGTTTGAAAGACTAAAGTCCCCCATCTGTCCCACACTCTGAAATAGTTGAGTTTGATGATCTCTTTGTTCAGGATGGTGAATCTGTTAGTAGCAGAGTTGGCGCTGTTTGGCGAGAACGCGTTTGGCAATACAATATCGGCGCAATTCACATGTACCACAACGGTATCTATACTCTTGCAATGATATTTATCATTAAATTCCGTAACCGTCAGATAATAGGTATAATCATAAGGCGGGTTTGCAACCGGATTAGTTATATCGCTGTCGCTGAGGAACTCATAGGGCATCCAGTTATACACAAAGTTGCCATCAGAAAGCGTAATGCTGTTTTGAAAAGTAGTATTCGGTCCGCCCAATGTAGTTTTACCTCCATCATTAATCCAGCGGTCGGGGCCTGCATCGGCATGAACTTTGCTCACATGCACCCTGATCGCGGTATCTACTACACATCCGAAAGGATAATAAAGTACAACTGGGTAGGAGGTAGAATAATCAGGCCAAACCTTTACGGAATCACCATACAGATAAGTAGTGTCAATATTATAAGTGGATGACCAGCGGATAGAATCAGCGAGGTTCGATTTGGCATATAACCGTATCGTATCGCCTTCGCATATTGTGGTATCCTGGTTCATATTTATCGGTGGATAGGGGAGTACCGTAATCGGTTTGCAGTTAACCTGCTGTGTTGGCAATCCCTGGTTTACTACATAGTAAATATTATAAATCCCGGGAAAGTTATAAGAATATACAGGGGGGGTAACCTCTGTATAGGATGGTATGGAAGAATTGGTGCAATGGAAAAAGTCAACCTGGGTTAATGTGCTGTCGGCGGGATTTGCAATAAAGCCATATACATTATCCTTGTCGCGAATGATGCTGGATATGCTGGAAGGCTTATTCATTAACCCGATATTGTTATAATCAATAGCATAATATGGACCAACGGCAGTAGTCATTTGCAGACCAACCAACTGGCTGGTAGTGCTATCGGTAATATAGGCATACATTTCGCCGCAATCCTTGTTGATGGTAATGGAAGACGGATAATTTATCCTGAAATTAAAATTTCCGAGGTTATTACCAATCTGTCCGCCATAAACTATTTGTGTGTCGAGCGTCCTGCCCAAATCAATGCGTGCTATTGTATTAGACCCGGAATTTGTTACGAATAAATACCAATTCCCGTTATCCTTTATTGCAGCAATATCGGAAGGGCTGTTTAAAACCGGATTATTTAATGCATCATTCGGGTTACCTAAGTTCTCCATTAATGGGGTGTTAGATACATTGAATGCAAAATCAAGGCGGATAAGTTCATTTGTGTTCTGGTTTACAATATATCCGTACCAGTTATAATTACCATCCTGCGATATAAAAATACCTTTGGGGTAATTGAGCGTATTCTTATAGTTGCCGAAATTAGCCACGTTAGGGCGGTTGTTACTTAAATGAGGCCCGAAATCAATACGGCCTAAACTGGATGTAACGTCTGTAAATCCACCTGAAACGAATATGAACCAGTTATGGGAAAAAGTATCCTTAAGGATATAAAGAGAAGTGGGGTTTACTGCCAAACCACCTTTAAGGCTATCGAAATTGGTAACAGTAGGAACGTTACTAAGGCTATTGCCGAAGTTGAACCGGAGGAATTCCCTTGTCTGGGAATTTATGGCGAAACCATAATACAAACCGCTGTCATAAACGATATCTATATTTGTGGGTATGTGGAATTTGAATTTTTTTCCGAGATTAATGCCGGTAGGAGCATTTTTCTCATAACCGGAGCAAAACCCCCAATAGTAGTTTGACGCATTGAAAATATTGCTTTTCAGCGACACCGGCTCGTGAATACACACGGTATCAGGTGCGAAAAACATAGAGTCAACCGATGCGGTAAGCTTTTGGGCGCTTAGGTTATTCACCAGGGCAAAAACTATTGTCGCAATAAACAGTAACCTTTTTTTCATAATCTTGTTTAGATATAAAATATCAATTTCTCAAACCGGAACTATAGCATAAAACTTACCATCTGTATTGTTATTTTCCTTTTTTACTCCAGGCTTTCCAGGCGAGGGGCGATTTCAGGGTATGTACTGCAACAATAGACAGTACAACTCTGCACAAAGGTTTGCTTATGCTGAAAAATAACCAGATAAGACGGCTTTTAATTACTATTGTTCCTAATCTTCCGCTAATATAAGTGAATACTACAAAACTTTGAAACAAAGGTGTATATTTATTTGCAAAACACGAAAAAAACATGTTCAGGACCTCGAATTTACATATTCTATTAACTAAATGTTTAATGCTTCTTATTTCCTTTTCCATCCAAATCAAAACAACTGCGAAAGAAGGCATGTGGATACCGGCAACTTTAAAAGCCCACGAAAAAGACATGAAAGCCGAGGGACTGGAAATCCCAATTGACAAAATATACAATGAAAACGGTACCGGTCTGAACAATGCTGTTGTACTCTTCGGCAGGGGGTGTACCGGTGAAATAATTTCTACAAAAGGGTTAGTGCTTACTAATCATCATTGCGGATATGGCAGTGTGCAGGGTTTTAGCAATACAGAAAATGACTATTTCGCAAATGGTTTCTGGGCGAAGAACATGAAGGAAGAATTACCCTGCAAAGGGCTTACTGTCACCTTTATTCGCAGAATGGAAAATGTGACGGACAAGGTGCTGGCCGGCATCGGTGATACGATCCGTGACAGTATAAGGGACACCCTTATTGCAAAACGCATCTCCGCTATCGAAAAAGATTACATGAAAAGCACTGGTATGGATGCGTCCATAAAACCTTATTTCAAGGGCAATCAATACTGGATAGCCATTACCCAAACGTATAAGGACATACGCCTGGTGGGGTTTCCGCCAAACGGTATCGGCGCTTTTGGAGGCGATGTGGAAAACTGGATGTGGCCGAGGCATACGGGGGATTTCAGTATGTTCAGGGTATATGCAGGCCAGGATAATAGCCCCGCTGATTATGCAGCCACCAATAAACCTTATAATGCGGAATCATTTTTTCACATTAATGTATCGGGTTATAAGGAGGGGGATTTTACGATGGTCTATGGATTCCCGGGCACTACGGAAGAATACATTTCTTCTTATGCACTGAAGCAGGTGTATTCCATAGCCGACCCCATAAGCATTGCCTGCCGCACCCGCAAGCTGGATGTATGGAGCAAGCATATGGACTTGTCGAGGGAAACATTTCTTAAATATACCTCCAAGAGGGCGGGCGTTGCCAATGGCTGGAAGAAATGGCAGGGCGAGGTGGCGGGCCTGAAAGTAAATGATGTGATGGGTAAAAAACAGGCGTTTGAAAAATCGTTCCAGGCATGGGCAGTGGCTGATAAGGCTGCGGATTATGCCGCTGACCTTCTTCCGCAGATGCGCACTGCCGCGGAGAGTATGGACCAGTTGCTGACAGAAGACCTGTATAACAGAGAAGCCGCTTTCGGAGTGGAACTCATATCGCAAGGCGCAGCGCTGGAGAATGTGATAAAATGTTTCCGGCTGAACCTCTCCGGCGATGCATTGACAGATACCCTTAAAAAGGTTATGAAGGGCATGGAGTGGTTCAGTAAAAACTATGATGCAGCTACTGATAAGGACGTTTTCATTTCGCTGATGACGGTTTACTTTACCAAAAATGCTTATTCGCTGCCTCCGTATTTTAAAGAGCAATACCTTGCTCACGGCCAGGATATCATCAACTGGGCCTATGATATTTACAATACCACCTTGCTTGCCTCGCAGGAGAAGCTGAATACTTTTGCGGAGAATGCAATACCGGCAGACAGTACTAAGATACTGAAAGACCCAGCCTGGCAATTATACAATGCACTTAACATCCTGCGGAAAGGGAAAATAGTGGCTGCTCTCAATGACTATAATGCCCGCATGAAGTACCTGAACAGGCTGTACATGAAGGCGCAGATGGAAAAGAATAAGACCAAAGTATTTTATCCCGACGCCAATCTGACGCTGCGTGTTAGCTATGGACAGGTAAAGGGACTTAAACCGGATGGCCCTGCAAAATACTCTTACCAGACTACTCTTGGCGAGGTAGTCGCTCTGGATGATTCCACCTCCGATATTTTTAAAGTGCCTAAAAAACTAAAGGAACTCTACCGTACCAGAGATTATGGAAGGTGGGGTGTGAACGGTACTATGCCTGTAGCCTTTCTCGCTTCCAATCATACATCTGGCGGCAATTCCGGCAGCCCGGTTCTGAACAGCAAGGGCGAACTGATAGGCACCAATTTCGACCGGGCATTTGAGGGCACCATGAGCGACTATTACTTTGACCCGAACCGCTGCCGCAATATTTCGGTTGATATCCGTTATACGCTTTTCATCATAGACAAATTCGGTGGGGCAGGGTGGCTGATAGACGAGATGGATATTGCGGGGGGAAGTCAAAAGGCAAAAGTGAAAAGCAAAAAGTAGTGGGTCGTGAGTAGATAGTAGATAGTCGTTAGTAGATAGTAGATAGTAGATAGTCGAAAGTCAAAAGTCGAAAGTAGAAAGCTGAAAGTTAAAAAACGGTAACACTGGAATGAAAAAGAGCTTGCTGATATGGATGTTTATTTGTGCTTGTATGAAATTGCAGGCGCAGGTGAATATTATTACGACAATTGCAGGAAATGGTATTGGTATTTATGGCGATAGTGTGCATGATGGCGGGCCTGCAACAAATGCTGAAGTACGCCTTCCGGAGGGCTTATGTTTAGATAATAAAGGTAATATTTATATAGCTGAGGCCGGAAATAACAGGGTGCGTAAGATAGATGCCTTCACAGGAATTATTACTACAATAGGCGGAACGGGCATGCACGGATTTTCAGGTGATAACGGGCCTGCTACAGCTGCGGAATTCGTATCTCCAGAAGCTGTTTTTACTGATACAGCAGGGAATGTTTATATTGCTGATGGCGGAAATAGCAGAATACGAAAAATAACTGTAGCAACAGGTATTGTGACATCTATAGCCGGAAGTGGGCCATCAGGTCTTAGCGGAGGTGGTGATAGTGGCGATGGTGGACCCGCGACAAATGCCAGAATAAACGGGCCAACGGGTTTATGTTTAGATAAATCTGGGAATATTTATTTGGCAGATTGGGGAAATAATAAAATAAAAAAAATAGATGCAGCTACCGGCATCATTGCAACTGTTGCCGGAAACGGGAGTGCGGTTTATCCTGGTGACGGCTTACAGGCAACAAATGTTGGGATTTCGGGTCCAATTCAGGTTTTTGTTGATAATTTCGGCGACATGTTTATATGTGACGAATATAATCATGCAGTACGTAGAGTTAGTGCCACTACAAATATAATTAATACTATAGCAGGAAAAGGGGCTGCAGGATTTTCAGGGGATGGTGGGCCTGCAACAAACGCCGAATTATACCTACCGGTCGGAGTATTCGTCGATAAACAACAAGATATTTTTATTGCTGAATGGGGAAATGGCACAATAAGAAAGATTGCTGCATTAACTGGAATTATTGCGACGGTTGCTGGAACTGGAACAAGAGGATTTTCGGGAGATGGAGGGCCTGCAACAAACGCTACATTAAAATGTGCTGATGTGTTTTTAGATAAGTATGGAACTATTTATATAGCAGACTATAATAACAACCGAATACGCATGGTGCGTGATACAACGCTGAGGGTGGGGGTGGCGACCCCTCCCGGCCTCCCCAAAGGGGAGGAGATGCTATGTATGTTTCCTAATCCTGCGCGTGATGAATTAACTATTGAATGCGGGGAAGAAAGCGAGGTGAGGATATATAATTTGGTTGGGCAGCAGATACTGTTTTTCCCTTTTGAGAAACTGAGGAAGACTAAAAATGGGGTAGTTTTGGATGTTGGTTATTTGCCTTCGGGTACTTATTTGGTGCAGGTTACTGACCCCTCGGGGTATAGGAGGATGGGCAGGTTTGTGAAGGAGTAGGAGAATAATGCTTACGCCATCTCCAATATTAAATTACCATCTAAATGGATTTTTGTATGCAGCCTTTTTGCAAAATCAAGCGTGATGGGCCGTTTTTTATTTAAGACCTCACTTAGTGTGGAATTCCCTACTCCAAGGAAGGATGCCAGCCGTTGTTTAGTAAGGTTATTTTCTTTCATATAGGCTTCTAATATTGTTGCCAGGTCGTGTTTCACCGGCATTGGAAAATGAATATTTTCATATTGGTTAACCTTCTTTGAAAGTATTTCTAATTCATCATCTTCTTGGGCAGTAAGATTATCAAAGCCTTTTGCGAGATACGTTTCAATTTCCGCCATTGCCAGGTGATATTCCCTGCGTGTTTTAATCTGCTTCATAAAATAATGTTTATATGCTTTTAATTAAACCCCTTTTACAAATTTCTTCGTACTGCCGGTGTGTACCAATGAACCTGATATAAAGCGTTCTTTTCTTAAAAAGAATCATTGCCACCAGTCGGTAATTATTACCTCCTATATCAAACACATACCGGTCATTCCCGATAAAATCTGTTGTATTGAATGTTTGCTTTATTTCGTGAAAATTCTGCCAGTCAGCAGCAATAACCTGCTTATACCACCTGTTTAATGGTTCTGCGGCCAAAGGGTATTCTTTCGCAAATTCATTAATTATTTTCTGTGAAATAATTACCATTTACCGCAACTGTTTTCACAAAGTTAGAAATATTTCTGAAAACCAGAAATTATTTTCTGGTATACAAAAAATGGCTGGGACGTGTTGCCAGCCACTATTTTTTGTAACTTTTCGTGGAGTATTGTTATCTCAATAAAGTTCCCAGTTTTTTTGGATTAAGTATTTCTATTTTATTGTCCTTTTTGATATCTATCAGTTTTTCATTTTTAAACTCAGTGAGTGTGCGGATAAGTGATTCTGTAGCGGTCCCGGCAATGGAAGCCAGTTCATCGCGTGAAATATCTATTAAAAAGGGTTCATTCTTGTTTGACTTGAATTTAGTATGCAGGCTTGACAGTGCGCCTGCCACTTTTTTGCGTAAAGTATTATAAGCTATCCCCAGCAGGTGGTTCTCATTTTCAGTAATATTTTTAGCCAGCATTTTTATCAGCTTTTGCTGTACTGAAGGATTTTTGTGCAACAGATTTTCAAATTCCTTTTTGGGTATCAGTGCCAGTTCGGTTTCTTCCATTGTAACTGCGGTCTCTTTATAAGGGGATTCTTCCAGCAAGGGAATGTAGCCCAGAAAATCGCCTTCGTTAAACAAATCCATCACTAACTGCTTGCCATCTTCATGAGTTTTATAGGTCCTTACTTTACCTCTTTGAATAAAATATAAGTAATGCGGCGTAAACCCTTCTTTATAGATTACCTGTTTTTTCTGGTAGGTATTTGTATCATGGTCTTTTGGCAGCGATTCCAGGCTTTGATTTAAGGCGTCATTATTTATCTCCAGTAATTCAGTAAAGCCTTTGATATCCGGGCTTAGTTTTTTTCTCATTACTTCAATTTTTTTGAACCTGTTTTCAACCGCTTTCAGCAATTCATCTCCATTGAACGGCTTGGTAATATAGTCATCTGCGCCGGAGTCCATCGCATTGCGGAAATCATTCCGGTCACTTTTTGAAGTCAGGAAAATAAACGGAACATCCTCGGTTTTGGGGTCATTCCGAAGTACATGCAACATCCCAAAACCATCTACTATCGGCATTGCAATGTCACTTACTACGAGGTCCGGCATATGCTCGTTTGTTTTTTCAAGCCCGTCTTTTCCGTTGATTGCGGAAATAACATTATAATTTGCCAAGGTCAATATCTCAACAACATCCTCACGGATAACTTCATTGTCTTCAACTACTAATACTGTTTTCATAATGTTCTTTTTTATTATTAAATGTTATGATAAATTCAGTTCCTATGTTTTCTTTACTGACGCATTCGATGGTGCCATCTAATGTGTCCACGCATTTTTTTACTATATTCAAACCCAAACCCGTGCCTTCAATATGGGCGGCATTAACGCTACGGAAAAACCTTTTATATAAATTCTCCTGTTCTTTTTCAGGTATGCCAATACCCTGGTCTTTTACTCTTATTATTAATTTCTGGTCTTTCTGTTCAATTACCAAATCAATTGTTTTATCCTCCGGTGAATATTTAACCGCATTAGACAGTAGATTTGTAAGAATGTGATGGAACATGGAATGGTCCAAATATGCAGTATCATTTTCATAATTGTGTACACACGAAATATTTTGACCATTTTTTAAAATAGACTGCATGTTTTGAATGACATCATTTACCATTGTTTTAATATGGAATACGGTATAGTTTGGCTTGAAATTTCCCTGTTCCATTTTATCGACGGATAAAAAATCGCCTAATACTTCATTTAGCAGGTTAACGGAAGAAAGTATGCGTTTTATATGTTTATCCCTATGAGGTTGTTCATGTTCTTTTGTATATTTCGATAAGAGATAGGTGGAGGCGAGAATACCTGATAAGGGGGTTCTGAACTCATGAGACGCAACGGATACAAAACGGGACTTTAAGGCGTTCAATTCTTTTTCTTTTTCCAATGCCTTTTCCAGTTCTTCATCTTTACGTTCATTTTCTTTTATTTGCCTGCTGAGCTGATCCACAGTGGCTTTCAGAGAACGTGTACTTTCTTTTACTCTTTGGTCGAGGTCAGCATTAAGATCTTTTATTAATTCCTCTGCTTCTTTTTTCCTGCTCTGGTCATTAATAAAGGCAATAAAATATGTGTCTTTCCCGTCTTTATAAAAGCCAAGAGACATTTCGATCGGGAATTCTGAACTATCTTTCCTGATTCCTCTAAGGTTTTTTTCGGGATCTACGGCAATATTTACAGGATGCCTGCTAAAATCTGTTCTTAACTTTGCGTGGTTTTCCCTGAATCGTTCCGGTATTAAAAATTCTATTTTCTGGTGCAGGAGATCGGTTTCGTTATACCCGAATTCGCAAAGGATGTATTTATTAGCGGCTTCAATTTCGCCATCGGCGTTCACAACTAAAATTCCAATACCAGCATTATCAAATAATGTTGAAAATTGTTGATTATTGAAAATACCCTGAAGCCCCATACTGTTTTCATTTATGTATAATAGTGAGCAACTCACTATTAATGCACTGTTCTACATAATTTTCAATTATAATTATTATTACTAATTATTCTTTTATAAAAAATGCATTATGAAGTTTCAAAAATATATTTTATATTATTTTGGGAATATGATATTGGTTTGTTTATTAGCTGATTATAATCATACTTATAAGTTATTATGAAACAGTAAATACTGACGTAAAAATAGTTGTTAGCTAAAATGAATAAAAATGCCATGCATATAAAGATTTTTATTTATTTTAATCAATTATGCACGGTAGTATTTATGGAGCAATGACAAGGTTATCTTCCACCTCCATAACACCAGGAGCGCACCATGCGGCTCTTTCCACTTCATTCCGTTCACTCCACGAACGCGCCTTGCCCCGTAAGGTAATTTTATTGCCCTGGGTTTCAATAATTATTCTGTCTGCTTCTATATCAGCGGAACGCTCAAGCGCTTTTTTAATTGAATCTCTTATCACAGGGATATTTACCCTCGGTTTAATAGTAATGAGGTTAGTAACACCTTTTACACCTATAATATCATCAACAGCAAGGGTAGCCGCATCTTTCTGAAATTGCCAGTCCAACTGACCTTCCAGATTCAACCAACCATTCTCAACAGTTACCTTGATTTTGTCATCAGGGACACCATTGTTCCATTTCAATGCATTAACAGCAGCTTCCCCAATCTCAGCATCTGTACGCCTGCCATCAGGCAAAAGTTTTACCGTTATTTCTTCTGCTATTCCTTTTACATCTTTAACACGTTTTACTGCATTTTCGGTTGCCAGTTTTTTTGCATAACTGTCAACGGAACCGCTGAGTGTTACTATGCCATTTTTGACAGCGACACCAATTTCTGCTGAATTGATTTTAGGGTCCCATTTCAATTCGTCAATAACATTTTCCTGTAATTCTTTGTCAGGTTTCATATCTGTTGAATTTTAGTAAATAATGTTCAAATTTAGGTATGCTATTTCCTGGCTCCAATGATGATTATCAAGGTAGGGGATGATTGATGTTGTAACGTCACTGATGAAGTTCAGTCTGAGGGTTGACAACCATCATTTGAGACGGTATGGTACCGGTATAGATTTGCACTGTAATTTAGTTGTTTACAAAAAAACACAGGAGGATTAACCATGTCACTGAAAACATTAGCAAAAACAAACGGTCTGAATTCAGTATTCAGCGATTTTTTTGAACCATGGAATGAATGGTTTAAGGACGGCTTTTCCGGCAAAGTATTGACTTTACCAAGGGTTAATATCACGGAAGAAAAAAACAGTTATAATTTATCTTTAGTTGCTCCCGGACTGCACAAAAAAGACTTTAAAATTGACGTTGACGGCAATATACTTACCGTAAGCGGACAGAAGGAAGAAAGCAAAGAAGAAAAGGAAGAAAAATACACACGCCAGGAGTATAATTATTCTTCATTTTCCCGCTCTTTCATACTTCCGGAAGAAGTGCAACTGGATAAGATAGACGCTGCTTATGATGGTGGCGTTTTGAAATTAACCCTTCCAAAAACAGAAAAAGCTATAAAAAGTTCGCATAAATTAATTGCAATAAACTAATTTTCCTTTCATTATGAAAACAGGATCCCGGCAGAAATGCCGGGATTTATTTTGAATACAAACTGCCATGGATAAAAAACTACAGACAATGATTTTTGCCATTATTATTACAGTACTGGTAATAATATTAATCATGTATTTCAGGCAGACAATAATTTCATTGATTACTACATTGTATGACTTTTTTGTCAGAAGAAAATAATCGCAACTTATCTCTTTTCTTATCAATAATTCTTACTAAATAATGCGCAAAGTGTAAAATGATTATAAAAATTTTCCGCAAAAATTATTACCTGCCTACCGACAGGTAATAAAAGTCAAGGCCTGATGGTATGGAATGGAAAAGTCTCTGATTTATTCCTTGAAAGGAATAAATTATAAAGTCATGCAATTGGAATAGCAGATTCCTTCTTCCAATTAATAGTTCTGATTATTGCACCAAATGAATTTAGTATAAATAAATCAGCGATCAGCCAGCCGATAAATGGCACCATTGCAGTTGTTGGTTTTAATACGATGATAAGCAATAATGTTATTCCTGAAAACTGAAAATTATACCAATAGTATCCGCGGGATTTTTTAATCATTTGGCCGGTTTGAAGTATTGTAAACAATTCAGGTAAATAATAAAAACAGCTCCTGTTTGAGGAAACAGGAGCTGTTTTTTTTTAAAATTATTTATTTTCTAAGTGAATAGCTATAACCCAATCCTGCCATAATAGTCTGCAGGTTGTTTTTGCCGTTTAATGCTGTATTTTCCCTGATATTTGTAAGGCCAATATCATAGCGTACATCCAACATTATAGTATGTTTATCGTAGGTATATCCCAAACCTGCACCACCTGTCAGACCGAAGGTTATAGTTTTAATAGTTTTAGTAATATTTTGGTTGCCGTCTAAAGAGTAAATTGTGTTATTTGAACCTTCCTGTATTTGGCCGCCTAGATCTTTGTAAAGCATACTACGTCCGGAAGTTTCCATCGTTGCACTCGTTGCAAAGCCGATGTATGGACCGACATTACCATATAGCTTTATTTTCTTTCCGGTGGTAGCACGGAGCATAACAGGTACTTCTATATAGTCAAATTTCTCCACCTTCTTATAGTTTGCAAACAGTGGGTATGGGGTGGTTTGTAATGGTGAATTGACCATAAGAGGTTGCATATCTTTTCTCTCACTGTTCATTTTTGCGAAGTTAACTTCTGCGACTACTGAAAGAAAGTTGTTGATTGCGTATGAACTGTTAAGTCCTAAATTGTAACCGACTCCAAAATTGTAATTTTTATTTATCTCGTAATTGCCAGCATATAGTAAGGATAAATTGGAACCTCCATGTACGCCAATTGTCATGTCGTGTGGCTTGCATACAGTTGTTGTCGCTGTTTCCTGTGCGAAAATGTGATTACTGTTACATACAAATAATGCTGCAATTGCCAGGCTTAATATTTTAATCGTTTTGTTTTTCATAGCATTTGTTTTTTGATTGTTAATGATGATTATTTATTGGTTAGTAATGTTTTTTAAACCGTAACAAAAGTAGAGATGTATAACTAAGTTGTAAATGATGCGTGTTAATGGTTGAGCTGATAGTTATCATTTATATTACCTATACAAATCAGTCGTGATTTGCCGCTGCTTTACTTAAGAATAATCGCTGGTGTTAATAAGAAATCTCCTTTTCCATACCCTGACTTATCGTATTTTGCCTGCGGATTTAAAAATAGCAATCCTTACTATAGCTTATTGCAGCGGTAGTATTTGTATCAGGGGTAAGTAAGTACAATTAGTTTAAATGTAATTGTCGTTCGGTGAAAAGCTCATGATTACAAAAGGGTAATAGCAATCTTGTTGGTGAAGGGTGCCAACGCAACTGATGTTAAATAGATGCAATAGGTCTCGACAAAAAAAATCCTGCTCCTATTTAAAATAAATTTTCCGGGTAAAACAAACCATTTTAAGCATATTGCACGTCTTTATCTCTGATTCTCTGTTTTTAACTGTTGCCTGAAGCCTGAATAATGAAATATACCCATTCAGTTATTATTCTATTGTTAGTATTATTTGTTTCATCTCAGTCCCATGCACAGGGGTGGTTGTGGGGCAGGGGAAATACCGGTGCAGGAATGGATGCATGGCCGGTGGCAACAGATAATTCAGGAAACGTATTTGCCGCAGGTTTTAGCTGGAGACCTTATATCACATTTGGTTCCTATAAAGTTCCGTTTACTCCTGGCAGAATGCAATGCATTGTTACCAAGTATGATGGTTCAGGAAATTTTTTATGGGCAAGAGGCACACTAACCGGAGATTCCTATCTATTAAGCATTACTACTGATCCAAACGGTAATTTATTAATGTTAGGGGCGTTTACAAGCGATAGCCTGCAGGTAGGAGCAATAACGCTTATCAACCCAATAAGTCCGAGCAGTCAATATTTCCTGGTAAAGTATGACCCTTCAGGAAATGTAGTCTGGGCCACTAATGCCGGTAATGCTTTGGAAGATTCTCATGAACTGGGGGTTGAAATCCTTGGAACGGGAGGTGTAGCAACAGATGCTACCGGGGATATTTATATGACAGTGAATTTCCAACTTCCAATAATCCAGGTTGGTACGATTACGTTAACAAATTCAGACCCTTCAGGGACTTCGACTGATATTTTACTGGCAAAATATGATCCTTCAGGGAATATAATGTGGGCCAAAAGTTTTGGGGGAAGTGATACAGATATTGCTTACGGGCTAACAGTAACCCCGGCAGGAAATGTTTTCATGGCTGGTGTAGATGGCTCCCCAAAAATAACTTTTGGCACGTCAGTTATTACTAATTCACATGCATTCATCGCGGAATTTGATAAATCAGGAACGCCTTTATGGGCTTGCGGAAGCGGAACCACCAAGGGTGAATATGCCGTTGGAATAGCTTCGGATGCATTTAATAATGTTTACATGACAGGCGCATTTAGCGGCAATAAAATTACTTTTTCAGGTACTACCATAGCTAACCCCAATCCGGGTAAACGATCTTTATTCCTGGTGAAATTTGATCCCGCCAATAATGTAAGCTGGTATAAAACTATAGGTTCCCCCAGCGGAGAAGCATGGGGATTTTCTATTGCCAATTCAGTTTGTGGTATTATCTGGGTGAGCGGGGCAATGCAGGATTCTGTAATTATTGATGGTAATATTCTGCATGCTCCTGCCGGCAGCAGTGATCCCATTTTTATTGCAGGTTATCATTCCAATGGCGTCTATGCAGGTTCTTCGGCTTTACAAAGCGGTGGGGATGACCAGAACGGTATCGCGTGCGATGCTTTGGGAAATATATTTATGTGCAGTGATTATAAAATTGACCCTTTCGTAATCAATAAGGATACACTGGCCCCTACAGGTGTTACTGAAAGGCTTTTTGTGGGGAAATACCAATCACTCAATCATGGTACTATTGATTCAATATATGACAGAGCGGATACACTTATTTGCAATACGAGTAACCTGGTAATCAGTAATGCTCTTGGTTTACAATCCTACTTATGGATCAATGGCAATATTGGAATTACTGATACGATCAAAGCACCCGGGAAATATTGGGTTATCTCAAAAAAATATTGTTCTTTTTATTTTGATACGATTGATGTAAAATTTTGTACCTGTAAACATGGGATACCAGATTCAATAATTAACACCTGTGACACCCTTATCTGTAATGCAACATCTCTGACACTTAATGCCCGTCCGGATTTACAATCTTATTTATGGAGTGATGGTAATAATGGAATCAGTGATACTATCAGAACTGAAGGAAAATATTGGGTAGTGGCAAAAAACAGTTGCAGCTTTTATTATGATACATTTAAAGTGATTTTTTGCAATTGTAAAAACGGAGTACCTGATTCAATAGGCAGCACCCGGGACACGGAGATATGTAATATACCTTACCTGGTACTCAATGCGCGCCCGGAATTGCAATCTTATGCATGGAGTGACGGCAAAACCGGAATTAATGATACCATCAGATCGGCAGGAACCTATTGGGTTACGGCGAAGAACAGTTGTTATTTTTATGGCGATACGGTTAAGATGGAAATTTGTGAATGTAAAAATGATTTATTTCTCCCTAATTCATTTACGCCAAACGGCGATGGCCAGAATGATATTTTTTATCCAAGAAGCGGCGGTTCAACCATAAAAACCATCAAATCATTCCGGATTTATAACAGGTGGGGAGAGCTGGTATTCAGCAGGGAATATATTTTGCCTAATGATGCTTCCAATGCATGGGATGGGACATATAGCGGTGAAAAGCCCCGCCCTGATGTGTATGTGTGGGTAACAGAGACTATTTGCAATAATGATAAAGTAATAAACAGAAAAGGAAGTGTAACGATAATCAGGTAAGAATTGGTAACAATCTAAATGTACTGCCGTGAAAAATTTTTATTTACTGGTACTGCTTTGTATGGTATTTGTTCCTGTTTGCACGAATGCACAGGCAGATATACATTTTTCGCAGTTTTACGAAACTACGACACTGCGTAATCCCGCCATGGTGGGTGTATCTTCGGGCAACTACAAAGTATCAGCTTATTACCGCAGCCAGTGGAGCAGCGTGGCCAACCCTTATGAAACCATACTGATTAACGGGGAATACCGTTTTGCATTAAGCGGTTCATCTAATGATTACCTGAGCGTAGGCTTGCTCGGTTATAATGATAAAGCTGGTGACATAGACCAGAAAATATCGGCTGTTTACCCGGCAATTAATTTCAATAAATCGCTCAACCAGGCAAATAATTCCTATTTATCCTTTGGTTTCACCGGCGGTTACCAGCAGTATAGTTTTGATCCTTCAAAAGCTACTTTTAATAACCAGTTTCAGAACGGGAGTTTTTATGCAGGCAATCCAACGCTTGAAAACTTACCTAATCCTAAATTCGTAGTGTATGACATAGGTGCCGGTATCAATTACAATTTTACTCCTGGTTCATCGGACGAGGCTACTTATATGTTCGGTATATCAGGGTATCATTTTACACAACCAGATTTGTCTTATTACCTTACTCACCGGAATACTGAAAATACCCGTTGGAATGTAAATGCAGGCATGATCCGTGATCTTAATGTTGATTATATGCTGCAGGTACATGCCAACTATGCCAACCAGGGTACTTATTCAGAGCTTATAGGCGGTATTTTACTTGGCTGGAAATCATTTTCATTACATGCCGACCCAACTTTCTCGATATTTGCCGGTTCGCTTTTCAGGTATGGAGATGCCATTATCCCAGTCATTAAACTGAAATATAAAGGCATGTCGTTGGGCACCAGCTATGATATAAATGTGTCTACACTCAAACCTGCCAGCTATATGCAAGGTGGCTTTGAGATTACCCTCAGCCTGACAGGAGATTACCCTCCCGGAAGTTCTGTCTATAAGAAGACCGTATGTCCGAGATTTTAGCGTTTCATTATACTGTTTACTTAAGGTGACAAATGGTTAGTTCACTTTAAAACCGGGCCGGCCTCTTTGCGCCAGCGTTTCGTATTTTCTCACAGAATCTGATTTTCCAGCTGCTTTATAAGTATAAGCAAGGATCTCATAACAAAAGTTATAGGTCGGGTCAATTTGAATTCCCTGGTTCAGGATGTAAATCGCAGAATCTAATTTGCCGATAGAAAGATAACAACGTCCAAGATTGCCATATGCATTTATATAATTGGGTTTTAGCGCAATTGCCTTATAAGAGAGGTTAATGGACTCCCGATACTTTTTAGTGAAGTAATAGACGTTAGCCAGGTTGTTGGCGGCCATGTTGCTTGTGGGGAATACTTTCAATGACCACGCCTCATGGACCTCTGCAGAATCATATTGGTTAAGGCAGAAAAAGGCGTTCCCGAGATCCGATTGTGCATTTGCAAAATCAGGATCAATGGCCACAGCTTTTCTCAGGTATTTAATTCCTTCCAGCCTTATCTGTTTCTGCTTTTCAGGGTCTTTTTCTTCAGACGCAACGACTTTCTCCAGCTCTAAACCATAGAAGTAATTGAGCTTACTGGAATTGGGCGAATTTTTTACATCAGTGCCATACAGTGTATAGTTGCTGAACCAGTCGGTATTGCGGTTAATGGCAATGGCAGAATAGGCAAGGCACAACGGAATTACTACTGCTAATACTTTAGGGTTTTTTATTACGGCGAGGCCGGTATCAGCCACATTTCCTACCCACTTTTCAAGAAGCAGGGCAATAACGAGGCAAAAACCAACGGAGCCGAAGAACATAAAGCGTTCGCCCATAGTGGCGCCTATTAAAAAGGGGATATTAGAGAACAGGGATATGGTTATCAGGAAAAATAAAATGGCGAATGCATAAGGGTCTTTATTGTTATTTAAGAGTCGTTTGATGCTGAATACGGCCAGGAAAACATAAAATGCCAATGACAGCAGCACCAGCGGATTAGCGAAGGTGGTAAACGGAATAGTGTTGTAGGCATAATCGCAAACAAGCGGGTAGGGAATAAACAACAGTTTGATATAGTAGCCCAATATCAAAACGGCAGTGGCAAGGCGTGAAGACAGGGCCAGCGTTTTTAAAGCAAGACCGTTATCGGCAAAATCTATATCGGAAATACCATTGGCGTCGTAGGCGCTCAGTACTGAAACCCTCATAGCAAGTGCAATGGCGGTCATGATAACTATACCCGCTGTGATATATGTGCTGCGCTTCTTATTTTCATTCCTGTAGAAGAAGAATATCATAGGAATGACCGCGAGGAAAGTTACTACAGTTTCTTTGGAAAGGAAGGACAAAAGGAAGCAAAAACAGCCGAGTAACAACTGCATCATTTTGCCTGTCTGAATGTATTTGATAAAAATATTCAGGCTTAGAAATACAAAAAAGAAACAGAGCAGCTCATCGCCGCTTTTGATATTGGCAACGACTTCTGTATGAATGGGGTGGGCCGCAAATAATAAAGCAGTAATAAAGGCGACCGCCGTCTTTTTCCGTTCAAACAGTTTGTCTAAAAACAGGAACAGCAGTATAACGCAACCGGCAAATATTAAAACATTGATCAGGTGGCTCGGCATAGGGTTTAGCCCGAATATGGAATATTCTATGGACATCATTACCAGTGACAGCGGGCGGTACAAATCGTTTGAAGTGACAAAGAATCCTCTGCGGTATGGTGTTGATAATATTTCAGGTATTGCAGACGCGCCTTTTAAAACGATAGTATTTTCAGTGATAACGGATGAATCATCCAATACGTAACCGTTTTTTAAAGTATTTGCATATACAATAATTGAAAAAATACCAAGCAATAAAGCAAGTTTCACATGGAGCGAATAAGAGCCTTTTGTTACTTCCGGTTTTGAAGCGCTGGCTTTGGCCTGTGCTACCGGAGCAGGCCTTTGTATAGGTTTTTTAGATTGTTTGTTTGCCATTTAATTTTCTTTTTGTCAGTTATTGCAACTTGTATTTCGGATCGTTTTTTTGTGCTTCCGCCTCATATTTTTTTGCGGAATCCATATTGCCCATTGCTTTGTATGTAAGGGCAAGATTAATAAAGGCATTGGTGTACTTAGGGTCTATGGTTGTTGCTTTATGCAGGTTATATACAGCGGAATCATACTTAGCTATCCGCATGTAAACGAGCCCCATGTTCGTGTAGGTATTCACATCGGCGGGGTTTATTTCTACTGCCTTTTTACACAAATCAATGGCTTCCCTGTATCGTTTTTTTCCAAAATAGTTCCCCGCCAGATCATTTATCACAACAGAAGTCGGATTGAGCTGTAAAGCTTGTAAATGATGTGCAACTGAAGAGTCATATTGCCCGTTGCGGAAATATTCATCTCCAATCTGTGCGTGGGCGTAACAATCCTCAGGGTTACGCGCCAAAGCTTTAATTAAATTGGCTATTGACTGTTCTCTAATCTGTTTTTGTTTTACAGGGTCTTTTTCTTCTTTGAAAACAGATAGTATGGTACTGTTCAATACGCGAACGGAATATTCGGTTTCATTACCAGGATAGTCATAAGGGTGGCTCCTGTAATTTGTGATAAAATAATCAGCTTTTTCCGGGTCTGTAAATTGAACGCGGCTACGGTCATCCGGGTGAAGCAGCATCATATTGTTGGTTATTAAAACCTGGTTTTCGCAATTTACATTTATTGGTCCGGATGGGATTTTAGTGACTAAGTAATCCAGGGCCTGTTTAAAGCTGCATCCCCAGTATTCCATTTCATAGTTTTTACGTAAATATTCTTTATTGTGAGATACAAAATAGTTGAAATAAACCTGCTGGAACGGATGATTGATGATCATAAATAAACTTGTAAGCACTACCTCTAATAAACAAATAGCCTGAACAACCATTTTATAGCGGGTATGGAGCATTTTATTGATAAAATAAACCGCCATAAGTATAAAAGGAGGGTAAACAAAATACAGGTGCCGCCAGTCGTCGTAAATGACGGAATGTAATAACAGCACGGCCATGATGGGGGCCAAAAAACAAGCAAGGTATATGAGGAAATTGCGCTCATTGGTATTTTGGAAGAAAGCCAAAGGTTTTTTGATAAAATCCAGAAGTATCCAAATAATCCCTGCAAAACCTGTAATCAGCCAGATTTCAGGATTGCTGATTAAAAACCAGGTTGGGAAGTAGGTCCATGGAAGTTTGGTGGCCGGAACAAATTCACCATTTATTAAAACGCTGCCTTTCCATAAATTATAATGGGAAAGCGCGCTGAAGGATTCCATGAAATACTGAATGGGATGTTTCCACAGATATGGCCAGCCTAAGTATAATGTAAAGCAAAACCCTGCCGAAAAAAGCAATATGTTCAGAATCGGCTTTTGTAGTTTTTCTTTTTTTACAAGGCCGTTCACTAAATCAATTACCAGGAAGAACAGGAAGATGCAACCCAGCATTACACCCATGATCCTTATACTGGTGGCGTACCCTCCAAGTAGGCCAAGGATGAGAAAGAATTTTGGTTTATTCTTTTCAAATGCAATCTGAGCACATGCAAACGTTATGGTGATCATGCACATGAATGGGATGTCCTTACTATTGAAGAAGGAATGGGCATACAGCCTCGGCGCCAAAACCAGCATTAAAAATCCGAGCGAGGCAAGGAATCTGTTCTTAAATAACCTGATAATAAGCACATAAGCGGCCAAAGCACTAAAAATGAACAGCAAATTAGTAACCAGGTGCCGCATCAGGTAGATATCCCTGGAATCGGTAAGGCCCATGACTTTTTCAAAGATCACGAGCAACAATTCATAGCCTGCACCATGATTGTCGGTAACGGTATTGAATAGTTCCTGGCTGCCATTAAATATATAATCATAACTGAGCAGGCCGGGCGCCCTTTGTACAGACTCATCCCAGCAAATCCCGTAGTCCTGGTAGGTAAAGAATCCTACAAACAGGAAAATAAAAAAAAGTAAAAGTCCGGGAAGATAAGGCGTAAGCCCCGGCCAGGACTTAAGCTCTAAATTGAACTTTTTCTTTGCTTCCTGTGTTTTCGGTATGCTCGCTTTACTCTGAAGACCCGGATTCGGTGCGGGCTTTATACTTTGCTTTTTCGCCATTTATTTTTTAAAACGTCCTTTCTGAATATTTTTGAAAAATAAGATTTTATTCTGTTTTATTTATTGCAGCAAAGTTATTTAATCATTGTTGCCAATCCAATGGCATTTATTTAACGGGTAAGATATTTCACTTTCTCGTGATTTTATACAAAATTGTAAGTTATGCTTAGCCTGATGAAATAGAAGCAGCAATAAGCCGATGCAAGGAATTAATAGAAGCGTAAAGGACTTCGATTGCAGCCTTTTTATTACCTTCATACCTATGAAGAATAAGCAAAAGGTCGCCTTGGTTTTTATTTTCTTATCT
Source organism: uncultured Bacteroidota bacterium (assembly GCA_903887005.1). Taxonomy (GTDB): domain Bacteria; phylum Bacteroidota; class Bacteroidia; order Chitinophagales; family Chitinophagaceae; genus Nemorincola. Next base: position 7,921 of record CAISOH010000116.1, on the reverse strand, counting down.
TTCTGTGCTATAAATGTTTTTGGGCAGGATACTTTACGCTATTGCCAATCCCATTCACCATGGGTTTCTAATTGTTATCATTTTTATAAATTGGACAAACAATCAACAGTAGGAATATTTGAAAAATTTATGTATTCAGACGATGGGCAGCGTTGGTATGGGAAAGGAAAATTTACCGAGTATAAAAACAAAATTGTTCTTGATTCATTCAAAATTGTTAGAACGATTTACCATATCAGAGGAGACAGTTTATTGAAAGACTTCTTAACAGGCGATACTACAAATATGCATCCTCTGACATTTCAAAAAAAGGGAAATAATTTGTACCAAAAAAGAGCGAACAAAATTAGAAAGACAGTATTTATGAGAATTTGAACTTTGTTCCCTATGGTTTAGAATAAAGAATAAACCACCTCATCTATAACATCGCCTCAGTAATTGCCATATCCCAAAAGCGGAATGCGTCGGGTTGAAGATTCTTAATATAAAACATTGTTTCTAATTTTTTGGCGCTCATTAATTCAATCTAAAATCAGGATTTGTTTTTTGTTCCAGCGCTTCATATTTTCTGGCTGAATCCGGATTGCCGATTTCTTTATAAGAAAGCGCAATATATTTATTTATTAAATGATAATCAGGTTCAATAACAGCGGCTGTTTTCAGGTAAATAACAGCGGAATCAAATCGTTTCAGGCGAATGTAACAAAATCCCATATTGGCATAGGCTTTTGCAAAATCCGGATTTAATTCAATTGATCTTTTGCAAAGGGCTATCGCCTGTGGATATTCCTTTTTAGCAAAATAAATTCCGGCCAGGTTATTTACTGCATTATAGTTCAGCGGGTTGATCTCTATGGCGCGTTTTTCATGAAACTCAGCTGAATCGTACTGAAAAATTTTAGAATAGGCATTGCCGATATCCGAATGTGCCTCTCCAAAATCAGGGTCAATAGTCAGCGCCTTGCTGATATATGCAATCCCCTCGGTAATCATCTGTTTTTGTTTAGCAGGGTCTTCTTTTTCCGCTTCTGCTAATTTTAATATTTCCTGGCCAAACAATTGGTTAAGCTTGGCAGCTTCAGGGGCTTTTTTAATATCGTTGGTGAAAAGTGTATAATTATCTGACCAGTCATTATTTCTGGCAAAAGTAATTACAGAATATATGACCGCAACCGGAATTAATATCCCCATGACTTTACTGTTTTTTAATAATCCCAGGCCTGTTTCGGGAGTCCCCCCAATGAATTTTTCAATCAGGAGCGCTATAATCAAGCAAAAGCCAGCCGAACTAAAAAACATAAAGCGTTCACCCATTGTGGCGCCAATTAAAAAAGGAATGTTTGAAAACAGGGACATAGTTATCAGGAAAAACAGGATCCCAAAGGCAAAGGGATCCTTGTTATTTTTAATCAGACGCTTCAGGCTGAAAAAGGCGAGCAGCACATAAATAGTCAGTGAGATTAATGTTCCGGGATTACCGAAATGAACAAGCGGAATACTATTATAGGAATAATCGCAAATGAGCGGATAGGGTACAAACAACAGTTTAATATAGTAACCCAATATTAAAATTGCGGTAGCTATTCTTGATTCAAAAGTAATATTAGCAGCGGCAAGGGAATTATCTACAATATCAATACTGGTGGTATTGTTGGCATTATAAGCGTTTAAAACTGACGTGCGAAGGACGAGAAAAATAATTGCAGCTGCTACCGCACAAACAGAAATAAGGACGCTCTGTTTTTTGTGTCCGTTCCGGTAAAAAAAGAAAATCAATGGAAAAACGGCTAGGAAGGTAATTGCTGTTTCTTTAGACAATAAAGATAATAAAAAGCAGAAAGCTGCTAATAACAGTAGTGCTGTTTTATGTATCTGTGCATATTTAATGAATATATTGAGGCTTAAAAAACCGAAGAAAAAACAGAGCAATTCATCCCGGCTCTTAATATTAGCTACCACCTCTGTATGAATGGGATGTAATGCGAATAACAGGGCTGCAATAAAGGCAACCGGAGTCTTTTTTCTTTCAAAAAGTTGGTCGAAAAATAAAAAAAGCAAAATCACACAGCCGGCAAAGATGAGAATATTCATTAAGTGGTTTGGTATGGGATTTGGCCCAAAGAACTGGTATCCGGTGGCAAACATTACCAATGACAATGGCCGGTAGGTATCATTCGCGCTGCTAAAATATCCTTTCCGGTAAGGGGTAGATAAAATTTCAGGAATTGCGGATATCCCTTTTGTAACAATCGTATTTTCTTTCAATACAGAAGCATCATCAAGCACATAGCCGTTTTTTAAGGTATTGGCATAGACAATAAATGACACCAGCCCAAGCAAAAAAGCAAGTTTCAGGGTCACTGAAAACTCTTTTTTTGCTTTTTCAGGGTGCGGAAGGCTTATCTTGTTATGAGGACTCGGATCTGCGACTGGCTTTCTGCTGTGTTTCTGCGCCATTTCTTTACTTCTTCCTTATGAATAATTTTGAAAAATAAGATTTTTTTTCTGTTTTGTAATATAGGAATAAGTGGTTTTTAATAAATGATTTCTGATGGAAACCGGATTTTTTTAAAAAACTAAACCAAATGAAAAATAATTTTGTAGATTTATTCGTGTTATGAATAAGAAAATACAATATTGTATTGCTGTTCTGCTGATTATAATAATTGCAGGTTGTAATCTGCCGAAATACCCGATAGATGATCCGCCGGTTGTAAAAATTGATACTCGTTTATTGGGAAAATGGAAGCTTAAAAACGAAAAGGATGTGTACGTGATCACTAAACAAAATGATTACCAATATCTAATAACGTTTAAGGAAAAGAAAAAAGCACCTGAAAAGCAAGTTGCATTTTTGTCGAAGGTAAATGATGCCAGGTTTCTGAACATTTATTGCGCTGATGATTCAGGTGGTAGTTATTTTCTTCTAAGGATTATAGACGTAAACGCTGCCGCAAACAGAATAACAGCAGCCACTGTAAAAGACAGCACCATGCAATATCTGAAAAGTTCCGCCGAGGTAAGGGACTATGTAGTTAAGAATTTAGATAACTCTGCCTTTTATAGCGATACAGGATATTTTTATAAGGTAAAGTAATGTTGATGTAGTTATCGGGGGATTAATGATTAAGGCTATTCTGGGAATTTTATTGAAAACTATTGAAAAATAAATAAAATAGTAACTTTAAGCAAGCTTAGCGAAGCTTACAAATCATGTTTATGAAAAGAAATTTTCTATTTAGTACTGCGGCTTTGTTTTTTGTCCTGGTTATTGGTTGTAACCGGATTTCTAAATACCCTATAGATGACCCTGCCAGGCTTAAAATAGACAATACATTATTAGGGAAATGGGTAATGAAGGAGGATACTTCAAAACTCAACTATTTCATTGTGAAGAAAAAGAATGACTTCAAATATGCAGTTACCTACATGAACAAATGGGGCACGCACATACAATATGAAGATTTTGAAATGTTCCTGTCTAAAGTAAGCTATACCAGATTCCTGAATGTTCAGTATTATTATGAATCTGTACAGGGGTATTTTTTTCTTAAACTGATAGATATTAATGAAACAGGGGATACCATTACGACTGCGGAAGTTGCGGATACTACGCTATCTGAAATTACAAAACCAGCTGAGGTTCGGGGCAGGATAAACAGGAATCTTGATAATCCATTGTTTTTTGCAGATACTGCTCATTTTTATAAAGTGAAAGGATTCTAAAGCATCTTTATGAACAGGTATTTTCACATTTTACGCTAACCAGGTACATTTTCATAAGATATTGCCTTTGATGTATTGCAGATAGATCTGGTAAATTTTTAGCTGCTATTTTTCTGTGCATTAATTTTACACAAAATATTTATACCGTCAATGCCAGGAGAAAGGAAATCAAATCAATATACCATCCACAATAAAGTAAAAATTGTAAGAGGTGGGGCTGATTATTTCAATTGCATTGAGGAAATAGCAGATAATGCCAGGTATTCACTCCACTTACAGACCTATATATATGATGAAGATGAAACGGGCAACAGGGTAGCTGATGCCTTAATAAGGGCTGCAAAAAGAAAAGTACATGTATATGTGCTGGTTGATGGTTATGCATCTCAACGCCTTTCTCCAAAATTCATTGCGCGTTTACATGAAGCCGGCGTTCAATTTGGTTTTTTTGAACCTTTTTTTAAAAGCAATACCTTTTATATAGGCAGGAGGTTACACCATAAAATCATCGTGGCAGATGCAAATGTATGTATGGTAGCCGGCATCAATATCAGTAACCGCTACAATGATATTGGAGGGAACAAGGCATGGCTTGACTGGGCTGTACATGCAAGCGGCGAGGTTGCAAGAGGAATAAATGACGTTTGTATCAAAAGATGGAACAGGTCTGTAATACGTAAAAAATGCGTTCCATTTTCAAATGCCCTTTTGGCTCCGTTACCTGCTGATGAATGTATGGTAAGAATAAGAAGAAATGACTGGGTATTTAAAAGGACGCAGATAACTAGAAGTTACCAGGAGATGTTTCTGAATGCCAGCAGAGAAGCGACTATCATGACCAGTTATTTCTGGCCGCCACAAAAATTGCTTAAAAGAATGGCCGGAGCATCTTACCGTGGCGTGAAAATAAAACTGATATTGACAGCCAAGGCCGATGTTCCATTTACCAAGTATGCAGAACGATATTTATACCCGTGGTTATTCAGAAATAATATTGAAGTGTATGAATACCAGTCAAACATTTTACATGGTAAAGTAGCCGTGTGTGATAATGAATGGATTACGGGAGGTTCTTATAATGTTAATAATATCAGTGCCTTTGCGAGTGTAGAATTAAACCTTGACATTAAGAATACACAAATAGCTACTGAGGTAAATGATAAACTGCAGGATATAATTAAGAATGATTGTGTGCAAATAACCAAAAGTGACTTTTTAACAAAAAACAATATCAGGACCAGGTTGTTTTATTATCTCTCTTACCGGTTTATTCATCTCGTATTTTACCTGTTCACCTTTTACTTTATCCAAAAACGGGAAAAGAATTAGATCCCTTTTATCCGGTTAATAAAAGACTGTAATATTTTTTTGTCCCATTTTGCAAAACGTCCGCGCTGCACTACCATCTTATTACCTTCAGGATATTGCAAAAAATAATGAAATGCAACCTTTGGGTGAGGTTCAGCCCATCCTATGATTTCTCCAAATCTCAAATCGTTAAACGTTAGCGTATCATGCCAATTCTCAACTGTATAATAGCCCTGGGAAAAACGCAACAAACGATTTATGTCTTCCTGTTTATCAGTCAAAGCAAGCAATGATTCATTGCGGCGGGCATAGTGGTAATCAATTGTGTCTTGCCTGTCAAACACAGACCTATAGCCAATATAGTAACCTGAATCATTTTGGGCGACAATATACCATAGCAGGTTATTTAATGGGGTAGGGGTGGTGAAATAACGGTTGATAACCATTTTCCTGTTGTTGAAATCTTTTGTTACAGCATTATCAATAAGAAATTTGAACCCTATCCCAGATAAAAGGTAAATAGAACATAGTGCCAATGCACTCCATGCCAAAACCATCCTTTTATTATTACTTACTTTTAAGATCAATAGAATAATTACGGCAATGCCAGGCCATATACTAAACATCGGATCCGCAACAAACATTGTATTAAATGACACCCTGAAGTGGCTGAATGGTTCAAATAATCCTGTTCCATAGGCATTAAATAAATCAATAAACAGGTGGGCAAAGAGCTGTATGCCCCAGAATAGTAGCCATGTTTTTGTGGCAATGCCTTGCCTTCGGAATAATTTTTCTGATAAAAATGCAAGTAATGGTGTGAATAGTATTGCAAATAATAAAGAATGAGTAAATCCACGGTGGGCCAGCAGATCTTTTGTAACAGGCATCCAGAAAGCCGCAATGAAATCAACATCCGGAATGCTGTTTGCTAATGCGCCTAATACCAACGCTTTTTTGCCAAGTTGTTTACCTGCAATAATCTCGCCGATACAGGCACCTACAACTATATGTGTTAATGTATCCATCGTGATAGTAACTTTCGACCGTAAAACTATCTAAAATTATATGCTAATCCTAACTGGTTTTTATCTCCGATGAGTGAAAAACGGCGGTCATAGGTTTCGTGATCTCGTATTGTGCCAACTGTGAGTTGCACTAGTCCAATAACAAGGTACCCGGCACCACTGTATATAAAGCTAGCTGTAGCAATAAGGAAAATAAGTCCGGATTGATTATGATAATTGTTAATGGCAGGTGTTGTGCTGATTAGATATAGTGCACCGCCTGCTGCCAAACATCCGCGACTAATTATTAGTTCATGGAATCCATCCCTTGTTGCTTTGCAATGATATTTAGGTAATTTTATTAAAGAATCATGAACGTTGATATAATAATGTTCATATTGATGGATTGTTGGTTCATTAAAAGCAAGACTCTGCCCTTTTACCTCTGAAAAAGACAAAGTTATTAAGAGGAGAAAAATAATTGCTTTCATGAATAAAATTATAAAATAAAACTATCGAAAATTATAGGCTAATCCTAACTGGTTTTTATTTCCAACGATTGAATATCGTTTTTGCTCATAACTGGAATTATTTTTATTGCATAAATAGACTATACTACTAATGATAAATATATCTGCACCCGTACCTGCTACGATATAGCCTAATAAAAAATATCCTAAAGAATTTTGAATTGATCCTGAAAGAAGCAAAATGCCGCCTCCAGCCATTATTACGCCTCCTGTAATCATACCTCCTGAACCTTTTCTGTGGTAATTATATTTGTAGATTCTTTCTAAAGAATCATATTTGTTGTAAGAAACAAAATGTTCTTTCTGACGAAATGTTGTATCATTTAAAAGAACGTTTTGTCCTTTCACGCCTGAAAAAGGCAAAGCTATTAAGAGGAGAAATAAAATTGCCTTCATGGAAGAGATCACAAATAAAATTGCAACAAATTATATGCCAGATTTGTAATGCTGCTTTTTTTCTTTAATCATCCCAATTCATGCATTGTTAAAAACGTCTTAAATGGTAGTTTTTATTAAACTTTGGTAAGTATATTATATCTATATTATTGAACCAAAAAAAATAAGCTATATGAAATTCAGGATCATTGTAAGTGTAATATTGATAGTATTATTATCTGCCGGTATTAGTTCAATTGCAAATGCTGCCCCATATAGAAGACATTGCCACGGGTGGTGTGATCCACGCCCTTTCGTTAGGGTATATGTTCCGCCTATTGTATTTGGCGGTTATTATGGAGGTAGTTTTTACAGGCCTCATCCTTATTGCGCGCCAAGGTATTATGGTTATAGACATTATGGAGGCTACAGGCATTACAGATAGTTTGGCAATAAACAGGCAATTAATTAAAGTGAAATGTCCGTTAATTTGATTGTTAGCGGACATTTCTATTTTAAAGAAAAGGTAAATACTTTTGAATTTTATTTTATTTTTTGGTAAGCAATTTGTATCTATGTACAAAAATTCAACTTACTTTATGAAACTAAGGGTCGTTGCAGGTATTTTATTGATTATGGTATTATTCGCAGGTGTCATTTCCAAAGCTGCTGCTGCTCCATGGAGACACCACAGGCATTATAGCACCGGATTTTATGGGCCTCATATGGTTGTGCGGGAACATCCGGCGCCGCCACCTGTAAGGATTGAAGGTTATTATGGTGGTTATTACAGGCATCATCAGGTTTATCCACACAGATATTTAAGTCACAGGTCTTATGGTGGGTACCGGCGCTGGAAATGATTTTTATTTAATAAAAAATTCTCAACCCTGATAAATCAGCCTGATTTTTTCTTTTAATGAACTGGTAGAAATGCACGAACATAAAATCAATAATTAATTTTTATTTTTATAG
>CAISOH010000115.1 GCA_903887005.1 uncultured Bacteroidota bacterium | reverse complement strand
CCACGAATTATAATTCCACACCGGGCAGCAATGGATATGCCTTCAGGCACACCAAGCCTGCTTCTGTAGCCAATACCACTGCACAGCCGTGGCAGGTATATCCGAACCCGGCAACAGTGAGCCTTACAGTAAACAATCCGGGAACTAAGGCAGGTCGTTATGACGTAATTGATATGCTGGGCCGCACTGTACTGCAAGGCAGCCTGCAGCCAGGTGCGCAGTCCATAGATATAAATGCTCTGATATCAGGCAAATACATCATCAATATGTACCTGGATGAAGTACGCGCTTATAATGCTGTTTTTCTAAAACAATAAATCTCATTATCCCGTCCTGCATTTTCGCTGGACGGGATAATTTTTCTTTTTGCTGCAAAAAGGTTTACTTTTAAGACAGGAAGCTTTATGATGTGATTTAATTAGCCGTTTAAATTAATGTTATGAAAAAAATAAAGTTCATTTTATTATTGCAAAATATAGGTAAAACAGTAAAAGCCTGCCTTCCGGTAGCCAGTGTCCTTGAGTTGATCGTTTTACTATTATGTTACCAGGCTGCTACCGCCCAATACATCATTCATATTGCAGGCAACAATAGTTGCTCTGATATGGGCGATGGCGGATCTGCACTGCATGCCTCAATAAACGCTCCCGTAAGTATTTGCCGCGATAATGCCGGTAATTTGTACATAGGTGATGTAGGGGAGGGGGGGGGGGGGAAGTGGTCAGAAAGATAAATGCGGCCACCGGCATCATCACTACTTTTGCCGGTGGTGGGCCTGCAACAGCCAATGGCGACAATATACCAGCTACAAGCGCAAACATACCCGGTCCATATGGCATTTGCATAGATGCAACAAACAATAATCTGTATATAGCGGATGCCCGTCACAGGATACGGAAAGTTAACCTTGCTACCGGTATAATAACCACGGCAGCGGGCAATGATACCATCACTGGTGGCTTAAAAGGTGATGGCGGGCCTGCTACTGCTGCGGGCTTATTTCAACCCTATGATGTAACTGTGGACGCAGTTAATAATTTGTATATAGCAGATTATAATAATTATGCGATACGTAAAGTGACCGCGGCAACAGGTATCATCACTACTATTGCGGGCACGGGGTTTCGCGGCACCGGCCATGGCGGCAATAACCGGCCCGCCACGACCGATTCTCTATATCATCCAATGGGCATCTGCCTTGACAATGCCGGTAATGTATATATAACAGATGCCAACCGCATACGCAAAGTAACGGCAGCCACAGGCATTATTACCACAGTAGCAGGAAACGACACTATGGGCTTAAGCGGTGATGGCGGGCCTGCCACGGCTGCAGAGTTATCCTTTCCCGAAAGACTATCTATAGATAAAGCCGGGAATATATATATAGCTGATATTAACAATGGACGGATACGCTTAGTAAATGCTTCAACCGGCATCATAACCACATATGCAGGCTCTGTACCTCCTATTGTTTGGATTGATTCCATAGGCGATAGTGGCCTTGCCACTGCCGCACAACTAATGCCTACAAACTTGTGCTTAGATACCTGTGGCAACCTGTTTTTTACAGATGAAGGATGCCGTGTCCGGGCGGTAACTGCTGCGCTACCGGTGAATTATAGGCTGTGTAATTTTACTTATAATAATACGGCTGGGGTAGCCTCTCCCCCGTTCGGCAAGCTTACGATGACCGTGTATCCTAATCCTAATAACGGGCTGTTTACGGTTAATGTCTCTTCTGGTGCAGAGGAAGAAGCGCGCATCATCATTACCAATGCAATGGGTCAGAAAGTAAAAGAAATAACAGCCCGCACCAATAGACCGGAGGAGCTACAACTGAGCGGCCCGCCGGGAGTTTATTTCATAGGGGTAATTACGGAGAATGGGACGTGGATAGAGAGGGTGGTGGTTAAACCCTGACCCTGAAGGGAACCATCTATTAAGCTTTTGGAAATATCCTCTACGCCTAAATTTATTTTCAGCAGGTTTTGAATAAAAGGAATTTGTTGGATTTTT
>CAISOH010000114.1 GCA_903887005.1 uncultured Bacteroidota bacterium | reverse complement strand
CCACGAATTATAATTCCACACCGGGCAGCAATGGATATGCCTTCAGGCACACCAAGCCTGCTTCTGTAGCCAATACCACTGCACAGCCGTGGCAGGTATATCCGAACCCGGCAACAGTGAGCCTTACAGTAAACAATCCGGTAACAAATAGCGCTGACAGATACAGTATCAAAAATGTGTTGGGACAGATAGTTGCTGATGGTAGCTTGGTAGTTGGCACACATGAAATAAATGTAAGCAGCCTTACCGATGGTAATTACATTATTAGTGTGTATAAAGAAGGTGTGCCTACAGGAAATACCATGTTTGTGAAAAACTAATTATCTTTAACATAAGTTGTCCCGTAAATGTTAGTTGCGGGACAACTTTGTTTCAAACTATTTTTATGAAAACATATATTTTTACTTTATTAGTGCTTTTTGTTTTTAGAAGCATCCAGGCTCAAATTATTACCACAATAGCAGGCAATGGGTCAATTGGATATAGTGGAGATGGTGGTCCCGCAACTGCCGCTAAATTTACAAGTGTTACGTCAGTGGCGGTAGATAATGGCGGGAATGTATATATAAGTGATGGCCAAAGCAATGTAATACGTAAAACGAGTTCATCTGGTATAATCAGCACATTTGCAGGCAATGATACTGCAGGTTTTAGTGGAGATAATGGCCCTGCGACTGCTGCCAAAATAAACTATCCAGATGAAATCGCCTTAGATAAAAAAGGCAATGTTTATTTTTATGATATGGTAAATCGACGTGTCAGGAAAGTGGATGCATTGGGCATTATCACCACATTTGCAGGTAATGGCACTACATTTACTAGTAGTGGTATTCCGGCCACTGCCACAGGAATATCAGGGGGGGGGGAAGGGACTTGCATTGACGCACTAGGGAATGTTTATATTTCTATGGGTACAAGAATACTAAAGGTTGATACATTTGGTACTCTTACAATTTATGCAGGTAATGGAGTCGGGGGATATACCGGTGACGGCGGAGCTGCAACTGCGGCAGGAATAGGCTCTAACGGACAAATAGCAATTGATGCCGATAATAATATGTATATTGCTGAAGCGTCATCAACCCATAGTATTATCCGAAAAATAAATGCCGCAGGTATTATCTCCACAGTGGCAGGAAATGGATCCAAAGGCTTTAGCGGGGATGGAGGTCCGGCAACAGCCGCCAAATTGAACGAAGCCAGTGGCGTATTCCCTGATAATTGCGGTAATTTTTACATTTCTGATTTATACAACAACCGTATCCGTAAGGTGGATGGACATGGTATAATTAACACTATTGCTGGCAATGGCTATGGCGCTGGCGGGCCTCCTTCAAACGGAGGATATAGTGGCGATGGAGGTCCGGCTTTAGCAGCTGAATTATATAGTCCGGGAATTATTTATCTTGATAAAAACAGCAATATATATATTGCGGATGTCTATAATTACCGTGTACGCAAAATAACAATGGATAGCTGTAAGAGTGTGATGGGGGTGGCCTCTCCCGGCCTCTCCAAAGGGGAGGAGGTGTTGAGTGTGTTTCCTAATCCTAATAGCGGAACATTTACGATCAATGTATTATCAAATGTGGCAGAAAAAGTAGATGTGGTAATTACTAATGTGGTAGGTGTAAGGGTTAAGGAGCTTAGCTTGGTAACAAACAGGGAGCAAGAGGTGAAGCTGAATGTGCCTGCAGGAGTGTATTTTATAAGCGCTGCTACTCCAAATGGGAAGATTATAAAGAGGATTTTGGTAGATTAAACTAACTGCCGCTCCCGGCCTCTCCAAAGGAGAGGAGATGGTACGTGTGTATCCAAATCCTACCAATGACCATTTAACGGTAGAAAATCCTGCAAGCAATAGCGCTGATAGATACAGTATCAAAAATGTATTGGGGCAAATTGTATTGGATGGAAACCTTGTATCAGGTGAACAGGATATTGATGTAAGCCACCTTGTTGAAGGCAATTATATCATTAGTGTTTATAAAGGAGGAATCCAATCTGGAAATACCATGTTTGTGAAAAAATAATTATCTTTAACTTAAGTTGTTCCGTTCCGGAAATGTGGGATGGAACAACTTTATTTCCTTAAAATCATAGTTATGAAAAAATACTTTTTTGCTTTTTTGCTAATATTTTTCTGTTTTTATTCAAAAATTCAAGCGCAAATCATAACCACAATAGCAGGCTGCGATACTTTTGGATATAGCGGCGATGGCGAACCGGCAACGGCTGCAAAACTTAGTGGAATAAGCGCTGTGGCTGTCGATGTCCATGGCAATGTATATATTAGCGATGCTCAATATAATAATGTGGTGCGTAAGATAAACACATCCGGCATCATTAGCACAATAGCAGGTAACGATACAGCAGGTTATGGCGGAGATAATGGCCCTGCAACTGCCGCAAAATTATCTAATCCCGATTGTATATCTATAGATAAAAAGGGTAATATTTATATATCTGACATTGGTAATAGGCGTGTCCGCAAAGTGAATGCTTTGGGCATTATTACCACTTTTGCAGGCAATGGGAATAACTACACAATAGATGGAGTTCCAGCCACTGCTACTGGAATAGGTGGGGGGGGAGGTGTAGGAAATTGCATTGATGTTGCAGGGAATATTTATATTTCAGCCGGTACCAGGATACTCAAAGTAGACACCTTTGGGATACTCTCCACTTTTGCCGGTAACGGAGTAGGTGGTTACACAGGAGATGGGGGACCTGCAACTGCGGCTGGGATTGGCAGTGCAGATCAGATTGCAATGGATGAGTTTGGAAATATGTATATCGCTAATGGGTACAGTGTTATCCGGAAAATCAATACCGCCGGTATTATTTCTACTGTTGCAGGGAACGGAACTGTAGGGTTTAGCGGCGATGGTGGCCCGGCTACTACTGCCCAGTTGAATGACGCTTCTGGCATATTCCCTGATAATTGCGGCAATTTTTACATTTCTGATTTATATAATAACCGTATCCGTAAGGTAGATGGACATGGCATCATTACTACGATAGCCGGAAATGGTTATGGCGCTGGCCATTATGGTTCAACATGGACCGGTGGATATAGCGGAGATGGTGGCCCTGCAACTGCAGCTGAATTCTATGGTCCCGTAACTATTTATCTTGATAAAAACAGCAGTATTTATATAGCTGACGGGTATAATTACTGTGTGCGTAAAATAACAATGGATAGCTGTAAGAGTGTGATGGAAGTGGCCTCTCCCGGCCTCCCCAAAGGGGAGGAGATGTTAAGTGTGTTTCCTAACCCTGCTAGCGACAACCTGACTATCAGTAATCCTGCAATTATTGGCGTGGATAGTTATCATATCAGGAACATGCTGGGGCAGGAGGTAGCAAATGGATCTGTTGTGGCCGGCAATAATAATGTGGACATACATGGGCTGGCGCCAGGTAGCTATATCATAACCCTGCAAAAAGCAATGAGGAAACCGGTAATCACTTCTTTGTAAAAAATCAGTAATTTTATTTTGGTTAACTTTGTTGTTCCTTACTGCATAGCAGTAAGGAACAACAAATAAATTATATTTTATGAAAAAATATTTATCTCTT
>CAISOH010000113.1 GCA_903887005.1 uncultured Bacteroidota bacterium | reverse complement strand
GATGCTTCCTACCTGCATGACAAAAAAGAAAAAAACAAGCGCAATAAACACACCCCTGTAAAAGTTACCACTGCCACATCCATGCCGACTCCTGTCGTCCACTAATAGCTTTCCCCCAGATTTCAGCGTATATCTATCTTTTGCCATGCGGATGCATTGGGGCAAAAGTGGGCTTTTCTTTGGTTCGTCCCGTTTTACCTCGGGATGAACACTCGAGCAGGACAGATATTGAGGATGAAAAAAACAAGAAAATTCAGCACCAGACACATTGTTGTCCGTAATCTTCCAGTAAAAAAATAAAAATTACAGTTCGGCATAGACTCTGTCTATGTCGTGGTGGAAGCAAATCTCCGATTTGCGAATGTCCCTGCCCAGCTTAGCTAAAAATCAGGTATTTGTAAATTAGCAGACAGCTTCTGTTGTTTTTGTAATTCCGCAGACAGTGTTCTATAACAATTTATGCTATTAAATATCCGAGACACCGTCTCGGATATTGTTTGCCATAATATCTACAAGCTGTTTTTGTTTGCATTAATTTTATTTCATTTTAAATATCTGCAACACTGCCATTTAATAATTGTTGTTTCCGTCTGGCGCGGGTTTTGGTCGCATGGCATTGAGCGTGAGCTAACTCGTGTCTAAGCAATTAACCCAGTTTGCAACTGGCATTAATAATCCCAGCAACCCAACCCGGATTGTTGCGGCCCTAACGGGGCGCGTGTGCTGGTATATCTTGAATTTCTACAAAGCTTTAGCACCTAACGGAGCATTCCAGCTCAATGAAGGAAAATTGTGTTGTCGCGAGATTGCTTCGTGCCTCGCAAAGACTAACACGAGTACATGATGCTTCCTACCTGCATGACAAAAAAGAAAAAAACAAGCGCAATAAACACACCCCTGTAAAAGTTACCACTGCCACATCAATGCCGACTCCTGTCGTCCACTAATAGCTTTCCCCCACAAAAACAGTGTATAATTGTTCCGGTAAAAGCGCTCATTCGACCTCACCTCTCCATCGGAGAGGCCGGGAGAGGTCCCTCGGGCAGGACAGATATTGAGGATAAAAAACAAGAAAACCCAATATCAAACCATATTAAACAAAAATAAATTATACAAATTATTTGGAATTGTCAATATTAATGTCTATATTTGTTTCTTAATTTGAATATTATGATAACAAAATTTAATATTATAAAATTTCAGTGCGCAAAGAAAGCGCAGCAGAGCGCAGGAAATGCGCAGGAATTTGAGCACAAAATTTCACTAACTAATTGATTTTCAATATAAAACTGCGCAATAATCACAAAATAAAAAAAATCAAACTAGAATTGCGCAATTCAAAAAAAAGGAATCAGGAAACATTCCCAATTCCTGATTATAAATTAGCAGACAGTCTCTGCTGTTTTGGTCGGTCTGAAGAGGCCATATCAAAAGCAAAATGACGGCCTTGAGCATCACATAAACGGCAATAGCTCTACACCAGGTACGCAAATAAAAAGAGGCTGTCCCGGACATTGAGACAACCTCTTTTTTCTGTAACAGGACTTGTCAGAACGGGGTTTTGAGCAATATGCCCTAAAAGGAACGGGGCACTGGCAATAGTGAAGGAAAGCGGAGGCATGTTTCAGTATTTGGGGCATCTGCCTTACATAGCGTAGCTGCCAACCTCACAGGGTGCCCGATAGCAGAAGCCGGGGCTGCGCATCCGTAAAAGCGCCAACATTCCCCGCCAACGCACAACCCCAATTTCAGTATATACTTCACCTAAAATACAATATCAAACCTTATGAAGCGTTATTACCTTATATTTGGCGATTAATGAACATGATTTTCCCGAAACAAATTTATACCCTTACTGTAATTCTTATTTTGAGCGCAAATACAGGAAAATCCCAGGATGCGCTTATTGGCAATTGGGAATCTCATTTACCCTATAATTCCGCAATAGGAGTAGCTACAGATGGCAAAACGCTTTTTACTATTACTAACCAGGCTTTTTTTACATTAAATAATAAAAATGAGAAGCCGGTTACTTACAGCAAAGTGGAAGGCATGTCGGACGCAGTCATGCAATGTGTAGGTTATGATTTGGCCACATCCAGTACCATACTGGTTTACAATGACGGGAATATAGATGTGTTTAAAAATAACACCTTCTATAATATACCTGATCTGAAATTAATAGTTACAAGTGATATAAAAATGGTTTACCAGGTATATACAGACAATGGCGTTGCTTACCTGAGCACCACTTTTGGAGTTATAGTTATTGATCTTATCAATCATGCAATAATCAATACCTTCCAGTTTAACAGATATACGCCAAACGTTAATAATGTAACAATAAGTGTTACAAGTTTTATCAGGTCAGGCAATTATTTTTACGCAGCTACTAATTATGGCCTGTACCGGGTTGCAAAAGATAATCCCCGGATACAGGATTTCCAGGTGTGGCAAAGGTTAGACAGCACCAAAAACATTAAGGATATCGCCTGTGTGAATAATGAAGTATTTTTCTCGTCAGTAAATGCAGTTTATAATATTACAATAACCGATACACTGCATCCTGTTTATTACTCAAAAAGGTTTATCCGCCATATTGACGCGGGGAATAGTAATTTACTGATTAGCGAATATGTTGATTCATCGCATTACGGCGGGGTACAAATATTGAACCCCGCCAATAACCAAACGGATTCATTTAGTTTTTCCGGCAAGCCGGTACAGGCAGTACAACTGATGGACAATTCTATATGGGTTGCCGACTCCATAAACGGATTGCGTAATAGTACCGGAGCTAATGAATCAAACCTTATAATACCTGACGGCCCTTCAAATGTATACTCTTACGATATTTACGCCCATAACAGGAATTTATATATCGCACATGGGGGGTATGATGGCTTATTATTTTCATTTGGAAGTCATAGTGGCTTTTCTTACTACCATGATAATAAATGGACATTGTATAAACCGGGTACATTTCCTCAATTTGGCAGCACCCGGGATATTGTAGCCTTAGCTAAAGATGAAGCAAAAGGAACTTTATATGCCGGATCTTTTCTGGACGGGTTGTTTATTCTAAACCAGGATAACAGCAGCCAGATAGTGAAAGGCCCCGTATTGGACGGCAGCCTGTCAAATGGCCCTGATATCGTTCAAATCCTGGCAATGACTTTAGATCATACCGGTAATTTATGGCTGACCATGTTGTACTCAAAACATCAACTGGCAGTAAAGACTAAGGATAACGAATGGTATAAATTTGTTGTGCCCGACATATCTTTTGGCGGCCCGGTTATTGCTGATGATAACGGCCAGATATATTTTGTTAGTTTTTCAGGAGGAGTGGTCGTATATAATACAAACGGAACTATCAGCGACCCTTCTGATGATGTAAGCTATCATCTTAAAATGGGTGTGGGTATTGGTAATCTTCCAAGTAATACTGTTTTTTGCATAGCACAGGATAAGAACAAGGAAATATGGATTGGAACCGATAACGGACTTTGTAAATTTAATAATTGTACAGCCCCTTTTATCAAATCCGCTCCCTGCGATGTAATACTTCCCAATGTACAATTCGGGCAACATTCCGGGCCCATTTTCGCAGGTATGAATATAAATTCCATAGCGGTTGACGCAGCTAACCGAAAATGGATAGGCACGGATGACGGGGTTTGGTTATTATCTCCCGATGTACAGCAGGTAATTCATAAGTTTACAATTGACAATAGCCCCCTGCCTTCCAATCACATAAAAAAAATAACAATAGATGATGTAACCGGCGATGTATATATAGGCACCTTTAATGGTCTCGTAAGTTATCACAGCACCGCTACTGAAGGGTCTAATTCTAACCAAAATGTTTTTACTTTTCCTAACCCGGTACCTGCAGGTTATAATGGCGCGATAGTTATTAATGGCCTTATGGCTAATTCGGATATCCGCATTACCGATATTAATGGCCAGTTAGTGTATCTGAATAAAGTAACAGGCGGTGGTGAAGCAATATGGGATGGCAAAGACTACTCAGGCCACAGGTCGCAAAGCGGCGTTTATCTTATATTTATATCAGGAAGTGACGGCAGGCAAACTTATACCGGCAAAATCGTTTTCATACAATAGCAAATAGTTTTTCTACCAGGAAAACATTTTATTCTATAAAGAATAATTGTTTATACTTTGAACAGCTGATGAAATCTGAATAAATGGTTAGTATTGCATACAAATTACTGGTAAAAAAGTAAATAGTATTAAACCACAATTAATTCAGGATACAATATCTGTTACCCTGATGCGTTATTTCCTTAAATTTGACTTTGTTTATTAACATGGCTTTTTGTAAACGTATATATACTCTTACCGCATTATTGACTTTAAGTGTATTGGTTGTAAGTGCACAAGACAAACCAATAGGTTATTGGGAATCTCATCTTCCATATAATAATGCCCTGGGAGTAGCCACTGATGGCACTACATTATACACCATATGCAACCAGGCTTTTTTTACTTTCAATCCCAAAACCGCCTCAGTTTTGCCCGTGCCATATAGCAAGGTGGAAGGCATGTCTGATATCGGGATGCAATGTGTGGGATATGATCTTGCTACCTCTACAGCTGTTCTGGTTTACATAAATGGCAACGTTGACCTTTTTAAAAATAACACTTTCTACAATATCCCTGACTTAAAAATAAAAAATTTATCCGGTACAAAAACTGTTTTCAATGTATATACGGAAAATGGCTTTGCTTACCTGAGCACCTCATTAGGCGTTTTAGTGATTGATCTGTCCAATCATTTATATATACAAACCTACCAGTTTATTGATCTCCAAAATGTCAATAATGCGATAATTGCAGTTAAAAGTTTTACCGGGGCCGGAAGTTATTTTTATGCCGCAACTGAATCGGGATTATTCCGTATTCTAAAAAACAATTCTCAAATCCAGAATTTCCAGGCGTGGCAAAAAATTGACAGCAATGCATATACTAATGCTGCGAATGTGAATAACAAATTGTTTTTTTCTACTCCAAAATCTGTCTTTACCTTAACAAACAATACCCTGCAGTTGGTTTACTCATCTGCAACAACTATTACTCATATTGACGCAGGTATTAATAATTTGTTCATAAGCGAATATTACGATACTACTTTTACAGGCTATGTGAAAACATTGGATATAAATAATAATATTATTAATTCAGATACACTTTCAGCTCATCCATTGCAGGTAGTTCAGCGCCTGGATGGCAGTATATGGATCGCTGATTACTTTTACGGACTAACAAAAATAGCAGGGCCAAATAAAGGCGCAATATATATTCCTGTCGGTCCTCCGGATCCGCTTTCATTTGATCTTTATGCCAGCAATAAAAACCTGTGGATAGCACATGGAGGGTTTAATACCGATTTTTACGCAATGCCTGGTTTTAATGGTATTTCTAATCTCAGCAACGGCAAATGGACATCCTATACCTCTGCCAATTATCCGCCATTTTACACCATGCGTGATTTTGTTGCTTTAGCAAAAGATGAATCGAAAGGTATTTTATATGCGGCATCCTATTTAAATGGTTTGTTCATACTTAATAAGGACGGATCATACCAGGTAGTTGACCAAAACTCGATACTTGAACCTAGTATTCAAAATGCAAATGGACCAGACGCCCGCCAGATTGTTGGCCTTGCCATTGACAAATCAAGTAATTTATGGGTATCACAAATAGATACACGGCATCAGTTATTTGCAAAAACGCCAGATGGCAAATGGTATAAATTTAATGTTCCGGGCATTACTGACGGCGGCCCGATAGCAATTGATGATAATGGCCTGGTATGGTTTGTATCTTATGAAAATGGTGGCGTTGGAGTATATAATACCAACGGTACCCTTAATGATCCCACCGACGATGCATCATATCATCTGACTACCGGTGCAGGTTCAGGTAATCTCCCGGGTAATAATGTATCCTGCATAGTTAAAGACAAGAATAACGATATTTGGGTAGGTACTGACAATGGAATTGGTATTATCAGCGGTTGTTTCCCTTCAGCTACACAATCATCAATTTGCGATGCAAATTGGCCTATTGTGCAATACGACAAATATGCAGGGTACTTGTTTGCCGGCAGCAATGTTGTTACTTTAGCGGTAGATGGCGCCAACCGGAAATGGGTAGGTACTGATGACGGCGTGTGGTTATTATCATCTAATGCATCACAAATCATTTACAGGTTTACCATTGATAATAGTCCGCTTCCATCAAATCATGTCCGCAAAATATCAATAGATGATGTAACAGGAGATGTATATATAGGTACAGAAATGGGGCTCGTAAGTTTTCATAGTACCGCTACTGAAGGTGGCGCTTCTAACCAGGATGTACAAATATTTCCTAACCCCGTAAAAAGCGGTTATATGGGTACAATAGCCATCAGAGGCCTTGCAGCTAATGCGGATGTACGCATTACTGATATAGACGGGCAACTCATTTACCACACAACCGCACTTGGCGGCCAGGCAGTCTGGAATGGTATGAATTACAAAGGTCAAAGGCCTCAAACAGGGGTATATCTTATATTTGTTTCCAGTAACGACGGGGCGCAAACTTATTCAGGAAAAATTGTCTTCACGCAATAGATATGCTCCAAAAGACGAATGGTATTGTTCTGCGCTCCGTAAAATATGGCGACAGCAGCTTGATTACGACAATATTCACCTCGCTCTATGGAGTGCAGACTTATATGGTTCAAGGTGTGAGAACCTCAAAAGCCAGGCAAAACCGCGCCGGATCATTTCAGCCCGGCATATTGCTGGAACTTGTGGTATATCAGCAGCCTCAAAAAAATATGCAGCGGCTCCGTGAGTTCCAGGTAGCATATATTTATAGCACGCTGCAGGAAAATGTCGTCAAAAACAGCATTGTCTTATTTTCTGTTGAACTGCTGTTACGCCTGCTGCCGGAACATGCCCCATTACCTGATTTGTTCAATTTTGTGTATGAATATTTTATTACCCTCGATAAAAACCCGCCTCATAATGTCGCCAATTTCCCTTTATTTTTCATCATACAATGCAGCCGTAATCTAGGCTATGAATTAAAAGAAAATTATTCTAAAGATACACCTCATCTTAACATGCAGGAAGGGGGATTCAGCAACCAGTCGCCGGTAACGCCGCCTTTTATCAGTGAGGAAGATGCAATTATTTTAAACAGTTTATTAAAGGCCGGAGATTTTGAAAACCTGAAGCAAATAGAGATGAATGCAGGAATACGCATGAGGCTTATGGATTGGTATATAGCGTTTCTGAAACTTCATACCCAGCACATGGGAAACATAAGATCATTGTCTATACTACAAGCCATCTTACACTAAGTCTCCTATTTTAAACAGCAAAAAATTATACTATTTCAGTTCATATTATAAATAATCAATATGGAACTATGGAGTGCTTTAATGAGAACAGAATAACTCCCGGCAAATATGGACTTGAAAAATTTCGACGTGGGAACATCTGGCAACATATAATTAATCTGTCTTAATTTGAATAGATCTACTGAAACAGGTATTCCGCTTTTTCAATACTTTCCGGTTTGCCAACATCAATAAACAGGTTGCCTGAATGATCATAACCAATAATGGTATTATTCTTCGCCAGATGAAGGTACAAATCTATCAGCGAGAACTTCCCCTGAAATGGAATATCAGTTAATACCTTTTGAGATAATACCTGGATACCACTGAATGCAAATGGCTGTAAGTTTGGCTCCCGGCGGGAAATACGTTCTTCATTGGTCTTATTATTTATCCAGCCGCAAAGGTGCATATTTCCATTAAACAGCAATTGCCGCGATGACTCTCTTTTCATTACTGCCAATGTTCCAAATGCATTGCTTTCGTTATGGGCGGAGATCATTTTCCCAAGATCAAGGTTAGTAAGGATATCCACATTCATAACTACAAAATCGGCTTCATTGGAAAAGAAAAAAGCGGCTTTTTTTAGTCCTCCACCTGTCTCTAATAGCTCATTCCGCTCATCAGAAAAAATAACATCGCTTCCAAAACCGTCATTTTCAAAAAGAATATCTTCTATTTTAGATGCGAAATGATGAACATTGACAATCACTTCATAAATACCAAAACGCTGGAGATACCTGATATTGTGCTCCAGTAATGTCTTATTATTAACTTCCACTAGCGCCTTTGGGTAATGGTCAGTAAATGGTTTCAGCCTGGTACCTAAGCCTGCTGCAAAAAGCATTGCCTTCATAATGTAAATTTATAAGTAAATCACTATATTGTTTTATAGAATAATG
>CAISOH010000112.1 GCA_903887005.1 uncultured Bacteroidota bacterium | reverse complement strand
CCAAATAGAACAGAAAATTATTTTACAATTATAATATAATTCAGGTATTTTATTTTGTAATCATAACAAAACTACTAATTATGTTTTCATTCTTCAAACGAAAAGAAGTGCATCCAGACAAAAACGAAATAAAAGGCACAAATGCATTTTTTGAGATGGGCTTTTCTGCCTATAAAGCCAATAACTATGATAAAGCAATTGATTACTTCAATCTGGCAGTAAAGAGTGGGTTAAACGATGCGGCATCGTTTGTTGAAATCGGAGTTTGCGTTATCAATATTACGGGAGGGCGAAATCCACACATGGGCGAAGGGTATTTTATGCGAGCTATTGAAATTGATAAAACATACGCGATGGCTTACTACAATTTAGGAACGGGAAAACTTATAGTTGATGAATTTAAACAAGCGATTATATATTTTGATAAAGCCATCGAATATCAGATGCCCAATATTTCATTTGCATATTTTAGTAGAGCTTCCGCTCGGTTAGAAAAAACAATAAAAGAACAACGTTTGAATGTTTTTGATAGTCTTTCAAAATATATAATGCCTGATGCAATAAAACAGTCATACCTTTTATGTTATTCCGATATTATGAAGGCGATGGAAATAACAAAGGCAAACGATGCAGATATTTTATTCGTTGCAGGTAGAATCTGTGAAAAATTAGACAGAGTTACAGAGGCAATGCTGGATTATACATTAGCTGCAGGTTTGGGCGACAATGATGCGAAAACAGCTTTGCATAGGATAAGAGATAGTTACCCTAATTTATTTTAAAATGAACCAAGTTGCGAAATGAACTCACTATAGGTGCGATAAAGTTTTTATTTGTCCGTGAAATTCGACCACGACATTAAACCATATTTTACTTGAATTTCTAAACACCGACAGCCAGTAAGACATTATACTAACCATAAAAAACGTTACTATGCCATTTGAAAATATAGTTCCAAATACAACCAGCTTTATTAATGCTGTAGATGAAATTACAGAGGCCGCAAATGCAGTGATACCTATGACATTCGTTGAGGATTGGCTGGGAAAATACCAATGGCACTATGAGCAGCTTTCTTTACCGTTATCACGTCAGGATGATGAAAGCATTCACACATTCCATAGCCTGTATTTCGAATTTTCTAAAATAGCAGGTTACTATGGTTTAAATCCAGCATGTGAAAACGCAATGCAGGAATATAATGCCATTATAGCCGCAAATGCTTCAATCCAGAGCAATGTAGAGCTAACGGAATGGACGCGGAAATATGAGAAAATGGGTATGGAGGATTTAAGTTTATTCCCGTTCGATATGGATAGCGTGAACATTGTACGTACAATAAAGAGTACCATTTATGTGGTTTCATACGATGAATTTAAGAGCGTTAATGAGTTTATGCCAATCTTCTACCATCTGTTTTGGGATGAAAAAGTCCTTCCAGAGAGTATAGAACGAATGAAAATTGAATGGGAAAAGAATGTTAAAAGTGAAGAAGATTTCAACAAGCAGGTACTAAATGATTATCCGCATGTAATATGCGATGAGTGTAAACTTTTGGGAGGTTGTAAAAAATACACCTGTAGCGGATTTGTAGATGAAAATCATTTAAATACTCACTGCCCATTCGATGACATAAAAAATAGTATGTGCTCGTGAAAACCAACCACAGCATAACCCCCTATTTTACATGAATTTCTAACGAAAAACATTTGTACCAACCCTATAACATAATATAGCTTTACTTTTGAAAATAGACCTCTTAAAATCTAATAATAAATATGAGCAATAGCATACAGGATATAAAACTTCAAGCCGCCATCAAGGAATTTGCAGCGATTGCACATCAACCTTTGTATAAAGAGGTTATTGAAACATGGCTGGCAGATTATAAAGAGTTACGGGAAGAAATGATTGCAGAATTCGACCTGCCACCATTAGAGATGATTCATGGACGTATCAGGTGTGAATTTTACGAGATTCACAGGCTCTTTACAAATCTAATGGAATGTTACTGCAATGAAGTAATATGCGCAAGCACCATGAGCGAATATTATGCCATTTTGAAAGAAAATAAAGACGTACATGATAATGTACCGTTGCAGCAATGGGTACGAAAAAATGAACAAATAGATACAAACTACAGTATAATAGAGCGTCTTTACTATAATGATGATGTCAACTATGTTAATGATATTTATGGCGTAAAATATTTTGTATCAGGCGACCAATTTAAAAAAATAGTTGAGTTCCGTAAAGTATTTGAACACTTGTTTTGGGAAGAAAAAATATTACCTGACAGGATTGCGCAAATAGATGAAGAACAACGACAAGCGGAGATTAAGTGGTTGGAAGAAAAAGAGCAGCGTAAAATAGATGACTATGACATGCTTTGTGATGAATGCAAACCATTGGGGTATTGCAAAAACCACCCACCAAAGCCATAAATTACAACATTCCCGTCAAACAAAATTACACTAAAAGATGAAGCATTTAAAATGACCGCAGAGCCATCTCAGAGGCGATTCTAGACACCCACTCCTATCTTGAGAGCAATGATGCATGGGTTAATTATGCCGTCTATTTTAGTAAAGAAAAAGTTTGTTTAGTTTTCAAGTGATAGGTTAGTAAAATTTTCCTATCCCCCATACCTTTTATGCGTGTGTAAAGACCGCCCACATCGGGAAAAGCTACCCCCTGACGGTGGTTAGGTCGTTGGTATCCCGTCATGATATAGGCTGGTAAGTACCTTCTTTTTACAGGTAATTCCAGAGTTCAGTTCCCTGATGAAATTTCAGTAAAACTTCCTGTGCAGCATCAAAACACTATCAAAAAGCCAGCTACAGGAATTCTATTGAGCAACATCACTGCATTTCAACAGAGGTTCATAGGAGTGTGGTCAATGCAACATTGAATCTATCATATTTGTCGGTTGCATAGCCACACTTCCAGCAGCAAAGTATCTATAGGGGAGAAAATCCACGCTCATATAAACATGCTAACGCTGCACCCCTATATCTACGCTGCTTCCCTTCCATTACGTCCGCCCCCTCGCTGCGAAAACCAAACCGCAGGTAACGCATTTACAGGTATCAAACAACCGTTGAAACATAATGCAGGGGATTCACTATTAAACAGCATCTAAAGGCTAAGGATGCTTTCCACCTGCTTTGTTTTTCGCTATGGCGCCTACGCACAGGCTCACGCACAAATAAACTAT
>CAISOH010000111.1 GCA_903887005.1 uncultured Bacteroidota bacterium | reverse complement strand
GCCAAAACCTAAATAAGGTGAGACAAATACATTGCCTACACATTAGACTTCCCTTAGAATTTGTCGGCTGCAATATGGTTACTTCATAGATTTCTCATAGATTTGGTATGACGGGATATTGGAAACAATATGCCGCCATATCAATAAATGTTACGATCATGGCAGAAACACAAGAAAAGACCGATAATAATGGTCAAAATCCAACTGAAAAGCTACAAAAAGAGAATAATCAGCTTAGAGAATTGCTGAAAGAAGCGTTGGTAGAGATACAAAACCTAAACGAACGCCTCAATATATACGAAAAACCGAATGACGGCTATAACAAAAGCTGGACGGTAGTAGCTAAAATCGTTTTTCTTATCACGAAAGCTGATAAACCCTTACGATCATCGGAAATAATATCACTGCTACTGGCAAGGCAGCCTTCAATTGTCCACAAACAGGCCAGCCTGGAAAAATATGTTTCAGCATTTCTAAATACTGCAATGAAACATCAGCGGTTAATTCCTTACAAATTGAAAGGAGTAAGAGGAAATTACTATTGCCTGCCGGATTGGATTAATGAAGCGGGTGAACTGATACCGGAAATGAGAAAAAAGATTTATTGACAAACCGGAACTGTGTACCAATTAACCATAGTGAAAGGTAATTAAGGGAAATCAAAAAAGCAAAGTTGTTTTTATGTGAGACACAAAAAGAAAAAGTGAGATTTGCGAAAAGGTATTAATTTTAGAGAGATTTATGCACTCCAAAAATGACAACAACAAAAACTCCCCGGTTATTGGCTGCTGCAATTGAATTTAATATTGGTAAAGAAACCTTAGTTCAGTTTCTTTCTGATAAAGGATTTCGCATGAACAGGAATCCAAGCACTATGCTATCAGAGAGTATGTACAATGCCCTAAAGGTAGAGTTTGCACAGGATAAACTTGCTAAGCAGAGAAGCGAAAACATTACTTTACCAAAGGGTTCACTTCAAGATGCAATCGAAAATTTAAAAAATATCCATAACTCCAATACTGGAAATAAACATAAAAAGAAGCATAAAAAGCCACAAATTTTACCAACAAACTTACATGAAAATAAACCTCTGTCCATTCCGCCGCTAATTCAACCGATAATTATTTCAAACCCAGAACCCGCAGAATTATCAAAACCAATTATTTCGGTTACTCAATTGCCATCAGAAGTTATTGAAATGAAGAAGCAAAACCTTCTGACACCAAAAACCAGATCGGAAAGGACATTAAAAGAGGTGATTTTACAGAGTTTGAATGAAATAAAGGGAGCTGCAACAGCTAAGGATATTTTCATGCATATAGTTAAAGAGAAATACTATGATTTTAGCGATGCCTTAACTCCCGAAAACACCGTATCAGCACAGATAGGTTATTTATTCCACGAGTTAAGAGTTAAGAGGAAAAAAGACGGTGGAAAATATAAATATTACTTGACAGAGAACGAAGAATTTATTGGTAGTAAGCTAAAAGGGAAACCCCCACCGACAGATAAATTATTTGTTCGTTATGCAGCCTCGGCAAAAGAAATATTGATTTGTGCTGACAGTGTCGATGAGGTCATGGCTACCGTACTAAATGAATTGGCAAAGAAAAATAACACCAATATTCGTTTTATTGCAGACATTAATTTCAACGGCAATCCTTATAAAAGACCTGTTATCCGAAGCAAAATTAATGAAGTAGGTAGTTTCCGAACAATAGATAGCCATGATAGTAATTTATCGTACTATTATTCTTACAAGATGCAGTTGTATGGAATAATGCACCAAAAAAATTTATGTTTTTTATTATGCTAATAATGAGGTGACTGTTTTTACAACAAGTGCCAATTTTACTGCATCAGAATGGAAATTTGTAAACAAGAATAGTGAATCAATAGTTACAATACTGACAGGAAATATAAAAGATATCCAAATAGCGAATATGGTAAGTGGTGCAGAACATATTTGGAAGAAAACTGAAAATAATAAACTTATGAGAAAATTTCATCAGGGCGACAAGGTTACTCATTTAAACTTTGGGATTGGAGAAATATATAAAGTTGCCGGTATTGCCGCACAAGTTGTATTTAATGGGAGCAATTTACAAACAGTTCAAATCTCTGATTTGCAACTTGTAATAAACCCAATGCAAATGTTGCAAGAAGGAAACTTAGGGGAAAAGGATACAATACATAGGACAAAAGCAAAATTTTTGGCACACTATATCTATGCTCAAAATAGTTTAACGAATGAATTTTATGATTTTAGAATAAAACCTGTGCCTCATCAGCTATTAGCTTTAAAAAAAGCCATTACAAGTCCTCATGGCGGCAACCTTTTATTTGCTGATGATGTAGGTTTGGGGAAAACAATTGAAGCCGGATTGGTTATTCAAAACGTAATCAGAAGAATAGGAGAAGATAAAGCAAGGATACTTATTATGAGTCCCGCTGGCTTAAAATGGCAATGGTATGAAGAAATGAAAGACAAGTTTGGCCTTAATTTTAATATATGGAAATGGGATACCCATAGCGGTGCAGAAGCATTTACGGGTAGTTTTCATGGTCAAAATAGGCTTATAGCTTCTTATCATGGGATGGTAGTAGGTGAAATGGACAAAGATATTTTGGAAATGATTGAGCAATATGATTTGGTTGTAATTGACGAGTGTCATAGATTTTCTAATGATAGTACGCAAGGCTGGCAATTCACACGAGATATGCGGATTAATAATAAAGCAGGTCAACTATTATTACTAAGTGCAACACCTCACAGTGGTGATAGAACCCGTTTTTTGAATCTTTTACATTTATTAGACAGCGCTACCTTTCCAAAAGGGGCACAAACGCAATCATCTTTAAATAAAGTAATTGACCCGCTCGTAATTGAAAAGTACGTTTATAGGAATGATAAATTAAGCGTTACAGATTTTGATAGGAAGCCACTATTTAAAAACGTTACCACAAAATCAGTAGATGTGACGTTATCACCAGAAGAACAAGAGTTTTGTCAATTAGTCGTTGATTATATTCTTGCTTTAGACGAAGAAAAAAAGAGATTGACCGGTAAAAGACAGAATCAGGTCGCTTTCGTTATTTCAATTTATAGGAAAATGTTAGCATCCAGTTGGAAAAATGTTTTCCGTTCTATGCAAGCCCGGTATAAACACCTTTTAAATCAGACATTGATAGAAGATGATTATGCACCATTATTTGATGAAGATGAGGAAGAAATTGATGAGAGGGAGGAACGAGAAATTAAGAATCTAATTAATGAAATGAAGTCTGATAAAATAATTAAGGATGAAATTCTTTACTTGGATAAAATAATAGAGAAAGGTAAGGAACTTGAAAAGAAGAACATTGATACAAAAATTCAAAAGCTAATTGAAATTTTAAAACCAAATGACCCCTCACATGAAAAATTTATAATCTTCACCCAATATGTAAAAACACTTGAGATTATAAAAAAAGCGTTAGGAGGCAAAGAATTTGTAGCAGAAATTCAAGGGTCTATCAATATTGACAATAGAAAATATGAGGTAGAAAAATTTAAAAACAAAGTACGGTTTTTAGTTTGTACTGAAGCGGGCGGGGAAGGAATCAACCTTCAATTTGCAAACAACGTGATTAATTTTGATATGCCTTGGAATCCATCCAGATTACAACAAAGGATTGGCCGCGTTTGGCGTTATGGACAAGAAAAAGAGGTTTTTTGTTTTAATTTTTTCGTTATTAACTCTATTTCAGATCAAAGGGTGTTGAAAAAATTAAATGATAGAATTACAGAAATGGTTCGTAATTTTTTAATTCACTTAGAATATAATGGTGTTAAAAAAGAATTACATGAAGCGTTAGTTTATGATACTACAATGAGGGTTCTTGGCAAAGTTCAGCAAGAAAATGAGAAAGAGAGTTTAGAATCAATTATGGGAGAGTTAGACGAAAATCTAAGAGAAAATAGATTAAACGATGCTATCAATCGGATAAAAAATGCTTTAAAATTTGTTCAACAAGAGCAAAAAGACTTAGCACCGAGTGTTGGTATTGAATTGGATGAGATTAAAGATTTTTACGCTTCACGAAATGTGAATTATTTGCGACTTTTTGCTGTTGCTGTTGCAAAATCGTTTGGCGGCGAATTGATAAAACACTCTAATGATTTGTATGAGTTTGCAAATATTGATCTTGCTGAAATTGGGCTTTCAAACTCTCTATTTAAAAACAAAATATATGCATTTGAGCAGGGAAAGGCAGGGAAATCTAATAAGCAAACTATTCATTTTTTCGGATTTGGAGATGATCTCTTTAGTCATTTAATTGAGATATGTAGAAATCAATCATTTGGAGGGCTTATGTCATATGCTTCCATTGAAATCGGTATCTCAAATAAGTCGGAAGCCATTGCTATTGCATATTCAAATGCGACAAGCGTAGCAGCCGGGGCTGAAAAGTCGGAAAACTATGCGGTTTGCTCCTTTATATCTGTAAACGATGGGAGTGAAATACCTGCGGAACAATTGTTTATTAATGAATGGATTGAATCAAATTCTGATAAAAAGCAATTAACAACGAATAAACTCGATGATAATATTCGGAGTATTTTTGAAAAGCAAAAAGTAAAATTAAAAGCATATAGACACAAAGACTTTATTTTGTCATCACCATCAATTGAGGCGGCAATTGCATTAGTCTGATTTTCGTTAACTCGGGTAATTTACTAACGAATGATAATGTTTTATTTCAGCGGCAATTGTGTACGAATTATGTTCCGATTAACCATAGTGAAAGATTATTAAAGGCTATTAAATTTTTAGCCGTAACAATTAGCGGCAACAACTGGCAAAAAGTACAATAAGGTAACAATCACTATCTACTGCCGGGTATTTCTTCTTACGTTAAACGCTACCTGTTACGTTAAACGGTATCCTTACGTTAAATGGCAGAAAATGTGCCTAAATACCTGTTACCGTAAGAAAAGCAGGTATGCAATGCTACAATTCAGCCTTTAAAGCCGCTATTAAATCGTCTTGCCCTAAATAATAGCCTTATCAGACTTAAAAATGTAAATTTGAGGATTACAAAATTAAAGACCACAGATGAGTGAAGATCAAAAACGCAATCTTGAACAACAGCTTTGGAATATAGCCAATACACTCAGGGGCAAAATGAATGCTGACGAGTTCCGAGACTATATCTTGGGCTTTATATTCTACAAATACCTTGCGGAGAAAATGGAGATTTATGCCAATGCTATTCTAAAATCGGATGGTATTAAGTACAAAACCATTAAAGAAAATACCAAGCAAGGCAATGAATATATAGAAGCCATCAGGCAAGAAGCGTTGGAAAAATTGGGCTACTTCTTAAAACCATCCGAACTCTTTAGCGAAGTTGCCAAACGTGGTAACAGGGATAAGGAGGATGCAGAAAGTAATTTCATATTGGAAGACCTTCAAAAAATCCTGACTAATATCCAACTCAGTACAATGGGAACGGAAAGTGAAGAGGATTTTGATAACCTTTTTGAAGATATGGATTTGAACAGTACCAAGCTGGGCAAATCACCGGATGCAAGAAATGAAATCATTGCCAAAGTGCTTTCTCATTTGGATAATATTGATTTTAAACTCGAAAAAACGGAGTTGGACGTTTTAGGGGATGCTTACGAATATCTTATTGGGCAATTTGCCAGCGGTGCAGGAAAAAAGGCAGGCGAGTTTTATACCCCGCAGGAGGTTAGTAAGGTACTGGCAAAAATCGTTACTACAGGTAAGAGTAAGTTGAAATCGGTATATGATCCTACATGCGGTTCCGGTTCTTTGTTATTACGTGTGGCTAAAGAAGTAAAAGAAGTAAGCAACTTTTATGGACAGGAAATGAACCGGACAACATACAACCTTGCACGGATGAATATGATATTGCACGGTGTACATTACCGCAAATTTGATATTAAGCAGGAAGACACGCTGGAACATCCACAGCATATAGATAAACAATTTGAAGCGATTGTAGCTAACCCTCCCTTCTCTGCTGAGTGGAGCGCTAATCCTCTATTTACAAGTGATGACCGATTCAGTCAATACGGCAGACTGGCTCCTTCAAGCAAAG
>CAISOH010000110.1 GCA_903887005.1 uncultured Bacteroidota bacterium | reverse complement strand
TATTATTGAAAGCTATTTAGTTGGTTGTTGTTTTTAGATGAGGCGTTTTACCAAAAAGAGGGGGGCTGGTTTTCAACAAAAAGTGCTTGCTGTCCCCGAGGCTTTTTACCTCTATGCCGTTTCTTATTATGCAAGGCAATTAGTTCCTTCAGACTAATCTGGTTTGTAAGGTGTATCCTTATCAAAGTCATCAAATTACTGAACGCCATTTTTGATTTATTGGTGCTATGAATAACGGTTACCAGTAAAATGGCTATCAATGAATACCATATTTGGATTTCTATCGCATTCTGGTTGTCTCCAACGAAATAAGCCAACGGACAGTTTTGCTTGAGTTTTTTAAAAAACAATTCAATCTGCCAGCGGTACTGATAAATATCCGCAATAGTTTTGGCTTCGAGTTCAAAGTTGTTAGTGACAAATTCATACACTCGGTGCTCTTCTTTATCCCACCAGGCAATGCGTCTTAATTGCAAAACCTGCTTCTTTTTAGTTTCATCTTTATACGTCAGTTCAATAACTTCATCTTTAAGGACAGAGTCTGGTGTGTCTGCATTAAGGAGTTTTTCGGATACCGATTTATAAACAGCATTATCCTTTTGCCGGGAAATGAAATAGATTTTAAGCTTTGTAAAACGGGCGTACTGTTGATAGTTATTATATCCCTTGTCGAACGTAAGATAAGAGCCCTCTGGCAGTTCAATGAACTTGAGAAATTGTTGGTCGTTGTCGGCAGCAGCATTAAATTGGATCAACACTGGCATAAGTGAACTGGCTTCCAACATGGTGTTCTTCTTTATTCCTCCTTTCTTTTTACCATCTGCGGCGTGTTTACCGGATGTTCGCAAAACAGCTTTGAAAAGAGAAAAGACCGTTGAATCAATAATAAACAGCTTCTCCCGGACAGAAACAGGCAAAGTGCTGTCCGACAAATCAGGCTTGTAACGCTCATAAAGGCACTGATAGATTTGTCCAAATACGGCAGATGACCGGTTTTTGTTCGCATCAGACAATGTACTTCTGGCTGGTGCTTTCTCAATGCCTAAATGGTTGAGCTTACCATCCATAGCCTCCATGCTGATGCATATTTCCCTTAGAGATGTACACCCGGATAGCACTCCAAACATCATGGATACAAAATGATCCCAACTTTTGATTGATTTATAATATCTGTCAGCCTTGGCTTTTTTAATGATGGGGGACAGGCAATTCTTACTGGATAAAGTAAGTATCTGGGCAAAAATGTGCTGTCCGACAAAAGTGGTAGTTTTGTCCATAACTGTTAGTTGTTAGTGTGGTAACTGCAAGCTAACAGAAAGGGGGCAGTAGCCCCCTTTATACAACCTTTTTTTCAATAATTATCTCGGACAACAGTGGTTGCAATTATAGACCTCATTTAAAACTTTAATCAAAATATTTTCTGAGTGAATATTTATACTAAATTCACCGTTTGAATTTAAAATTTCAACTTGTTCCCTAAATCTAGAGAGTAATTGCGAGATTCTATATAGTTTATATTCTTGATTCATTTTTATTAGTTTTAGCTAAACAATTTTGGTATTATAGCAAAAGAACATTTTATTTTGTCCAACCTTGAACAGCAATTTGTTCTTCTATTAAAAGATAAAGTTAACATTTTTTACTTGTTTTTATTTTTAGTGGACCTCGCTTAGTTAAACCAGATTGTAATAATGATAATTCCCCCCAGTTGACCATAACCTTCTAACAAATAAAAAATAGTAGTTTGGCGTAAACTGTTTACGTCATGGTGGGTGCCAGTCTCGTCTGGTACAAGTATGCAACAAAGCCATGTGTTTGAGCAAAACTTGCATCTGCGCAATTCAGCCGGTCTGCAACCGGAATTTACTATGAAATAGCTAAATCAAAAACAAGTGTATTTACAAAAATCAATGAATAAATAGTATTAATTTTATGCAATGGAAAAAACTGTAGAGCAAAACCTGCCGCAAATAAAACGTCTCCTGTTACAGTATGGGGTAGAGCGGGCATACCTGTTTGGCAGTGCAGCTAAGGATACTATGAACGACAAAAGCGATGTTGATTTTATCATCAAATTTCCGGATGACATGCACTTTACAACTTATGCCGATAATTATTTCGCGCTGGCCGATGCTCTTGAAGCGTTGTTAAAAAAAAGGGTTGACCTGGTTACCGAAAAAACGCTAAAAAATCCTTACCTGTTGCAAAACATCAACCGGAATAAACTACAGTTAATATGACCGAGGAAGAAAATAAATTGTTAAAAGACATTGAACAGGCTGCTCTGAACATAGACGTGCATCTTGGTGGGCGAAGAGTATGGGAAGAGTTTTCAACAAATATTACAAAACGACGGGCTATAGAAAGAGAACTGGAAATAATAGGCGAAGCAACGAGTAATTTACTGAAAATAAATCCGGGCATTCCTGTTTCATCTGCCCGCAAAATCGTAAACCTGCGAAACCGCGTGATACACGCTTATGATGCTGTAGATGAAACAATAATATGGAAAGTAGTTATCAAAGATATACCTGTATTGCTATATGAAGTGCAGGAAATGCTGGCTGGAGAATAACGAAATGCCCGGTTAGCCATAATCTTCACTAAAAAATAAAAAAATGTAGTTTGGCGTAAACTGTGATGGAGCCTATCCTGAGGAATTGAAAGGTCATGGTGGGTGGGTGCCTCCGATAGCTATCGGAGCTATGGGTCCCCGACTGGTGAACTTGCATGGTGCATAAAATAATATGAATGACACCTTTGCGAACCAGTTGCCGGCAGGATTCCGGTTCAGACAATCTATTTTCCCACACAATTTTGTAACGCCAAAACCGGCTCCCATCCTGCATTACACCCAGATTCACACTTCAAAAATGTGGGTATCTTGCAAACTTTCATATTGTTTTCTATTTTACCTTTATCACCCGCCATAGCTTTAGTGACGGTGGATTGAGAGCGACGGAGGGTGTGCTGAATATATAAAAATTGCAGGTTTAGTTATTCATTTAGGACTATCTGCTGAAGTATATTTCACAGTTCACTGGTGTCCCATACCTCTTTTCCGGTGTGGGACACCTACCGCACTAAACCGGAAACAGACCGGAAAAAACCGGAAATAATCGGAAAAAACCGGAAAAAAATATTTGCCACATTATAAAAAACACGCGTGATAAAAGTGTTACATTTTTGTTACATTTTTGATACCTTTTTTGAAAAAATAAATTGATTATCAATTGCTTATAAGAAAATAAATTTTTTTGAAAAAAGTGTTACATTTTATATTTTTTTACATTTTTTGTAGGGGCAATCCTTCACTGTTGCCCTAAATGGCAGTAAACAAAAATCAGGATTATCTAACCAAGGTGTAAACCTGGTTCAGAATGATGCAGATACAGTTTTGACTTTTGACTTTCTTATTATACCCAAATTATACCATTTTATACTTAAAATATACCCGGTTATACCTTTTTTCCGCCTTTTATACCTGAATATACATTGGCAAAATAATACATAAGCATTGTCCATAGCCACTTTCAAACCAATATAATAGTTATTCATGCTTTTTGATTATACCTTAGATACAAAATCGGAAATAACCCGGAAACAAACCGGACATAAGGGCAATCCTTCACGGTTGCCCTTTTTACCCATTCAATCCAAATTCACATTGCGAGGCACGAAGCAAACAAATTCCCATTTTCGCAATTTATGACGACGGTCATTTAGCCATTTCCTGTAATTAAATTATCTTTGCGCTTCTTTTTGCTTTTTTCGTTTTTTAAACTTTCCATATTTTATGAATTTATTTTCCATCCAAAGCAAGGAATTTATCGGCCGTCATATTGGCCCAAGTGAACAGGACGCCCAGAATATGTTTCGCACCATAGAGGTGAAGGACATGGAAGAACTGATAAGCCGCACAGTACCCGCGTCTATACGTATGAACCACAAACTGGCTATACCGGAAGGCGTAAGCGAGGCGGAATACCTGGAGCAGCTGAAAGAGACTTCTTTAAAAAATAAGGTTAACAAAAATTATATCGGGCAGGGCTATTATGATACGCATACACCCAGCGTGATACTGCGTAATGTATTTGAAAACCCGGGATGGTACACACAATACACGCCCTACCAGGCTGAAATAAGCCAGGGACGCTTAGAGAGCCTGCTCAACTACCAGACTATGGTAGCCGACCTTACCGGTTTGCCTATTGCCAATGCATCGCTGCTGGATGAGGCTACTGCCGCTGCCGAAGCAATGAATATGTTCTTTCATGCAGGGAACAAGGATGCTAAAAATCCGGAACGCCCTAAGTTTTTTGTGGACCATGATGTGTTTGCCCAGACAAAGGATGTGGTAGCAACACGCGCTAACCCGCTCGGCATAGAGGTGGTTTATGGCGACTACCGTATTGCTGATCTTGATACTACTTATTTTGGCGCGCTGGTACAATACCCCAACAGCAAGGGCAGAGTGGAAGACTATCGCGGCTTTATTGCCACCATGCATGAAGCGGGTGGTTATGTGGCCATGGCCAGCGACCTGCTGGCACTGATGCTGCTGACGCCTCCCGGCGAACTGGGCGCTGATGCTGCTGTTGGCTCGGCACAGCGTTTTGGCGTACCAATGGGCTATGGCGGTCCGCACGCGGCTTTCTTTGCCGTGAAGGATGATTTCAAAAGGCAGATACCGGGCCGTATCATAGGCGTGAGTATTGATGCCAATGGCGACCGTGCATTGCGTATGGCGCTCGGGACACGCGAACAGCATATCAAAAGGGAAAAAGCAACATCCAATATCTGCACCGCGCAGGCGCTGCTGGCAAATATGGCCGCCCTGTATGCGGTATATCACGGACCTACAGGAGTTAAAAATATAGCAAAGCGTGTTTCAGCGCTGGCACTATCGCTCTCGGAAGCCCTTACTACGGCAGGGCAGAAGCTGCACAGCAATACTTTTTTTGATACCCTGACAGTTATTTCAAACGATGCGGAAGGAATCCGCAGAATAGCTGAAGCAAGGGGTATTAATTTCTGTTATCATAAAGATGGCAGCATTGGCATTTCTCTCGATGAAACCACTACGCCACGCGATGTGTTGGATATATTGAGCGTATTCACAAACGAAGGCACGGCAGCAGGGTTCTCTATTGACGACCATGCAGCGCTGACGAATATTCCCGGCTCACTTACCCGCACCGGTGATGTGCTGACACAGCAGGTATTTAACAGCCATCACAGCGAAACGCAGATGATGCGCTACCTGAAAATGCTGGAAAATAAAGACTTGAGCCTGAACCAGAGTATGATATCGCTGGGTTCCTGTACCATGAAGCTGAATGCCGCTTCTGAGATGATCCCATTGAGTTCAGCACACTGGAGCAAGATGCATCCCTTTACACCAAACAACCAATGCGAAGGTTATCTGCAGATAGTGAAAGAATTATCGGCTTATCTATGCGAGATAACCGCGTTTGACGCGTGCAGCCTGCAGCCCAACAGTGGCGCCAATGGCGAATATGCCGGATTGCTTACCATCCGCGGATACCATGAAAGCCGCAACGAAGGACATCGTAATGTGGTCCTTATTCCTATATCTGCACATGGCACCAACCCTGCAAGCGCGGTAATGGCAGGCTATAAAGTGTTAGTGGTAAAAGCATTGGAAAACGGATATATAGATGTTGCTGACCTGAAAGATAAAGCCACTCAGAATGCTGCTAACCTTGCCGGCATCATGATCACTTATCCTTCTACTTATGGCGTATATGAAGAATCTGTAAAAGAAATTACACAGATAGTTCACGATAATGGCGGACAGGTGTATATGGATGGCGCGAACATGAACGCACAGGTAGGGTTAACAGCCCCCGGCCTCATAGGCGCTGACGTATGCCATCTGAACCTGCACAAAACTTTCGCTATACCTCATGGCGGCGGCGGACCAGGAGTAGGCCCGATATGTGTGAAGAAACACCTGGAAGCATTTTTACCATCGCATGTGAACCTGGTTCGGCAAGCTCACCATGACAACGGAGCTGGCCATGCTGTTTCTGCTGCGCCTTATGGGTCTGCAAGCATATTGCTGATATCTTATGGATACATCCGTATGCTGGGATCAGCCGGTGTCCGCAAGGCTACTGAATACGCAATACTCAATGCCAACTATATGCGCGCCCGCCTGAAAAATGATTATGAGATCCTTTATACGGGCAGTGGCGGTACCTGTGCGCATGAGTTTATTGTTGACCTTCGCCCGTTCAAGAAGAGCGCGGAAATAGAAGCGGAGGACGTTGCCAAACGCCTGATAGATTATGGCTTCCATGCGCCTACCATGAGCTTCCCTGTTGCTGGTACTTTGATGATAGAACCTACAGAGAGCGAAGACAAAGGTGAGCTGGACCGTTTCTGTGATGCCATGCTGAGCATTCGTGAAGAGATACGTGCCATAGAAGAAGGCCGTTCTGACAAGCACGACAATGCACTGAAAAACGCACCGCATACTCAATTCGCAATAACCGCTGATGAGTGGAACCATAAATACAGCCGTCAACATGCAGCATTCCCATTGCCTTATGTGAAGCACAATAAATTCTGGCCGAGCGTAGCCCGTGTGAACAACACCTATGGCGACCGCAACCTGGTATGTACCTGTGAGCCTACGGAATCTTATGCGGAAGCGTAAATTTAATGGCTCAATTGCGTAATGGCTTAATGGCTTAATGAATGTGGTGAATGTGGAAATTGATTAATTGCGTAATGGATTAATGAATAGATAAAACAAAACCCGCTACAGTAGCGGGTTTTGTTGTCATTGAGTATGTTTTTTTAGATTGTAATCCGGAACAAATCCTGTTGCCGGATTTTAAATTTGCATACTTATGGATTTTTTATCCGGACTAAACTGCCTGATAAAATTAATGCCTAAAAATTGTTTTCCATGATTTCAAAAAAAGCCTGGGGGTGCAGACAGGCAGGGCATGTTTCCGGTGCATTTTTACCTTCGTGAAGATGCCCGCAATTACGGCATTTCCAAACTACAACTCCATCGCGCTTAAAGACTTTTCCTTCTTCAAGATTTTTATAAAGTTTTTCATAACGGGCGGCATGTGACTTTTCGATTTTCGCTATCAGTTTAAAGGCGATTGCAACGTCCCTGTAGCCTTCTTCTTCAGCAATACGCGCGAATTCGGGATACAGAATTGTGAATTCCTCAGTTTCACCTTCCGCAGCGGCCTTCAGATTTTCTTCAGTAGTGCCAATTTTACCAGCCGGATACCTGGCAGTAATTTCCACTTCTGTACCTTCCAGAAACTGGAAGAACTTTTTCGCATGCTCTTTTTCATTGAGCGCGGTTTCTGCAAAAATGGCGGCAATTTGTTCCAGCCCGTCTTTTATTGCCTGGCCCGAAAAGAAATCATAGCGAGTGCGTGCCTGGCATTCGCCTGCAAATGCTTTCAATAAATTGACTTCTGTTTTTGATCCTTTTACTGATTTCATAAAATATTGTTTTTAATGGTTTTCATTTAAAAATGCTTCTTTGATAATTAATTTTCATTTACAGGCAAATTCGCAAACTGTTTTTCTATTGCATCCATCATTGGCTGGCAGGTGTGAAAACTTACCCATAAACGTAAGTTTAATGATATCCTCTTTGCAGTTTGCAAATTCAATAAATTTCAAGTCCTTTAATAACTTTATCTGGCTTTTAATGAGCGCATTATTATCCCCAAATTCCTGCAAAACTGTGTCGATAGGAATACGATTATTATCCTGGCATAGTTCCTGCATTTTATAATGTACCTGTTGTAGAATTGTCATATTAAGCTTATTACAAGCAGTAATATTACTGCAGGTATAAAGCGAATGCAATAATAAATATCAGCGGGTAGCCTGATACTCATCAATAGATGTAATCACAGCCGCTATAAAGTCTTTAATTAGGATCTGCTGAAAATTATTCGAATCCTTATCCAAGGCTTATCTCCAGCCTATTTTGTCCTATTAAATGCATGAGTTCTATCATAACGACCTTAAAATCTCTGCAGACACTGGTAGCACTGATCTAACTGCTCTGTCCCATGTCTCGTACTTTTGTTTTGCTTCGCCAAAATAAAAGTACCAAAAGAAAAGGCGATTTTTGGCGAAATGCTCCGCACGCCAAAAAATAGCTCCACGCTGAACTTTGGGGGAAAGCTATTAAAGGTTACCCTTGTTGGCGGGGCAATGATTGAGCCAAAGAACCTTTCATATGGGCGTGGGCTGTTTCCAACTAATGAATAGTATTATATAATAATTATTATTTAGTTTAGTGCGACATGACTTAAACAGCAGCCCTAACTAAGAAGTTGAACAATTTGTATATTGCATTAAGAAATAAAAGCTGATAAATCAGACGAGATTTAAAATGAAGGATGTTTAAAGTAGTATGTATATAGCCACCTTACTCTTTTAAGATTAACCACTATGGAAAAGCCAGTTTACGAATCCATTGAAGAAGTTAAAGAAGCTGTTATTAAAATGGAAAAATCAAGGCTTATTCTTTATAATAATGGTATGCTATCTCAAAAATATAATAAGCTTCTAAAGAAAAGAATCTGGAAATTGGTTAGAAGTAATCATATTGATGTGTCGGAATTACTATCAGGGTTTGTAAAAAAATAATAAGCACCCACCCAATATTTCTTATTCATATTATAAGTTGTATCATCAGTACGTTCCGTGCTTTCTGTGCCTGTAAATATCCCGGTAACTGATGGACGATTTAGTGTTTGGCTTTGAGTCTCCATGATTATATTTTTTTATGCTATCGCAATATTCTGGTGGCACAATGTTTTATGCTTATTAGTAAAATTAAAAACAATTTTATGAGATCACTATTGTATATCATCGCAGTTATCCTGATTATAGGATGGGTTTTAGGCGCATTTGTTTACAGCGCAGGTTCAATAATACATATATTATTGGTGTTGGCTATCGTGTCGCTTTTATTAGGTTTTATAAGAACAGGATCGGTAAATTAAGAGATTGGAGCAATCTTGAAATAAGGAAGTATATTCTTAATAAAAGCTTGTGTATAGAAGACGTGTAGATATTGGGAAGTTCTGATGGGTGGAGTTTTCACCGGTTTGTCATATTGGCTAAACAGGCATCAGGAATATGGAAATTTCTCCATCTTCTTTTCATGATCAACGAAAGAGTACACGAGCCCGCAATCTGTTAATCGGTTCATCTTAAAAAGACTTCCATTGAACGGAATTTTTTTATGAATCAGAAAAGGTAATATCGGAATAACAACTGCCCCCTCACATGGCAGTACTAAAGGTCAAAGCTATCTGATTAACTATTCAACTGGTTCAATTTGTTTTATGGTGGCTTGATTTTACAGGTTGAATTATAGTATTTATTATTGAACAATTAAATAGGTGTAAATTATGAAAACGAATTGGAAAGCAATCGGAATTGCCGCAGTATCAGCAGCATTATTATATTATCCTGCATTGAAATTATACCAGTATATAAAAAGGGGTAGTAAAGATGGTAATGAAGATAATAATGATCACCATGCTATTAAAGCATTT
This sequence comes from uncultured Bacteroidota bacterium, assembly GCA_903887005.1. Taxonomy (GTDB): domain Bacteria; phylum Bacteroidota; class Bacteroidia; order Chitinophagales; family Chitinophagaceae; genus Nemorincola. The sequence continues at coordinate 22,022 of CAISOH010000110.1, read as the reverse complement.
AGCCCCGCATACCGGGGTAAGCACAAACCGCATCACCGCCATCCTCATAATGGGCAAGTGAATCCGGATAATTTATAAAGTGACCGGATATGGCTGCAAGGTGACATGATACTATTTGTTACAATTTAACAACAATTTTTTTAACAATCTAAAACAATTTTTTTATGCGTACTACAAAATATCTTCTGTATGCCGGCTTAGGTATAGCGGCAGTATTATTACTTACTTCCGACAAAGCAGGAGAAATAAGAGAAGAGATAGAAGAGAATGCCAGAATAAATGCTAAAAAATGGAAGCAGAAACTGGCTAATATAGGCAATGATACATCTGATAAGCTCGCTGACCTGAAAGACATGCTCAGTAATGAAATTGAAGGGCTTAGCGATGATGCACGCGAGCGAATAGAACATATACTAAACGGTACTACAAAAACTGCTGCCGAAATTAAAAAGAATGTAAGCAAGCAGCTATCTTAATCTCATTTACTTATCACTTTGAAACCAGAAGTAAAAGAGTGCTGCTATTAAGCAACACTCTTTTACTTTCTTGTCCTTTTACTAAATCCTGTTTGCAGGTTTTTAAATTTGTAAAGCCTTATTTTCTTCTTTGATCCTTACAAACAACATTATCAAATTGAGGATGGTAAATATAATGGTGGTGTAATACAAATGAAACGCTAATGGAATGACTGCAATTTCAGCAATTACAATGAGGTAATTCGGATGTTTAAAATATTTGTACGGACCTTTCTTTATTGAAGAAATATCCGGAATGTGGTAAATTTTTGTGTTCCAGAATTTTCCTAATGATAAAATAACCCAGGTTTTAAATGCAAGCAATAAAAAATAAAAAACAATCAGAAGCAAACTGTAAGAAGTAGTTTGCTGCAGGGAATATTCTATAATCAATGAGATTAAAAATGAAACATGAAGCGCTACAATAAACGGATAATGCTGGTGTCCATATTCAACTGCACCATTTTGCAGCAACCATTTTTCATTCCTTTTGGAAAGTAGTAATTCCCCGATCCGCAAAAGAATGATAAATGAAATAAAAAGAATAAAAGCCATTTCAGTTATTGTTCATTTGAAGTAAAACCATTTCACTCGAAAAGCCCGGGCCATTGATACCATTAATCCGTAACCATTTTCATAACCCTGAGAAAAGAATCTTTCCAATACATACAAGACTGTAGGGCTCGACATATTGCCATAATCGTTCATTACCTCTCTTGTATTTTTCAGAAAATCGCCTTCAGCCGGTAAAGCTTCTTCATAAGCGGTTAATACTTTTTTTCCACCTGGATGGAAAATGAAGTTCTTTATATCCGAAAGTCCTAATTGATGTTTTCCTAAAAATGAAGTTACATCGTCATGGATATTTTTTGAGATGATGGTTGGAATGTCCTGTGAAAACAAAACTTTAAATCCTTTACCATGAAATTTCCATCCCATAACATCCAGTGTGTCGTAATACAATTTGCTTTGGGTGGCGAGAAAGGTAATTGCGTTTTTTGTTTTGTTTTTATGATTATCTCCTGTAATAATGCAGGTAGCTACTCCATCGGCAAATAAGCTCGAGCCTATGAAATTACTTTTGCTGTAATCATTTTTTAAAAAAGTCAAAGAGCACAATTCCACCGCAACGAGTAGCACTACCGCATCGGGATTAGCTTTAGCCAAAATGCTGGCTTTAGAAAAACCTGCGACTCCTCCTGCACAACCCAGACCGAAAATGGGCGTACGATTGATATTGTGGTGCAGCTTCATTTCGTTAATGATGAGGGCATCCAAACTCGGAGTGGAAAGTCCGGTGGTAGAAATAAAAATTATATCCGTGATCTCATCCTTATTAATTTGTGCGGAGGCAATAGAGTTTTCAATCGCTTTCACCGAATATTCAAGAGATAACCGGATGTAATCCGCATTCTGCTCCTCAAATGTATGGGGGGCGGCATAGTAATGAAGCGGTCTGCAAAAATTCCTTGTTTTTATTTCTGTGTTATCAAAAGCGCCCAGCATTCTTTCCACCTGGGGAAAAGAAGGTGCAAATAAGGCTTTGGCACATTGTTTCACTTCCTGCTGATCAACTTTAAAAGGAAAATCAATTTTCGATACTGCTGCTAATGAAGGCATAGTTTTATAATTAAGTGTTTTTATTTTGTTTTGATATTTACTGGTCCTATGATTATATTTTGCGGGTCGGTAAAATTCCTGAATGCCCGGTTTGAATTACAGGGTAATAAAAATACCTTCCAATTCAAACCATACCAAATAAACAATTACCAGGCAGGAACATCCTTATACGAAAGAGGAACTTATCAATACCATAATAACAGCCTAAAAATCATGCCGGGATATTAACCGAGAAATAATGACTATTGAACCAGGAAGAGGTATTTAAAACAATGTTACAGGTTATTAGAGGTCAATAATAATATGAATAGCCTGAAATTTATTTAGCAATATTGTGGAAGGGAGCTATTAATTTTTCCTATCCGATAACAGCTCATTATATTTTTTCTTTGTGTTGTAATTTCGGAAAATAAAAAAGATCAGAAACGAGCCAAGAAGAAGCCCGGTAAAGCCAATATAAGTGTAACTGCGATTGCTGGCAATTGTTCTCTCATACTCATTTTCCCGGTTCACACTATCAATAATTTTCTTACTTCTATAATCGGATTCCAGTTCTTTTCGCATCACCAGATTTTCCTTTTCAATATTAGACATGCTATCCCTGGTGGCATAATAATGCATGAATGCGTCTTTTGATTCTTTAAGTTGTCCTTTACCTTCAAAAGCGTTGCTTAATGCAAACCAGGCGTCTCTTTCATCTTCCAGCAGATTGTTTTTTTGAGAAATGTCCAATGCTTTTTTAAGAACGGAGACTGCATCATCGTATTTTTTCTGCTTTAAGTAAATATTTCCTAAAGTAGTAAAGGACTTAGAAGGAAGATAAATATAATGCTGTTCTTCCGCCAGCCTCAGAGCGCTGTCTGCGTAAGCCATTGCCCTGGGGAATTCATTTGTTTCAAGATAAGTATTAGCGAGTTCGTTCAGTATCTTTACTTCATCTTCAAAGTCATTAATTTCCCTGCACTCATTGAGCGCGTTATTATAATATTCAATGGCCTTTTGAAAGTTATTTTTTAATTTAAATGTTTTACCAATGCCGGTAGCGCCTGCGATTTGGAAATACATATCCTTTATGGCAGCACTCAAGACCAGTACTTTTTCATAATTATTAATTGCCTTATCCGGCTGCGACATAGCAAGGTAAGTATCGCCAATGTTAAGTTGCAGACCAGCTGTCTGGAGGGTATCCTGCAGATCTGCAATATTATTTTTTAATTTTGCTGCCGAATCCAGTACAGCTAAAGAACTTCTGTAGGAAGAAAGCGCATTAGAGTAATCTCCGATTTCGCTATAAACAACACCCATATCCCCCAGAACACCCATTTGCATATCGGGGTTTGTTGTTGTTATCAACACCTTATTATAATATTCCAGGGCTTTTTGATATTGCCCCAGTTTTTGATAAGCTTTGGCTATTGTTTCAAGGGCTATAGCGGCATTCAACGTATCTTTATAGTTATTTGCCAGTTTTACATTATCCTCAAAGGCTTCAAAAGCTTTAAAATAGTTTTTCTGGCAACTAAAATAGATTTCCCCTAACTTTCTGTTAGCCTTGTATATGCCCTGGCGCCATTTTATTTTTTCAGCGAGTTTTTTAGCCTCATTTGCGACGATTATTTTATTGTTTGAGTCTTCACAAGACATCCCGGAAGCAATACTGATAAACGTCTTGATTTTATCCGTATCTGAAGATAATTTTTGAACTAAAGCATTAATGGAGTCAACCTTGAACTTATTGGGATGAGCGTATGAAATAAATGATAGAAACGTTGCGACTAACAACGCTGATAAAGCAATACAATGTCTGTAAAAAGTATGCATAGTCTATGCTTTATCAAATTTTTTTAACCCCTAAAAAAATAAAGTTTGAATATTCAATAATGCAAAATACAAAAAATTGTGAAAATTCCAACATATTTCCTTTAATTTTTATTAACATTGTCAAATAATTATCATATGTTTATTTGTGAAATATTAAAATTGAAGTTATGCGCTATGTTATTTAAATTATCCAAATATTTTAGGATAAAATATTTGGATTTATATTTCGTAATTTGACAATATTATTATTATTCTTGGTTAATTCAAATTAAATACAATTTTTGCCGACATCGTTCAAAAGAGTAATTTTATATAAGTCTTTTATTAAAATGTATAAATATAGAAAAAATCTATTGCCTTGTGTGATATTTCTATTTTGCATTGTTAATTATTTTTTAGTACATTGTTCTTTTTTTAACTAAAATTTACCTTATCTTTACATTATCAAATCCTTATCTTTAAAATTTATGAAAGAGCCATTACAAAAAAAGTCGCTGATTTCCGGTAAAATGAAAACTATTAGTTTCATTGCCGTATTATTATTGGTATTATTACCAGGCCTTACAAATGCAGCCTCAGTAACATTGGGGGTAACTTTTGGAAATCCCCAATCAGATGGCGGAGCATGTATTGGAAAAGGAGTTTGCCGGACATCTGCAACTATGGACCAATCTTCAATTGGTATGACAAGTGTTACCTTCCTTGTAAATTCTGTTAACCCGAACGTATTGGTAATGCGTTTCAGTATGAGTGAGTTAATGACAAAGCAACCTTCCATGGCTTCTTATTTCATGGATCCCACTGGTTATGCTTTTGATTATCAATTTACACTTACAGGTGCAACGTTTGCTCCATTAAATCTTTTACCTAATGCCAAGGTGGCGGCAAATGTTCAGAATGTAACACAAATATCCGGTGATATGGTATCGGTTTACATTACATATTCACATGATGGTGGTAATTAAAGTCAAATATTAATCGTTAATAACGCAGTTTAAAATATAAAAAAATGGAAACTATAAATAGTTTCCATTTTTTTATGCATGGTTATCAACCGGTGCATCTACGCCTGCCAATTCTCTGACAGCATCTGCGATACCTTTTGCGTCATAGCCACATTCGCGATGAAGTTCTTCTGGTTTGCCGTGTTCTATTATACGATCAGGGATGCCAAGTATTTTCACTTCCGGGGTGTAATTGTTAGCTGCCATAAACTCAAGTACTGCGCTTCCAAAACCACCTGCAACAGTCCCGTCTTCAACAGTAATTATTTTATTGTATTGCCGGGCAACCTCATGCAACATAGCCTCATCAATGGGCTTTACAAAACGCATATCATAATGTGCAGGATAGATATCTTCCGTTGACAATATTTTACACGCTGCTATTGCAAAGTTGCCGGGATGACCTATGGTTAGAATTGCAATCTCTTGTCCGTTGCAAATTTTGCGTCCTGTTCCTGTGTGAATTTTTTCAAATGGGGTTCTCCATTGCGGCATCACGCCTTGTCCGCGGGGATAACGAATTATATAAGGGACATTAGTTTCCGGCAATTGCGCCGTGTACATCAGGTTTCTTAATTCCGATTCATTCATTGGCGCACTTACAACCAGATTTGGTATGCAGCGCATAAAGGCTATGTCATAAGCGCCATGATGTGTTGGCCCGTCATCGCCTACTAATCCGGCCCTGTCGAGGCAGAAGATAACCGGCAGCTTTTGTATGGCTACATCATGTATTACCATATCGTAAGCACGCTGCATAAAGCTGCTATAAATGTTGCAGAATACTTTCATGCCCTGGGTAGCAAGTCCCGCGCTCAGTGTTACTGCATGTTGTTCGGCAATGCCCACATCAATTGCGCGGCCGGGCATTAAGTCCATCATAAATTTCATGGAGCAACCTGATGGCATAGCCGGAGTGATGCCCATGATAAGGGGATTTTTTTCGGCAAGCTCTACTAAAGTATGCCCGAATACATCCTGGTATTTGGGCGGCTCGGGTACACTAATAATTTTCTTATTGATCTTTCCTGTTATCTTATCGAATGTGCCGGGTGCATGCCATAACGTCTGATCCTTTTCAGCCAAACCGTATCCTTTTCCCTTTATTGTTTTTATGTGCAATAATTTAGGGCCGGGTATATCATGAAGTCCTTTCAGAGTTTCTGTAAGTTTCAGCACATTATGCCCGTCTATAGGGCCGAAATAACGCAGGCCGAGCGCTTCAAAAAGATTACTGCTTTTGGAGACCACACCTTTCAGCCCGGCTTCTATTTTTGAAGCCAGCCTCTGGAAATCCGCAGCGGGCAGCATACCCAGCAATTTCCATACATCGTCGCGGAATTTATTGTAGGTATGGGATGTTGTAATATCTGTCAGGTATTCTTTGAGCGCACCTACATTAGGGTCTATAGACATATTATTGTCGTTAAGAATAATGAGCACATCTGCACCACTGACACCTGCATGGTTCAGCGCCTCAAAGGGGAGACCGGCTGTCATGGCACCATCGCCTATAACCGCAATGTGGCGGCGGTGGTGTTCTCCTTTATATTTAGAGGCAATAGCCATGCCCAAAGCAGCAGAAACAGAAGTAGAAGAATGGCCTACCCCAAATGCATCATATTTACTCTCGCTCCTTTTAGGAAAACCACTTAGTCCGCCGTATTTACGGTTGGTATGAAATACGCTTCGTCTGCCGGTAAGTATTTTGTGGCCATAAGCCTGGTGACCTACATCCCAAACAAGCTGGTCATCGGGAGTATTAAATACATAGTGTAAAGCCACCGTGAGTTCCACGACGCCGAGGCTGGCCCCAAAGTGTCCGCCATGCACACTCACGCAGTCAATAATGAACTGGCGCAATTCATCACAAACCTGAACAAGCTGATGTTTGCCCAGCTTTTTGAGGTCATCCGGCGTATTTATCTGGCTAAGTAATGGCCCTGCAACTATTTCTTCCATGCACACTTTTGAATACTAACTTACAAAAATAATCAAAATAACAACGTCAGCGTTAAATATACGCATTAAAATCAATCTAAGGGCTATCTTTTAACAAGCAAATATTAAGCCAAAGTGTTTCTTTCAGTTACCTTTGCAGTTAATTTTTGTTAAAAATGAAGTATTTCCGTTCTTATCCCTGGGGGATGCAGCTATTCATGTTTTTGATGATGGTAGTGACGATGATCGGGTTTGTGGGTTCTATGGCTTTTGCACTCATTCCTAAATTTACTCCATACAACCTGGCCCAATTAGAAAAGCTATTGAAAGTAATTGACATTCATAGCCCGGCGGCTTTAATAAATGTATCTATACTATTGCAGGGTTTCTTCAATTTGTTCATCTTTTTAATACCCGCATTGCTTTTTTCCTATCTAGCCCATCCTGAACCTGCCAAATATTTAGGATTCAGGAAACCCGGGAAATGGATCCAATTGGTTTTAGTGGTATTTATTATGCTTGGCGCAATGCCTATTTTGCAAATGACAGAAGAGTGGATAAGCCATATAGACTTTGGTGCAAGTGTGAAAGCCAGCCAGGCGGCTAATGATAATATAACGAGCGCCTTTCTGAATATGCCAACACCGGCAACTTTTATACGGACATTTATTGTGATTGCCATAATCCCGGCATTTGGAGAAGAACTATTTTTCAGGGGTATATTAATGAGATTTGCCAAAAAGAAAAGCCGGACAATGGTTGCTCCTATATTGTTTACAGCCGCAGTTTTTGCCTACTCACACACCAACATTTACGGATACCTTTCAATTTTTTTAGCCGGTGTATTATTAGCAGTTATCTATAACCTTACCGGTTCGCTGTGGTGCAGTATTGCGGCACACCTCTTTTTCAATGGTTTTCAAATTGTGGTGTCGTACCTTAGTAAGAACAATGCTGTTGAAAATAATGGTGGTGTTCCATATTATCTTGTAGCCATTGGTGCAGTAGTATTTGGCATTTCTTTCTACCTGTTGCTAAAAAATAAAACGCCATTACCGGAAAACTGGACGGATGATTTTACAGAAGAAGAACTTTCTCAAAGCGCTGATATTTAAGGAGCGGATTTATTTTAGCTTATTGGTTCGTAATAAATAGTAGTTATTATGCCAATTCGGCTATGGTTTATCTTTATGACTGTTACCTTCTTTTTTTCGCGCAATTATGATTCAGGAAAAATCAGCAAAAGAGGTACAACCGCCTGGTTGAAGCGATAAAGAAAGACAGTATCGTTATTTAAAATAAATCTGTTGAACCAAATCATGATGAACCACGTCATATATGGCCGAAAAAGCTTGTGCCAGTCTGGGGATACAGGTTTGTAATAACCGGGGATTTTATTTAGCTATATAACATACGATACTTTCGGCATCGGACTGATCCTTTAGTTCATTTTGATATAAACATTTGACCCTTTCGGGGTCGCCTTTCCTTAACTAAATGAAATGGCCTAAAAAGGTGCGGGACATCTAATACCAATTGTATATCAAATTACGGCACGAAAGAATTTCTCGCAAAGCCGCAAAGGCGCTGTTTCCAATTAACGTTTTTAAGTTCGCAAAGGTATATAGTAGCACAGATTTTTGACATTTAAATGGTATAAACACTCAATCCAATGCACTAATCTATCCCCAATTTTCAGCATTACTGATTTTTATCGCTTATTTTTATCCCTTCAAACACAGAAATGGCACTTAACTTACCAGTTTTTTATAAGCGTACCGGCAGCGCAATAGTGTTTGCGGCAATTATGCTCACAGGCCTGCTATGGAATGAATGGGCTTTTTATGCGCTTGTATGCCTTATTAACGGATTATGCCTGAGAGAATATTTCAGACTGATGCAACAAATAGACAAAGAAACTTTTTGGCCAAAGTGGTTGCCAACAGCAATCCAGGCAACAGGAATAATACTCGTTTCTCTCATATCAGTAATGTTCAGTCATAGCATTACGTATGGTCACCTTGATATTGTGCTGATTTTTGCTGTAACTTCTATTTGTCTGTTTCCCGCCTTCCTTTTTCTATTGAGTACCTTACGGAAAAAAAGTTCACTTCCCGCCATGTTACAATCGTTTGGAGGCATACTTTATATCACCTTACCAATGCTGTTGCTTATGAAAATGGAAATGCAGAATTTTATTTTGCCAGTAGCGGTAATACTCATGATATGGACCAATGATACCATGGCATACCTTGTTGGTTCGTTTATAGGTAAAAGATCATTCTCCCCTATATCACCCAAGAAAACATGGGAAGGGGTTATTGGCGGTATCCTGTTGACTATTGCGGGTGCAGGTATCTATGGGTATTTTTCCGGCACTTACGGGTTAGTACACTGGATGATTCTTGCATTAATTACTACTATAGCAGGAACAATAGGCGACCTTTTGGAATCAAAACTGAAACGCATGGCAGACGTAAAAGATTCAGGTGCATTGATGCCGGGACATGGCGGCGCACTCGACAGATTTGATTCTTTGCTGATTGCAGCGCCGTTTGCTTTTGTTTATACGTTTTATTTTATGCGGTGAATCAATGGGCTACACCCATTCATTTTTAAAGTTACCTTTGCAGCGGAACCAATTTTTGACACATGAAAATTCATCGCGAAGGATATAGATACATCATTATTGCTACAATATTGTGGATAGGTCTGGGCTGGCTGGCGGGCCATTATATCCCCACTTCCTATTTCTGGCTGACAGCTGTGATCACTTTCCTGCTTTTCCTTGTATGGTTTTGGGTGGTTGCGTTTTTCCGCCTGCCATTCAGAAATATGGTGCATGGCGAAGACAAAGTAATTTGTCCTGCTGATGGCAAAGTAGTGGTTATAGAAGAAACATACGAACCCGAATACTTCCAGGATAAACGCCTGCAGGTATCAATTTTCATGTCGCCAATAAACGTACATGTGAACCGTAACCCTGTAAGTGGCGAAATAAAATACATGAGGTATCATCCCGGGAAATTTCTGGTGGCCTGGCATCCCAAATCATCAACGGAAAATGAACGTACTACAATAGTTATAGGCAATGACAATGGCGACCTGCTGCTAAGGCAAATAGCCGGAGCTATGGCGCGGCGTATCAAGTATTACATAAATGAAGGTGATACGGTAAAGCAAAATGAAGAGTTTGGTTTTATCCGTTTTGGCTCGCGTGTGGACGTGTTTTTGCCCCTTGGTACGAAAGTGGATGTGAAAATCGGGGATATAGTACAAGGAGGTGTAACTGTATTGGCTCATTATTAACCCCAAACCCCTCCCGCAAAATGCGGGACCTTGTTCCGGGGCTTCGCAGAAGAATAAAATTTCAGCTCCATACCGCTAAGTGGCAATCTATAATTGACGAAAAAAATCCGCATAGATATAAGACATTATTTTCGCAAAATCTGTTTTATTAAATTTTCTTAACTTTGTAAGATAAAACCAGCCTCTTCATGAGCGTTAAGAGTAAATCGGAATTAAGCAGTCATAAAGGGACTAATATAAAACTCCCGCTTATTATCTTTGAAGAAGGTGGCACAATAATATGCTATTGCCCTTCTCTTGATTTGTCTGGATATGGTTATAATGAAAAGGAAGCGATAGACAGTTACAAATATGTAATGGCTGAATACTTTGATCATTCAGTTGAAAAAGAAACTCTTGAAAAAGATCTTAAACGGCTTGGCTGGCATATTACAAAAAATCTCCGCAAAAATATCATCCCCCCCCCTGTAACCAAGCTATTGGAGCATAATAATAATTTCAAAAGAGTCTTTGAAAAATTTGATTATAAGAAACTAAGCACCAATGTACGATTCCCTGCTTTTTCATAAAAGATCCCAGCCCTCTGCGTAAGAACTACTTTAATTCTTTTGTATTACCAGGAAAAAAAGTAGCTCATAGCAAATCCCTTTAACAATAAGCCATATATTTTTACATCGTGAATAGCAGTTGGCTAATTTATTAATTGCAGATACAAACAATTACGATGGCAATAAAAAACATTCCTTTAAATTCTTTTAGAAATTACCTTAAACATAAAGGCTTGTTTCTTATTAAAGACAGAAGGAGGGCATGAAAAATGGTGGAAAGAAGGAATGTTAAGGCCGGTCATTCTACAAACACATGTTGACCCAATACCTGAATTTATTATCCGAAATAATTTGAGCACAATAGGTAGTAATCGTAAGGAGTTTGAAGAGTGGCAAAATCCTGCACAAAGAAAATAGTAATACAGGCATATATAACAAGATTTTGTTAATTTTACTGTTCCTATGTTAGTATTATAGTTGCTGGTAATTGCTATTTGTGATTTATTCCTTATTTTTACTTTCTAAATCGCAAAAAAAATGAAAAAACTCACTTTATTATTAGTTGCCGCATTCATGATATCCGGCGGCGCCTTCGCACAGGAAAAATCATGCTGCAAGAAGAAAGGGGAAAAATGCACCAAATCTTCTGCCTGCTGCAAAGACAAGAAAAATTGCCACAAAGAATGTAAAGACAAAGATGCTAACAAGGGAACTAGCGAAGCTCCCAAGAAAACTTCTTAAGCAATATTTTGTTTCAACATTAAACCCGGCTATCATTTGCCGGGTTTTTTATTTAAGTAGTCAAGGAATATCTTTATAAGGGTTAATTTCACACTACAATTATGAAACGGGCCGGAAGGATACTCTTTATTATTGTTTATATCTTATTTGCAAGGGAGGCGTATGCGCAGCGGTATCCGTTTCATAACCTGAGTGTGGATGACGGCCTGATGCAGTCGCAGGCTACCTGCCTTGCGCAGGACAAGACAGGCAATTTATGGATCGGCACGCTGGGCGGGCTTTCACGTTATGATGGCAGAAATTTTACAAACTATACTGTACGAAACGGCCTGCTTAGTAATATTGTAAATGCAGTTGCTGTTGATACGCAGGGGAACATCTGGATTGGAAGTCCCACAGGAATATCCCAATTCAATGGGAAAGCGTTTGTTCACTATAAGATGCAGCAACAAACGACAAGAACAATATACAATACCCAGCAAATAGAAATAGCAGGCGATACCGTATGGTGGCGGGCGCAGGGCTCCGTTTATTTCATAACCAGGGGTAAAATAAAGTACTTTATGACGCCTGGCCTTATCACAGGAGCCGTGTCCTCAATTATGGTTGAAAAAGATGGTTTATGGATAGCAAAGGAAGGATCTGTTTACCACTATTCCAACAATACCTGGGACACCTTAAAGTTTACCTATCCCCCGGAGCAAAAGCCACCCGGCGTTTATCATATATTCAGAGACAGGGACAGGCAGGTTTGGGTAACTACTAACCAGGGATTATATAAAATTGAGAACAACCAGCTTTCACTCCAGGTACTTAACTGGCCTCCCGAAACAATAATACCATCCATATTTTCCATTGCTCAGGACAGGGCCGGAGCATTGTGGTTAGGCACAAATAGCGGTGTGATGAAAGTAACCGGTAATACGGTACAGTTCTATAACAAACACAATGGACTCAGCGATAACTATTTCTATGATATGCTCACCGATGCGGAAGGCAATGTATGGATGGCATCGGACGGGCAGGGAATATTCAGGTTTTCAGGAACGCAATTTACGGGCCTCGATGAAACAATGGGATTACCCAGCGCGCAGGTAATGGCCATAGCGTCGAACAAACGCGACTCTCTTTTCCTTGGTACTTATGACGCAGGGTTGTACATTTTCAAAGACGGGAAAGTAAGTACCCTATCTTTCCCCTCTAACCCAATACCTTCCATTACGGCTCTATGCTATACCCATAACTCAAAACTCTGGATAGGCACCCGCGGCAGGGGGCTATGGTCTTATGAACACGAAACATTCCGGCAATACGAGGCGCCAGACCGCCATTTTCCTTCCAATGTCATTACCTGTCTTTATGAAGACCCCGATAAGCGTTTATGGATAGGCTTCTCCAACGGAGCAATTCTATTAGAACACGATAGTTTTAAAACAGTTCCGGAAAATGCTCTCGTTGTTTCATTTCTTACAATAGGGCGCGATAGCGTATTGATAGCTACTGATAACGGGCTTCTGCTCTATAATGCCGGAAATGTAACTGACTTTAAAACAACCCCTGCAATTGATAGTTCTTCTGTAAAATGCTTTGTCTTACAAGGGAAATATTTATGGATGGGTAGCAGCGACAATGGCGTAATCCGCTATAATATGGAAACACATGGATCGCTTGTTATCAATAAAAGTAACGGGCTGCGATCTGATTTCATTTATAATATTGTTGCGGACAATGACGGGAATATCTGGGCGGGTACAGGCTTTGGCATCCACAGGATAAAGATGAATGAGCGGGATGAACCGCAAATCTCCTTTTATGGAAAAGTGCAGGGAATAACCGGCATGGAAAGTAATCTGAATTCCGTATTAAAACTACCGGATGGCAGTATCTGGTTTGGAACAACAAATGGCGCGCTTCATTACCAGCCACATACCGCGGTAGTATCATCTGCGCCCAGGAGTATAGTATTGCAGTCTGTGAAGCTTACCGGGGAAAATACGATAGACCTTAGTTACTATGACAGTACGGATAACTGGTATGGCATACCTTACAATCTGCACCTGCCCTATCAGAAGAACAATATCGCTTTTATTTTCCAGGCCATAACGCTCAGCGGCGCGCAGCAGGTGCTGTACCGTTACCGCATGGACGGCCTCGAAACGCCGTGGTCGGACTGGTCAGCCACCAATTCAGTAACTTATTCTTCGCTGCCGCCCGGCAATTATATATTTCGTGTGCAGTGCAAGGGCGCCGAAGGGCAGGCAGACCCGGAATTAACCTATTCTTTTGAAATCATTACTCCTTTCCAAAAAGCCAAATGGTTCCGTTATTCTGTGCTTCTGGGTTGCATTTTATCCGGCATCCTGATACAGTATATGGTTAGCAGCAGAAAGCAACGAAGGCTACGGCTGCTGGCAAAACTCCGTTCGGAAGAGCAAGCCATTATAAGGCAGCGCACCGCGGAGGATTTTCATGACGAGATTGGAAACAAGCTTACCCGTATCAATGTTCTGACTAATGTCCTCAAAAATAAAATAACGCCGACTCCTGATACAATCAGGATATTAGGGCAAATAGAAGATAATACCGCCCAGCTATATAGCGGTACAAGGGATATCTTATGGTCGCTGAAACCATCTAACGACAGCCTTTACGAGATATTGCACCGCATCCGGGATTTTGGCGGGGAATTGTTCCAGGATACTGAGGTGAATTTTACATTTACAGGAACTGATGAAAAATGGCGCAATTTCAGGCTGCCGATGGATATGAGCCGAAACCTCATAATGATATTCAAAGAAGCATTGAATAACTGCCTGAAATATTCAAAGGCCAGGAACGTATCTATCCATGTGAGCCTGAGAAACAGGAATGTGCTGCAGTTAGTAATGAAAGACGATGGACAGGGTTTTGACCAGCAGACTGTAAAAAGAGGCAATGGGCTTAACAATATGCATATCCGTGCAGAAAGGCTTAATGGCAGATTGTATATTGATTCAAGAAAAGATAAAGGAACGATCATCAATCTAACCTTTAAAATACCGCTAAACAGGTAAACCCCAACCCTAAAGGGAGCTAATTTAAACCTATTAAAATACCGCTAAACAGGTGATATTGTATAAATGAAAATTAAGGAACTTTACATAAATACCATAATATGAAACGCGACCTGGATATACGGGTAGTCATTATAGAAGATGATGAGACCATCAGGGAAGGTTATGCTTTTCTCATTGGCAATACACCCGGTTATAAGATCGTTGCCACTTATTCGTCCTGTGAGGATGCGCTGAAAAAAACAGCCCATGACGACCCTGATGTGATATTGCTTGATGTGGAGCTGCCTGGCATATCAGGGATAGAGGGATTGCCAAAGTTAAAAAAAATATTGCCAGAAACGCATATTCTTATACTTACCGTCTATGAGGAGGAGATGCTCATATTCCGCGCTTTGGGTAATGGAGCTGCCGGCTACCTTACAAAAAACACGCCTCCTGAAAAAATAGTTGCGGCTATACATGAAGTAATGGATGGCGGCGGCCCAATGAGCGCTCACATCGCCCGGATGGTCATAACTTCCTTCAAAAGAAATGTATCCACTCCACTCACCCGCCGGGAAACCGAAATACTGGAACAAATAGCCACCGGCAAAAGCCGCAAGCGCATCGCGGATGAACTGTTCATAGACCTTGAAACCGTAAAATCCCATATCAAGAACATCTACCACAAACTCGACGTCCATTCAAAGGCCGATGCTATAAAAGCAGCAAAGGATAATAAGTTTATTTAGAGAGATGTTACTTTCTTCATAATTTTTTAAATCGACAAAAATCATTGGGGTCATAAATATCCTGGTTATCTTTATTCCTTTTTAAAAAATCTATTATTTCATACTGCGTAGCATCTTTTTTTAAAGAATTTGCTTTTATTCCTGATAGTGTAAATTCTCTATCCGAGACTCTTCTAAATTCATAAATATAATACCCATAAAGTACACTATTATTCGATACATCTTCTTCATTTGCATTATCAGGAAATGGGGAATACAAATTAATATAGACCTTACTCTCAATTTCACTCATAATTATTTTATAATCCAAAGTTGTGTCCTGGTTCTTTTTGTATATTTTATTGCATTGTACGATCCCTTTCTTATTCTTAGTTATTGGCCTGATAACATAATTATCAACCTTTTTCCCATTCTTATCTAATTGAGTCCATTTCCCAGGCAAGTATTCCGGAACAACAAAAGACCCATTATCAATACTATTAATTGTAATCAAGGGACAGCCAGTCAAAATGAACATTATCAATACCAAGAGTATAGTTAATTTTCTGTTCATAAATTTAGAATTTAGAATGATATAAAACTCGAATAACACTAAAGGTAATAAAAATGCGAGATTTATTAGTTCAACTCAACCAGTCTGGTGCCTGTATAATTTCGCATACCTCCCGTTTAGTGTCATCAACTCGTCATGTGTGCCTTGCTCTGCAACTGCCCCATTATCCAGAATAATGATCTGGTTGAATGTCCAGCTGGTGAAGATGCGGTGCGTGATAACAAAGGTGGTTTTGTTTATAAGATAGTTTTGCAGGTTTGCGAGTATGGTCTTCTCTGTTTGTGTGTCCACAGCAGAGAGACATTCGTCGAGGATAAGAATCTTACTGTTCTTTAAAATAGCCCTTGCCAGCACCATTCGCTGCTTCTGCCCCCCTGAAAGCATGACCCCGCGCTCTCCTATCATGGTTTCATATCCTTTTGCAAAAGAGGTTATGTCTTTATCGAGGTCGGCCATCCGTGCAGCTTCTTTTACCTCTGCTTCAGTGGCATCATCCCTTCCGAATTTTATGTTGTTATAAATGGTATCGGAAAAAAGCAAGGCTTCCTGCGGCGCATAAGCTATCTGTGTTCGTAAATGATTCAGGTCGCAGGCTTTAATGTTTATGCCATCTAACAGCAACTCACCTGAAGTTGTATCATACATCCGCAACAACAAATGCGCAAGCGTGGACTTGCCTGAGCCTGTTTTTCCAATGATAGCCACCTTTTGCCCTGCTTTTATTTTCAGGGAAAAATGCTGCAATGCAGTTATCCCGGTATGCTGGTAGGTGAATGTTATATTTGCAAATTCAACAGCGCCGTTCAATTGTTGCTTAACAGCATCCGGCGGCGTTACTATTTCCGGCTTTGTGTCCAGGAATTCATCAATTCTTTTTTGTGAGGCCCCGGCACGCTGCGTCATACTCGCCACCATACCGATGCTGGAGATAGGGAACATGAGGATATTGATGTAGATAACGAACTGCGCTATATTCCCGGTAGTGACTTGTCCCCTGATGGCAAAATAACCGCCTATCAATACGGTGCTGAGCATACTCAGCCCGATAAATAAGTTCATAGCTGGAAAATAGATTGCCTCTGTCAGTGACAGATTAATAGTGCTTTTCCTGTATAGTTCAGAGTTGATGTCAAAGAACCGCATCATATTTTTTTCCTGCACAAAAGATTTTATTACACGGATGCCGGAATAAGACTCCTGTGCCGTAGTAGTGAGCGTGGATAGCTGCGCCTGTATCTTTGTGCTCTTTTTAAAAATGACCTTATTAACCAAGTAAATGGAAAATGCCAGTAAAGGCAGGGGCGTTATTACACAAAATGAGAGCATTACATTTACCTGCAGCATATCCCAGATACAGAATACAGCCAGAAATACAACAGATGTAAAGTACATTATAGACGGCCCGGTGTACATGCGAACCCGTGATACATCTTCTGATATGCGGTTCATAAGGTCGCCGGTAAAGTGCGCCTTATAGAAATGTGTATTCAATTGCTGGTAGTGGTTGTATATTTCATTTTTCTGGTCATACTCTATATGCCGCGACATCACAATGATTGTTTGCCGCATCATGAACATAAACAGGCCGCGTAATAAAGCCAGTCCCAGCAGCGTCACTCCACCTTTAATCACCAATGCAAGTATTTCCGACTCATTTCCTTTGGCCACCATCTTTTTCTGCACCTGGTCGAGAATATTCTGAACAACATTTCCGGGCATTACCGCGAACTTGCTGGAAACCGCCACAAATAACAATCCCAACAGCAACCGCCATTTGTACTTGACAAAGTATTTATTGAGGGAACCCAGGTTCTTCATGGCTGCAAATGTCGGGATTTAAGCTGAAAGCCATTTATACCTTGTTTTCAATTTTTTGTTTCTGGTTAAAACAAGGTAGTTCTGAGATGTTCACCTGGAGAATTTCTATAAGGCTAATTCTTTTTCTCATCAACAATCCTGCCATCCTGCATCGTCAATGTGCGGTCGGTCATAACTGCGAGGGCATCATTGTGGGTGACCATGATAAATGTCTGGCCGAATTTGTCTCTTAGCTGAAGGAAGAGGTTATGCAGAGAATGCGCGTTAGCGCTGTCTAAGTTGCCGGTAGGTTCATCGGCCATTACTACTGATGGCTTTGTTACCAGCGCCCGCGCAATTGCTACACGTTGCTGCTCGCCACCTGATAGTTCGGATGGTTTATTGTTAAGCCGGCCGCCAAGGCCCACTACATTCAGCATTTCTGTAGCCTGCAATACGGCATCTTTTCTGTCTGTGCCCTTTATCCATAATGGCACACATACATTTTCTATTGCGCTGAATTCAGGCAGCAAATGATGAAACTGAAAAACAAAACCCAGATGGCTGTTGCGGAATTTTGCCTGTTTTTTAAGGGGGAGTTGCAAAATGTCAACATTGTCTATTAATACACTTCCGCTATCAGGCTTATCTAATGCTCCTATCAGGTGCAGTAAGGTACTTTTACCGGCCCCCGATGGTCCGACAATTGAAATTATTTCTCCTTTCGCTACCGATAATGATACATCATTAACTACAGTAAACGCGGAATACTTCTTGATAAGATGACTGGCGGAAAGCATAAAAATCCTAAACCCCTTTAATGAAACATTTACTGAAAAAAATAATTATGCGCAAGTTATCTATTAATGGAATAGAAAAATAACTGGAGCTATATTTACAATAATTGAAATGTAATTTTTTTGTTAATAATGATATCTTTTGAAATTTGGCTTTTGAATTTTAAATTTTACCTTACATTTGCGAGAATTACAATAAAAATAATATATTTATAATATGTTTTGGACACTTGAATTAGCTTCCCACTTAGAAGACGCTCCATGGCCTGCCACAAAAGACGAGCTTATAGATTACGCAATCAGGTCAGGCGCACCGCTTGAGGTTGTTGAAAACCTCCAGGAACTGGATGATGAAGGTGAGATATACGAAGGCATTGAAGATATATGGCCTGATTATCCAACCCAGGAAGACTTCTTTTTTAATGAGGACGAGTATTGATGATCGTATAAAATGTAATCATCCCGCTGAAAGGCGGGATTTTTTATTAAAAAACCGAAACAAACTGTTCCTTGTTCAGCGATACAATATCGGGGTTTTAATTAAATATATTACCGGTTAATCAAAATACAATAGTAATTATGGAAATATCCCTTTATTTTTGACATAACAATCAGGCTAATGAAAAGCGTAGTTATTTTTTGCGGATCGGGAGAAGGATATAACGAATGTTACAGGGAGGCTGCATATAATCTTGGCGCAATGCTAGCTACCCGTAATATCCGCATCATATACGGAGGCGCCAAAGTGGGACTTATGGGTGCACTTGCGGAAGGCGCTCTGGAGCTGGGCGGCCAGGTAATTGGGGTGATTCCCTATTTTCTGAAAACAACTGAAGTGGTGCATGAAGCGCTGACGCAATTAATCATGGTAGATACCATGCATGAGCGCAAGATAAAGATGTATGAAATGAGCGATGGCGTCATCACCCTGCCGGGTGGGTGGGGCACTATGGAAGAACTGTTTGAAATGCTTACCTGGAGCCAGCTTGGATTGCATAGCAAGCCCATTGGCCTGCTCAACGTAAACGGTTATTATGATGCATTGAAAGCATTATCTGATAATATGGTACAGGAAGGTTTTCTAAACGAATGTGTAAACGCGACCTTGCTCATCAGTGAATCTATGGAAGAACTGATGGAAAAAATGGAAGCATACCAGCCGTCAATAAAACCCAGATTGATTACCAAGCAAACCACATAAACAGGAATGTTTTTGCCTTCTTTGGTAATAACATCTGATTGCCATATCCAGGCCCAAGGAAATGAATATCTGGCCTGAATTCTTTGAATTTCCTGAACATTAGGGCAAATCTGAATTTACATCCTATTGCTCCATTTGCCATTCCCTGAAATATATTAGTACGCAACCTGATTTCCCCCGGAAACCTGGGAATCGGAGGTAAATAAAATGATTGAAAGGTATCACGCTCCTGTTGATTCTGTTACTGCGGGTAAAATTGTTGATTACCTGGTGCAAGTGAAAGGAAAGCAGTGAATTACCGGACCTGTGCCGGTTTACTTTTTCATTCCGTTCCAGATAAGGCGTTCGATTTCTTTAGGGCTACTGATAATGCTTGCCCGGTACTGCGTCATTGTCTTCCATTTTTTTTCAGACGGCATCCATTTTTCGGCAATGCCGCTCCATAATATTTCCTTATTCCTGCCTACGATAAATATTTTACCATACGGGTCATTCATTGATACGAACAGGGAGTGGTCAGGCATTTCCACAGCATTCCCGCCTGTTGTAAATCCATAGACCGTTCCATTCAGTTCATTCTCACCATCTGCTGTACATTTATATTCCCATATTTTTTCCAGCCTGCCATTCCCGGGAGACGGTTCCTTAAACAGCGTGATGTCCGGAAGATTATTCAGGCTGTAAGCATTATTATTGAAAACGTATAAATACCCGTCTGATGACCGCCGGATACTATGCTGGCCATAAAACAGATCATTGCCCTTTTGCGGAATGCCTTTTTTCATTATCTCGCCGTAAACGTTCATTATTTTTCTACCGGGGTATTGTATTTTTATTATCCAGCTGATATTTCTGAAGCCTAAATAAATATGTTTATTTTTTTCGTCGAAAAAGAAAGCATTCAGATGAACGTCGAACCTGTTCCTGCTCCGTTTGGGGCTATAATAATAAAGGCCATTCCTATCCAGGTTTTCAGAAGTTTTCCACGACCATACTACTTGGCCCTTTTTGTCGTATTCGGTGATCATTCCGAAAGGGAATGTCGGATAATAGGTATTGCTGTCCCTTTTCGCTGTTGTATCAGATACTATGGCGATACTGTCTTTCGGATAGTAATACTTTAGCTTTAACAGCACGGATTCAGTGCCTAATATCATATAATTGCCATTGGCAAGCCTGGTGAATTCATGGTGGTAATGAATATCATTATCGTCATTTTCATTATTTGGCCCTTTCCATAAAATATTCCCATTATAATCTATTTCATACGCACGCTTATCATCAAGTATAAAGGTAATTGTTCCTTGTGGAGAAAGCTTGAGATCACGTACCTCGGAATTTTCATTGATCAGCCCTTCAATATCTGGCAGGTACCATACCGGGTTGCCGCTCATGTCGTACATAGCTTTGTTCGCGTCTAAAAACACAAGGGCGTTTTGATATTTCTTCGCAGGCTTCAGGATTCTGAAGCGTATTCTGTCCGGATTTACCCCCGGAATAATTTTAGTGCTAAAATGGTGCAGGGCACTATTTATTATTGTTGAGTTGTTAGCTGTAAAAACACTACGCCATGTATATGGAGCGCCAAATGAAGGAACTTCCGCAATTATTTTGTTATTACGGGCGTCAACAGATTTGATGATATGCTTTATAAAAGAATCTTCTGAGTAATAATTACCAGCTGCAATTTCAATATTGTATTTACCAGGTTGCGCCCTGGCAGGAAATGAAAACCCTATCAGCCTGTAATGCAGCGTACTACCTTCTTTTGGTACTATTTGCGATTGAAGCTGATGAGGAATTATATAGAAAAATAATAGTACCGTTATAGCCTTATACATCAAACCGGATTTTAAGTGGTAAATAAATTTTGAAGTAAATATCGTCGCTGCCATGCCTGCTGCTACAATATTATTGTTAATTCCTTTGTATAGGTCTCTAAATTAATTATTTCTATGCTGATCATTAAAACCGGAGCAAAGTTATAAGCCTTTTTGATAGGTTTTATTATTGGTTTATTTATGCAGATATTCCTTTTTCACGTTGAATAGAAGGGCAATAGCCGGTTTTGATCATTATCTGTTGATTATAATTTATTACATTACCTTATGCATATATTGGATTGGATACATTTGTACATTTATTACCTTTTTTGCCTGTGTTAGTTTTGAATTTCTATATAATAGTATTGATTATCAGAAGAGATTCCAATATAAATTCATAATGAGGATGTCTTCCAATATTTTACTAAAAAAGTAAATACAGTTCTATAATATCAATATACATTATTATTATCAATCGTAAATCAATTTGAATATGAATTAATATAATTAAAAATTTTTTGTTTAGAAAAATATTTTTTCATTAATTTTATATTGGATTTATAAC
>CAISOH010000109.1 GCA_903887005.1 uncultured Bacteroidota bacterium | reverse complement strand
CTCTCCGGTCGTAGCACCTTAATACACCGGAAATTTTATCTCTGTAGCGTTTGGTAAGCAGTTCCAACTTTTTGCTATAAAGTTAGGTATTTTCCTTTTTGGTTCTGGCTTGTCCAGGTTAGGAATAGTGACATAGGAAAATGGTGCTCAAACCTGGAGTTGTCATTTGTTGTATGGATAATTTATTCCCAACCACTCTATTATCGGTAATGTTACTTAAGTCAACAGACGCTAAAGCCTTTTAAAAAAACTTATAATAATGCAGCACAAGGCCAATGAATACAAGGATTATGAGAGGAATAATATACACTGCATAACTTCTTCTTTTTATTTGCTGAAGCTCATTTTTAACAACTTTTTGCTTCTCCTCAAGGTAGCCCTGGTTCATTGTTCTGGTAAGTTCATCCCTGATTATTTCGCCTTGCGCCTTGCGCCATGATATATAATTATCAAGAGAGCCTTGCCTTCTCAATTGTTTACCTTTTTCAGTTAGAAAATATACGGCACCTTCTCTTTCACCCAGGAATTCATTATCCCTTAAATACTGAAAAAGGTTATTAGCTGTTTGTGATTGTAATAGTTTAAAATTATGCTCCGTCATATTTTCTTTGCTCAATATATTAGCCTTCTCATTTTCCACAAGTCTCCTGATAAAGGTTTTCAGCACCAGCCCATCACCTAATGATTGTGTAGGTATTACCTTATCTAAGATGCTGTATTCAAATTCTGTAAGTGCCATATGGTTTATTATTAAATAAATAATTAATAAACCTAAGAAACTTATTTTATTTGAAGCTGTATTTTTTGATAATGAAATGTTATTATGGATTTAGCATCATGAACAGGACTTTCCTATTCTGAATGAGAGAATTTGTAGCTTGCCCCGGCAACCATTCCGAAAGACGTAAACCATATTAACTCCTCGATCGGGATTTTCCAGACAAATATGCCGGATATATTGTTTAGCAGCCACCAGTCGTAAAAAATATCAGGGTAAATTATCAGATAGACCGAATATAATATTACTGAAACCATGAGGGCCAAAAGCCCGCTTACGAACGAGTTTATCAACAGATCTTTTCTTGTGAATAAGACCAATATAAAACTCATCAGAAGGCCTATGATACTTGAATAGATCGAATTGATCTTAAGTAAATTGGTAAAAATAAAAAAGGACGAAAGTATTGTAAATAAAAGAAACATTGATCTCTTCAGATCGAATTTTGACACCTCAATTTCTTTATTTGAAAAGACCTCATAAGGGACCGCCAGTATGCCCCCTAAAATGAAACCTACCAAAAATTCCTGCCAGGTAAAGTTGGAGACAGATATATATTTTAAAGGATTCCAATAGTCTTTTTGTGTCCATGTAAAATCAGTAATAATAGCGATTAAACCTACGTTTGTACCTACCATTATCATTTCTTTGCGTAAATCTTTTCTTCTGGCGAAAAACACAACCCATAAAGGAAATGGTATCAGTGCTCCCACAATATATGCATAAGTGTACATATTCCCATTGTTTAAAAGTCGCGCTAAAGTGTACAATACGCCAGACGGAGTATCTTAAATATTGTACAGCAAAACTATCACCTCAAAACAAGGGTTTGAATGACCTTTGTCAATGCAGGTATTGAACTTAATCACTTCTGTTAAGTTAGTTTCTTTTGAGTAGTTTTTTTGAATAAGGATTCCTGTACAGGAAAGATGTGAAAGTCCCGGTTTCGTTTGTATTCAATAGCCAGTTAACGCCAATTAATTCTCCTCCTCATTTCTTCCTTTAAGCTTAAAAATATTGTCAGAAAGCCCTGTATTCACAGCATATTTAAGATAGGTTATCTGAATAGAGCCCTTGGTGCCCTTGCTGGCCTTTGCCTTACTTTCAACTTCATTTTCGCTAATGTAATCCATTGCCATGCCCTTTGGTAGTTTGTAATCTTTTACGTCCATAAGTATCGTCACTTTGTCGGGCAGTGCGTAAGGTATGTAATTGCCAAATTCAAGATCCATGATTACGGTACCATCGTTGCGGGTAGTTGTTTCGGTACGAAGCGCCAGCATATTTTCTTCATCCACCCATATCTTGCTGAGCACAATATTGCTTTGGTCGTCCTCTGGCACTACTTTTAATATACGCTCTTTCTTCCCTGCTCTTGTGGCATACCCCATGTCCAGCACCATTACCTGGCCGGCGGGTATCAGGTTGACCAATGTAAGGTTAATATTTTTTTTAGGGAAAACAGAAAGTCCGCCATGCCTCTCTAAGCGCAGTTTATCGGGGCTTTTGAAATAGAGAGTCCCTTTAAGCTCAGGTATGCGCATATAGGTAACATCAATTTTCATTTTCACATCAGCCGTATAGTCCTTTACAGAAAGTACTTTTGTGCGGAGGGCGTAAAACAGTTCATTAGCGTCTCCCGCAAAAACGGGCAGGGAATACAAACATAAAAACAATAACCACAAATGTTTTTTCATGACTTGATATCTTTCCGGTTAAAATAAAATATGGTGGTGACTAAAAATCCCAGAGTATATAAGATCAGCACCATTGCCGAACGGGCAATGGCCGCATAGGGCACAGGCTCATCAAAAAATCCTTTCCATCCTATCGTATGTGTTGTGAACAGGTAAGGCTTAATATGATTGAACAAAGGTATTTGCAGGTTAGATAATATGGTGAGCACAACTACAATGCCCATAGTACTGATTATAGGCCCTATGCTGTTGTCGGCAAATGCGGAAAGCAGCAATGCCAGGGATGCGATAGTGGTCATCGCCAGTACAGCATATCCGAATGCCGCCGCATAACGCCACATCACATCATTTTGCATGATCATAATAAAAGTTTCACTTTTCAGGTTTATCATATCACCCTTCCCAAAAAGCAGCAGCGAAAAAAACAGCGCAACTATAGCAAGCCATATGATGAGTAAAACCGTGTAAATAAAACTGCTGAAAAACTTGATCAGCACCAATTTTGGCCGGGTTATCGGCTTTGTTAACAGCAACCTTAAAGTACCCAGGTTTGCCTCCCCCGTCAGGCTATCGCCCGCCACAAGCGCTACCAGCAGCGGGATCTGGACCAGTAATGATTGCAGGATGATATAGGTGACCAGGTAGCCATTAAGAATATTACCCTGAATATCGAACTGTTCATTGATCCCCTGCATGGCAAAACCTATGAAAGTTTTACCATCGGTAAGCATGGCCAGCTGTATCACAAAAGTAATAGCGGTCATTATCCCGAAACTGATATAGGTACGCGGCCTTTTGAAAATTTTATATAGCTCTATCCTTAATAATTGTATCATTTGTAAGAGATAAAAAGTATTCTTCCAGGGAATGTTTAGATCTTATTTCCAGCACATCAATATTTTCACCCACCAGCCACTTATTCAGTGCAGGCGCATTGCCTGGGTTCATCTTAAAAGTAAGGACGGTATCTTCTGTTGAATGCAGGTATTTCTGCCACTGCGAAAGGGAAAGCCTACCCACTGCAGAGCTGTCGGCACGAATGATCACTTCCACCAGGCTATCATCAGGGTGCAACAATTTATTTACCGGCCCCTCCACCACTTTTCTTCCTTTATGGATGATGAGCATACTCGTGGCTATCTGTTCAATTTCAACCAGCAAGTGAGAGGATATCAATATTGTTTTGCCATGATCTTTACTCAGTGATATTAATAATGCCCGCATTTCTGCTATGCCCTGCGGGTCCAGTCCGTTTGTAGGCTCATCTAGTATCAGCAGATCAGGTTTATGCACCATTGCAATCGCTATGCCCAAACGTTGTTTCATACCCTGCGAATAGCCTTTCACCTTATCTTTTTCGCGGCCTTTGAGCCCCACTATTTCCAGCACCTCATGAAGACGGGCAGCAGGTATTTTCATGTCGCTGAGTGCAGCAAATATTTTTAGATTATCCCAGCCTGAAAGGTAGCCATACATATCAGGCCGCTCGATTATAGCCCCTACATTTTTCAGCAGGTACCTCCGGTGATTTCCAAACTCTGTGCCATTGATAAAAATACTTCCGCTGTCGGGGTAAATTAACCCTAAGAGCATACGCATTATGGTGCTTTTACCGGCACCATTCTGACCAAGGAAGCCACATACATCACCATGCCCGATAGCAAAGGAAATCCCGTCAACAGCTTTGATGCCTTTGAAAGATTTTGAAAGATTGCGTGTTTCAATTATTGTCTCCAAAGAATTGAATTATTCTGCAAAGTAACGGACAATATGCTTACGATTGAGTTAACGTAAGCTTATTCAGATTGCTGCTTCGTTGTTGAAATAAATAGGTAACAATATTCCAGTTGGGGTAAACTAATTTTTAGGTGGGGTTTGCTTCATTATCTTTCTTTGTTTTTTTTCTGTTTTTTTATTAACACTTTTATCTGCTAATTGTTGTAGAATAGAATTAGGATCTGTAGCCATTTCATCTAACTCTTTCTTAGAGTATCCTTTTAAATTCGTAAAGTTTACATGATAGCTTCTTGACATAATTTAAGGTAGTTTATAGTTTGAATTTCTGGGTCTGGTTTTCCATTGGAGTTACAAAATATACTCCTTTCAGATACTTTTTTAATGATGGCCTTCTGGCTTTGACATCAGGTCATTAATCTTTATAAGTTCTGGGTACATTAGGATCAGTAATAATGATGTAATCTCCCATTTTCTTATAATCCGACCATTTGATTTTCGGAAAATTCTCATCGGTGGCAGTTGAAATAATCAACCGTTTTGTTTTGGGACTGTATTTTTTCAATTGGGTCACAACTGCAAAACCTTCATCGCTGTGAAATCTGCCATTTACCTGCATGATCTTTTTCCCGCTATGGTGTTTACAGTATTTGGAAATTGAATAAGCCATTGTCGCATCCCATAATGACTGCGCTACAATAAGGTTGAAGTCTCCCATACTCATCATTGGGGCTGCTTTTGCTGTATCATTACCTTTTACGTTGGCCGTATCCTTTTTGGTGTCCGGGCCATGTTTGGGTATTTCAGTTAGTTTTTTATGATAATCGCCCTTTGCGGTATCATAAGGCAGCGGAGCAAAAAATGCTTTTGATTCTTCAGGAAGTTCTTCCAGGGCTTCCTGGCCCTTTCGTCCTGCCAGGCTGGTGTACCGGCCAGCGGCATTGGCACAAACCACATCAAGGCCTTTTTCCTTTGCAAATTCCACCATTGGCCTGTAATCCTTGTAGTTGCCCCAAACACGGGCGTCTTTTATAAAATTTCTTTCGCGAATAAAATCTTTCAGGTATTCATTCATAACCGGCTGCACATCGCGCTCAAACATTTCCATTGAAAGAGCGACATTCGTTCCATATTTCTCATATAGCAATTCAAGCATTGATTTCTCTAAAAAGTGGGTAACACTATCATTGTGTTCTTCACCAAAGAAAAGCACGTCATAATTATTCATGTCAGTGACAATATCTTTAAGCGATACTTCTTTGCCCAGCTTTACAGAATAAATACGATAATTTTTTTTAGTTAGTTTTTCTTTAGCAATACCAAAAACGGGGATAAGTAAAAGAACGAGAATGAGTTTTTTCATGCAAAAATATTTTTGGCATAAAAGTATGTTTTTTCCCGTACGGAGTTCATATTTTGACAATTATATACCACAATAACCCAAATGATTAATTATCAGTATTTGCATTCAGGTATCGCTAAAATGCAGGTTATCTTCTGTATTTGGATGTATTATTGTAATTATAACATCCTGAACCATTGTACCATGGGAAACGGACTAAAACCACCACTGGTGTTTGCAATTCCAGCAAAACCAAATTGAAAAGCTTTGTTACTTGATGTTTGCAGCCGGATGCCAGGCATATAAAGGGCAGCATAATCATTTTTTCCCGCAATTCCGGGCATTATAAACGAATCGAAAACAAGACTTGCCTTATTGCTGATTTTCGCCATTCCTGCAACGGAACACAAAACACGGCCGCCATCCGTTCCATAGCCCCAGACACCGCCATAGCCACCAGAAAAAGTGATGTTATTCCGGCGGTTGCCAAATGTTAATGAACCAAACGGAAGCGCCAAACCAAAATGTGGCGCCAGCCAGGAGCCTGTTCCTAACAGTGTACCTAATGCCAAATGGGTATTTTTACTGAGTTCAATACTGTATTTGGCGGAGGCAATAACCGGCATAGCGAGCCATGAAGTCATGATGCCGATGCCGAAATTTTTTCCAACTCCAAACTGTATATCCGGCCCATACCAGTTCCATAGTATGTAGCTTTCTCCTTTTTGAATCGGAAGGCCATTGGTAGTAATAAAATACCTGGTGGCAAACGTTTCCGAGGGTTTAAAATCTCCCTTTGCAGAAATTTCACTTTCAGTTACTTCCCTCATTTCTTTAATTTCATGCTTAGGAATACTGACCTGGCCAATATTTTTAGTATCAATCAGTATTTCCCGAGGATCCATTGAAATGATTTTTCCTACAAACTTATTTCCGTCATTTTTAATGATCAGGTACATTTTGCCTGCATTTACTTTAGAACTATCCGGAATTTTTTGGGCACCTGCATTAATGGCCGACAGTATCAATATGACCAGGACGAAAATTGAACTTACTTTTTTCATGTTAGTTTGATATTTTTTGTGAGGATACTATTTTTTTGTTGAGACAAATGTATCTGCTCAAATGCGGGGAACATTTGACAAATGTCAAATAATCTGCTGTCGGGGAAAATTTTTGAAATTTTCGTTGATTCGGGTACAACTCACTAATAATACCAGGGATTGTAAAATCCCATAATGGAAGGAACAAGACTAAGCTTCGGACTATTGGTCCAAAAATATTGCAAAAATTCTTTAAGACTCAGCATAAAGCAAGCTAAAGCCACCAATCCGGCAGCTTCAGCTTGCAAAATTTACAGCTAAAAATTAAACTCTTTTAACGTTTACTGCATTTAACCCTTTAGGGCTGTTTTCTACATCAAAACTTACTTTGTCACCTTCACGAATTTCATCCTTAAGACCTGAAACATGAACAAATAGATCCTTACCACCATCATCCGGTGTAATAAACCCAAACCCTTTACTGTTATTGAAAAACTTTACTTTTCCTGATGCCATTTTAAATTGAATTAATTATAAATAATAACTAAACATACAACTAAATTCGTCACCACAAAGTTTTATTTTGAAATATTCATAATTATGCCCAAAATACTTGTCAAATATTGCAATAAATTATGCATATTAACGGTTATTAAAAATATAAATTAAATATTGAGTATATAAAATGCGACCTTTGCAGTCAACAACTTAAATTAGAAACGGATGGAGATAGAACTGAGTGAACTAACGAAGCAGCTTCAGGGTCATTGGAAACTTGATAATGACGAGCAATATTTTGAGATCAATGGTAATGAATTGACAGTCTCCGACAACTCCAAATCTGTTAAGACATCCTTTGAATTAATAAGGAACCTGCAACTTAGAAACTGGCAGATAAAAGTGGGAAAACCAATGTTGTGGCTACGTACATTTATTGTACAGATCACAGAAGATACATTTATGATTTACGATTTCGATCCTAAGGTGAATATGGCCATGGGCGCACGTTCTAAATTACTTAACCCAACCCGTATCTATAAATATACCCGGGTTCCGGTAGAGGTGGCAGTTTAGTCCATTTACTTTTACTGAATGCTTTAACAGAACGGACAATCATTTACAGTTAAGGATTCCTTAAGGAACTCCCCTAATGTGTATATGGACAACTCCGGGTTTTATTATTTCCCTTTGTAACCAAGACTTCGGTTAAGGAGGATGTTTAATGGTTTCAACTCTTCCACATTATCCGAAATAATTTTCAAAATTGCTGCAAATGGAGTGAATAATATCATGCCTGAAATTCCCCATAATAATGTTCCGATTATTATGGCGACCAAAGTAGCCCACGTACTTAACCTGCATTATTCATAAACACATATTCCGGCAATACATTTCAAATTTTCTGGTTGGTACAGGTGAATTTTGTTAGCGATATTTTTTTTGCTTGTCAAAAAAATGGTCTTTCTTTAGACAGCAGTTTCAAACATGTTGAT
>CAISOH010000108.1 GCA_903887005.1 uncultured Bacteroidota bacterium | reverse complement strand
TTTCAGCAAACAGATTTAATGAGGCTGCGGCAAAACTTGCAGAGGTGCTAACCCAGACAGAAACCATTTTCCCAGATACCGGCTTGAAGCTAATCTTTAAAACTACCGCAACATAAACTACGAGAGGTCAGGAGTTCTGAAACTCTGCTTAACGGCTATAATTCGGTGCTTCCTTAGTGATTACTACATCATGTGGGTGGCTTTCGGTCATACTTGCCGGTGTGATCCGCACAAACTGTGAATTGTTTTGTAAAGCTGCAATGTCCTTAGCGCCGCAGTAACCCATTCCTGCCCGCAGCCCGCCGACAAACTGTTGCACTACTTCGCTCAAGAATCCTTTATAAGGTACGCGTCCCACAATACCCTCCGGAACTAATTTTTTTATATCAGCTTCCATATCCTGGAAGTATCGGTCTTTTGAGCCTTCCTGCATTGCCTCTACAGAGCCCATGCCCCGGTAAGATTTGAATTTGCGCCCTTCGTAAATAATGGTTTCTCCTGGGCTTTCTTCAGTGCCGGCGAAGATAGAACCTGCCATCACACAGGAGGCGCCAGCTGCAATGGCTTTTACCATATCCCCGGTATAGCGGATACCGCCATCAGCAATAACCGGTATTCCTGTCTTTTTGAGGGCTTGCGAGGCTTCCATAATGGCGGTTAACTGTGGCGCACCTGCACCAGTTACAACACGGGTAGTGCATATAGAACCGGGGCCTACGCCTACTTTTACAGCATCAGCGCCTGCTGCTGCGAGGGCTTTTGCCCCTGAGGCAGTAGCTACATTACCAGCTATTATCGGTATATTTTTAAAGGATCTTTTCACCAGTTTTATTGCATCTATTACGCCTTTGGAATGGCCATGCGCACTGTCAAGTGTAATGACGTCCACCCCTGCATTTATCAATGCCTCCACACGATCCAGAATATCTGCAGTGATACCAATGGCCGCTCCTGCCACTAGCCGGCCCATGCCGTCTTTGCAGGAGTTTGGATGGCTTTTGAGCTGAATGGTATCCCTGAAAGTTATAAGGCCTATCAGCTTACCCTTTTTATCAACGATAGGTAGTTTCTCTATTTTGTATTGCTCCAGAATGCGTTCTGCTTTTTGCATGTCAGTGCCTGCGGCAGCGGTAATAAGCCTTTCTTTGGTCATCACCTCATTCACCTTTTTCTTCATGTTTTTTTCAAAACGCAGGTCGCGGTTAGTGAGCATGCCCACCAGCAGAAAGTTATTATCTACAATAGGGATGCCGCCAATTTTATTTTCCTTCATTATTTTCAATGCATCACCTACCGAAGCTTCAGGCCTTAACGTAATCGGATCGAGGATCAACCCGTTCTCCGTGCGTTTTACTTTACGCACCTGCTCGGCCTGCCGCTCAATGCTCATGTTTTTATGCAAAATACCTATACCGCCTTCGCGTGACAATGCGATACCCAACGGGGCTTCGGTTACAGTATCCATTGCAGCTGATACCATTGGGATATTGATCCGGATATCTTTTGTGAGATTGGTTACAATACTTACTTCCCTGGGCAGGACTTCAGAGTAAGCAGGCATCAGAAGTACATCATCAAATGTGAGGCCTTCGCCGTAAAACTTGGATTTTATTGCCATGTGCAAAGATATGTTCATAAATTCAAAATTCAAAAGTCAAAATCAAAAAGCCCGTCTATGGCGCCAATAATGCAATCCATTGTTGAAAACAATTAATTGTTAAACGTGATTTAGATCACACCAAACAGGGTGGATTTTTGTTAAGTTTGTCAATAAAAACTGCATAATGAAAAGAAGTAACTTTTTGAGAAAGGCGCTTGTATTTTGCTGCCTTGTGTTAATTCCGGTTACTATTATCGAAAGTTGCAGCAAGCAAACTACCACTAATCCTGCCAATGTGAATTTCACTTTAGATCTTACAAGTTCTGCAAACGCCTCATTAAAGACAATTGGAGGATATTTAGTTACTAAGGGAGTGATCGTTATAAGGTCTTCGTCAACAGTTTATAATGCATTTTCAGCAACATGCACTTATGCGCCATGTACATTAGAATATGTGATTGCAACTGACCTTATCTATTGCCCCTGCCATTCATGTACTTATGACCCTACGACAGGAAGCGTATTAAGCGGCCCTCCACCTGCGGCTTTAGCTAAGTACACGGTCACCCAGGCTGGAAACATACTTACAGTAAAATCTTAAGCCGCTCACCTTTGTGTTATAGCCCACTTATTTATTATGGATTTATAGTTGTATAAAAAGCATTTTGTGACACGGGTATGAAAAACAGCTTTGACCAGGACAAATCAGAATTGAATAATATCCAAATCATTTTTTACTGCACAATAATGAGGATGTAAATTAGTTTTTAAACATAAAATTTTTGAAAAAAATCCACCAATTCTTTAATTCTAAAAATTCCGGTTCAGACCCTATTTTGCCATTTCCACATCCATAGTTACATTTGTAATTACTAATAGCATTAAAATTTCCCTAATCAATCCCCCTGTAATGCCCTGTTGTTTTTTAATACTTTTGTACCGATGAAAATAAGCCATAGAGTTATTAAAGAGGCATTACTGATAAGGAGGGTGGAAGAGACTTTTTTGCAACTGTTTTCATTGGGTAAATTAAATGGTACCGTTCACACATCTGTAGGCCAGGAATTTTCCGCCATAGCCTTCGCAGGGCAAATCAAAAAAAGCGATTTTATTTTTTCCAATCACCGCTGCCATGGGCATTATTTGTCCTTTACCGGGGATACCTATGGATTGATGGCTGAACTGATGGGCAAAAAAACAGGCGCCAGCGGTGGGGTAGGCAGCAGCCAGCATTTGTGTTATAATAACTTCTATTCCAATGGAATACAAGGTGGTATTTCACCTGTTGCAGCAGGCTTAGCATTGGCCAATAAGCTGCAAAAAAATAATAATATTGGGGTCTTGTTTATCGGTGATGGTACTTTGGGAGAAGGTGTCCTTTATGAAACAATGAACATCATTTCAAAATGGGAAATACCTTTGCTAATTGTTTGTGAGAACAATTATTATGCGCAATCTACTCCCCAATCCGTAAGTCTTGCAGGTAGCATCCTTGCCAGGGCCGGTGCCTTTGGCATTGAAACAAAAAGCAGCAATACCTGGGATGTGGAAGAACTCATGCAAAGCGCTGAAGAATCCATTAATTATGTACGTGAAAATGGCAAACCCCTGTTTCATTTAGTGGATACTTACCGTTTATATGCCCACTCCAAAGGCGACGATGACAGGGATAAAGAAGAGATAGAACACTATAAAGAAAAGGATTTTCTCTGCCGTTTTGCAAAGGAAGACCCATTTACCTATAATAAATACCTCGAAGCAACGAACGAAAAAATTTCCTATATACTAAGCGAGATAGACACTGATAAAGAACTAACGCTTGATGAATATTATCAGCCAGTCAATGAAACCCCTGATTTTTCCTGGGAAGAAATTGTTCCGGAAAATAAACGGCAGGTTGAATTGATCAATGAGTTCTTTCATAAGAAGATGGCGGCTGATCCCAAAACGCTTTTTATAGGTGAGGATGTGTTGTCGCCTTATGGCGGGGCCTTTAAAGTGGCAAAGAACCTGTCAGCGCATTTCCCTGACCATGTTTTCTCTACTCCCATTAGCGAAGCTGCAATTGTTGGTATATCAAACGGCCTTGCCTTAGCAGGATTTAAACCATATACAGAAATTATGTTTGGCGATTTTATTACACTGGCAATGGATCAGATAATCAATCACGCTTCCAAATTTCACCATATGTATAATGGCAAGGTGAATTGCCCGGTAGTGATACGCACTCCCATGGGCGGGGGCAGGGGATATGGACCTACCCACTCCCAAACACTTGATAAATTTGTAGTGGGGATAGATAATGTTACTACAATTGCCCTTAATACATTTATCAATCCAATTCAGATTTACGAAGCCATACATACTGAAAAAAATCCGGTCATTGTCATTGAAAACAAATTGGATTATGGAAAGAAAATCGGTGGTGCCAGCGTTATAAATTACGTGATACAAAAAAACGCTGATAAATATCCTGTTGTCAGGGCATCCCCTGTGTCTTCGGCACCAACCATTACTATAGTTACTTATGGTAATATGGCTGATATGGTCATCCGGGATATAAACAGAATATTTATGGAGACCGATGAAATAGCGGAGGTTATTGTGCTTTCTAAAATTCATCCGGTTGATTACACCGCTGTCATCAGTTCGGTAGAAGCTACCGGGAAACTCATGGTAGTGGAGGAGGGGAGTAAGGTGAATGGAATAGGAAGTGAAATTATTGCAAGTGTCATGGAGCGAATCCACAGACCAATCAGGGTGATGAGGGTCGGAGCTATTCCCGTTCCTATACCTTCTGTAAAATCATTGGAAAAAATAGTCTTGCCGTCCATAGAAGTTATTATTGAAAAAATATTAAATTTAGCGTCAGTTCGACGGTTTATTGTTTGAAATTCAACCAATAAAGGGGTAAAATCCCGATAGGGATGGCATTATTATAGAAAATGAAAATGAAAAATTGCAAAACCCTCCTATGTTTGCAAGTGTAAGACTAAAGGTAGAAAACCTCCATGTTTGTTGGGGGCATGCCCCCA
>CAISOH010000107.1 GCA_903887005.1 uncultured Bacteroidota bacterium | reverse complement strand
TTTCAGCAAACAGATTTAATGAGGCTGCGGCAAAACTTGCAGAGGTGCTAACCCAGACAGAAACCATTTTCCCAGATACCGGCTTGAAGCTAATCTTTAAAACTACCGCAACATAAACTACGAGAGGTCAGGAGTTCTGAATTTATTAACAATCAAATGATTATATTTTGCGTCTTTGCGCCTTTGCGAGAGATATTTATTGCACTGTTTTACCCCGTGAGAAGTATCATTATCAAATCAGCTATCTATTCACTTCCTTTCTGAAATAAATAGTATGGTAAATGTATATAGCCGCAATTGTTCCGAGGCTGATCACTAACCCTATTCCTGAAAGGGAAACCATTTTTAAGGCAGGTATTACCGGTTTCATTATTTCCTGGAAATTGGTCAGG
This sequence comes from uncultured Bacteroidota bacterium, assembly GCA_903887005.1. Classification (GTDB taxonomy): domain Bacteria; phylum Bacteroidota; class Bacteroidia; order Chitinophagales; family Chitinophagaceae; genus Nemorincola. The sequence goes on along the minus strand of CAISOH010000107.1, from coordinate 16,082 downwards.
TTCAGGGCTGTGCTCATGTACCCTTTGATAACGCCTGCCACTATTAAGGATAACCAAAAAACAATAAGGCTGTATTGGCTTATCCAGTAATTAATACTTATGGTTTTCCTCGTTGCTGCGTTTTTATTGTCTATACCCAGCATATAACTGAAGCTTGCCAGTAATATCATGGTATTAATGCCAATTGTGGTGCCCATAGCATGGGCTACTGTAATGTGGGTGCCATGGGTGTAGCGGTTAATAGCAGGCACAGACATAGCCAGTGCGAGCAGCAAATTCATGAATACCCAGAATTCACCGGCAATAATAAATCTATAGGTAATGAGATGCCTTAATCTTCTTCTTTCTTCCAGCGTGTTTTTAAAATTCTGGATCATCTTTATCAGAAATACCCATTCCGTCATGCTGATGATATAAGATGTGTCCCTGATCCACGAAGAGGTGGGTACATTATAAACATGATGCCCCCAGTTGAACATAAGATTTGACAGCCCCAGCATATAGAAAAAGAATACAGTTTTACCTTGTGCCAGTTTCTCATTGCCACTCACCTTTACCATCAGGAAGAGCGATAAACCGTATATCATCTGATTCCATGCCCCCGACATGGCCCCGTTTGATTTCCACTGAACCGACATCTCTCTCAGGTAGGAACTACGGAACCAGGGGATCTGCCATAAATTCTGTTCGATAAACGTAATGAGGAAGAAGAAAATGCCGGTTGACCACATCCATACATACATGGGCTTGTTGCCGGCGCTTTTCAGCCATGGAATAAAATAAGAAACCATTAATAACAGCCAGCTTATGAGAAGTGGCGCGCACAGCACCGGCGGAAATTCCCAATACTCCCTTCCGCCGAATTTTTTCAAACCATAGCAAATGAAAATAACGACTATAGTGCCCAGCCATGAAAAGATAAAGAGACGTTCTGCAATATGATTCCATTTTGTGATTGAAAATTCATCATTCTTGTAGTATAATATGCTGGCTGTAGCCCCTGAAATGATCCAGAATAAGGCCGCGGATACATGAAATGGCCTTAACTGGTAAAAAGGAAGAAACTGATTGTAGGTTTCGGGATATAAAAACGCCCATGACGCCAGCAAACCAAATACCAATGTGGCTAACAAAAGGCACAATGCAGAAACAATATATAAGCGTAAGAAATTTCGCATTTTAATTTTCAAGATTGTAAGAACCAGACCATGTCACCTTCTCTTTGGGCACCCTGCTTTTCCCGCTTTTGTCTATCCATTTTAAAAATGCAACGAGGTTAGTTACTTCGCTGTCATTCAAATTGAAATTAGGCATTTTGCCGGTACCGAATTTAATAAATGTGCGTAAATATATATCACCTTTAGCAGGCTCTGACGCTACATTGGTGAGGTCGGGCCCCATATAACCACCTAATCCATATATCTGGTGGCAACTCTGGCAGTTTTTTTCCTGCCATGTTTTCCACCCTGCTAAAGACTGCCTGTCGGGAATACTATCATTGGGGTTTCTGTTACCACTATCATTGTAAACGAAGAAGGTGTATATGATGAAGGCAATAAATAATAAAATCCACAATCGAACCATCACAAACTTAATTTACATTTTCACAATTAAACTTTTGCTGAAAATTTGTTCACACAAAACTAACCTATCATTTTCTTTAAAAAATGATTTAGATCAGATAAAAGCCTGTTCAATATTACGTTATTGTTATTTTTTCTTAATTCTATGATTTCAGGTAACAGGTGTAGTAAAGGGTATATAGAAGTACTGTTTTTTATTCACTATTTGCAAAGCATAAATTTTGCTTTGTGAGTGCAATTGTTGCTTTATCCAATTCATCCTTCATTTTGGAAATATATTGGTCGCTTTCTTTTTTAAATTCTGAGATCAGTTCTTTATAGTAATCAATGCCCTCTAATAAGTTTGATTTGAAGGTTTGCATATACTTTACCTGTTTAGGGTTCAGGTTGAAATTATCATCAAATTTTTTCTTGAAGTGGTCAATGTATAAATTCAGTTCATTAATAAACATATTCGGACGGTATAGTGAATTAAGAATATTTTTCCGTCCGTAAATATGATTTACCATTTCTGAAAGAGAGAAAATTCCTGAGAAGTAAGCCAGGTTTGGGCCAGGGCAAATAGTAACTGCCGATAAATGATGTGATAACGAAATACCATCTTTTAATAATGCAGCGCTTCCCAGGCCTTCACATAAGCAGTCTTTTTCAGTAATTTTATTGAATTCAATTTCATAAATGTCAGACGGCAGGCCTTTATCCTGCAATTGTTTGATCTTATGATTTTGGTATTCACGGGAGGCCGTGCAAATGGGATCGTGGGTAAATTCTGTATCTGAGGAAAGGAATTTTTTATAACAGGGACTGCCGGGCCTTCCTTTTGCAATTCTTTCCTTTCTTTGCGCCTCTGCAGTACTCTTTTTGAAATTATTAAACGGAATTCCCAACGGCGACGCGTAACTCAGGAAATAATCTTCTTTCTGGGCTGTTGCCAAATCATTCAATGTATGAGTATCCACATTGGTGGCTTCCGGCACTAATAAAAACGGGCTTCCCCACCCGGTACCATTCAAATCATAATGTTCCATCAGGAACTCATTCTCATTTGCTGTGCCAATTCCACCCTGGACAGTTATTTTCATTTTGGGTTGCCTGGAGAATGTATGATTTTCCTTTACAGCATTTGCTGCATTGCATAATACAAAAAGTTCCGATGCCAGTTCTGTTCTTTTGTTTTTAAATTCTTCCAGAATCGGGCCTAACAGAAGGCCATCCGTTGGAAAGGCGTGCCCACCGCAGTTTAGCCCGGATTCTATCCTGAATTCCGAAATCCATAAACCCTTTTTAGCAAATATTTTACCTTGCACCAGCGCTGAGCGGAAATCGCTCACCTTTAAAATAATTTTCTTTCTTAAGGTGCCGTTTTCATCCGGATAAAAATCGCTGAATTGTTCGATGTAATTATATAACCTTGGGTTGTAGCCTGCAGAAAATACAACTGAAGAACTCAGATAGCTGTTTGCAAAACCGCGGAAAGCTGCCAACGCATCTGAATATTCCAGTGGCAAGGGATTTCCTGCAACATCAACATTTGGTTTATCAATCTTCGACATAATATTGACGTCAATTGCACCTGGCATTATGTTATCTCTCAGTTCCTGCCGCAACAGCTGTTTTTGCATCCCTTCGCTTAATTCTTCCATTTCACAAAACATCTTTTTCAATGGAGATTCGTCCGGGAGCAATTCAAAATATTTCACAAGGTCATTATCACCATAAAAAGGCAAAGCACGCAGTTCTTTCATTTGCTGATTAACAATATAGTTTACCAGGTTAAGATAACCGGTAATGCGTTTTGCGCGATAATCCTCTTCTTTTTCAGTAATCGGGACATAACTTTTACCAGCCAGTGAAGAATGGTATTCTCTCATTTTTTCTATAAGGTGATCATCCATAATGGAGATTACCGATGAAATTCCAAAACGCGCCACTTTTATTGGTGTGTCAATAGAATAACCCAGCCCCAAAACCGGTATATGAAAAGTATGCAGTGCTTGTTTGTCCATCAATTTACTAATTAAATATTACTTAAAATATACATGTATTATAATAGAAATGTACGATTACAAAAATCAATAAATACTTACAAGATCGGACTGATAAAGATCACAATAATAAATGATATGCATCAGGTATTCAATACATTAGCTAGTCCAAATTTACATGATTTTTTGAATCTATCAGAATTATGTTTAAAAGAGCGGGTGCAGGGAACGCAAAAAACCCTTCAGAATCGGAAACCATAACCACCATGGTGGTATTTCCGAATGATACGAACCCAATGGGAATGTTGCATGGCGGAAAACTGATACAATGGATGGATACGGCAGCTGCAGTATGCGCCCAAACCCACGCTGAGCGCATAGCTGTAACTGTAGCATTAGATAAAGTTTTATTCAAAAATTCTGCAAAAACGGGTGATATAATTACAATAAAAGCAAAAATTACACGCGCTTTCCGCACATCTATGGAAATATTTGTACAAGCGTGGGCACGCAAGGTGCTCAGCAGGGAAAAATACCTGATTAACGAAGCTTTCTTTACTTTTGTGGCGCTTGATGATAATGCCAAACCGGTAGAAGTATCAAAAGTAAAACCAGGAAATACTGAAGAAAAATTGCATTATAAACAGGCGCTTAACCGGAATAATTCCAGAATTAATTAAACAGGAAATGACCATATTCAGACAATTTACTTTTGATTCCGCACATTTTCTTCCCATGGTTCCTGAAGGACATAAATGCAGGGAAATACATGGGCATACTTATAAGTTAACCGTTTTTATTGAAGGGCCTTTAGATGATAAATTAGGTTGGGTTTCAGATTTCGCCGGTATTAAACAGGTAATAAATACTACAATAGATCTAGTTGACCATAAACTACTCAATAATGTTGCAGGTTTGGAAAACCCTACCTGCGAGCTCGTAGCAATATGGCTATGGAAAAAGATAAAACTGGACATCCCTCAATTAAAACGAATTGAGCTAAATGAAACACCAACTTCTGGTGTTATTTATGAAGGAGACTAAGGGTTAATTCGGCAATGCGGCAATGCGGCAATTTGGTAATTTGACAATTTGGAAAATTATCAAATTGTTTTGCTGAATTTATTTATAATATTATTTTTATAGCTTATACATATTGGCCGATATAAATGAGGCCAACGCAGGCTGATGCGGGTGAGCTATTATCGCATGAAGAAGAGATGAAAAAAATATAAAAAATGGTTTGCAGATAACGATACCACAAAATTCCCGCAAAACTGAAAATCTAATCCCATCTGCCAATTTAACTTTTTAACTTATTACCCCTTTAACCTATTTCCCAATCCCCTACCTTTGCACATCTTTTATAAATATTGATAATGTCTGAAATAAGGCCTTTTTTAAGATTGAGCGGTTTAGAACCATTGATTGTTCGCCCGGAAACAAATTTTGTGAACGTAGGCGAACGGACTAATGTAACTGGTTCTAAAAAATTCGCCCGGCTGATCCGGGATAATAAATATGAGGAGGCCCTGTCCGTTGCCCGCAACCAGGTGGAAAACGGAGCGCAGATCCTCGACATAAACATGGACGACGCCCTGCTGGATGGTGTGGTGGCAATGACCACGTTCGTGAATCTGCTGCAGGCGGAGCCGGATATCTGCAAGATCCCCATCATGCTCGACTCTTCCAAGTTCGCAATAATAGAAGCGGGACTGAAATGCATACAAGGCAAGTGCATTGTAAACTCTATTTCCATGAAGGAAGGGGAAGAAAAGTTTAAAGAACAGGCGGAAATATGCCGTAGTTATGGCGCTGCCGTTATTGTAATGGCTTTTGATGAAAGCGGGCAGGCGGATACACTGGAGAAAAAAGTGAACATATCCGAACGCGCTTATAAAATACTTACGGAACAGGTTGGCTTCCACCCGGAAGACATCATATTCGACCCCAATATTTTCGCCATAGCAACTGGTATTGAAGAGCATAATAATTATGGTGTTGATTTCATAGAGGCTACACGCATCATAAAGCAAAGAATGCCGCTTACAAGAGTTAGTGGCGGTGTGAGCAATATATCCTTTTCTTTCCGCGGAAATGAAACCATGCGTGAAGCCATGCACAGCGTATTCCTGTATCATGCCATAAATGCGGGTATGGATATGGGCATTGTGAATGCAGGCCAGCTTGTAGTTTATGATGAGATAGAACCAAAGCTTCGCGAGCTATGCGAAGACGTAATTCTCAACCGCCACCCGGATGCTACCGAACGGCTGGTAACTTTTTCTGAAACGGTAAAAGCAAAAGGGAAGGAAGAAAAGAAAGATGATCTGTGGCGCGGCACTGCCGTTGAAGAAAGGCTGAAACATGCACTGGTAAACGGCATTACTGATTTTATAGACGCTGATACGGAAGAAGCACGACAAAAATATCCGAAACCACTTGATGTAATAGAAGGCCCGCTGATGGATGGTATGAATGTAGTGGGCGATCTGTTCGGCAGCGGCAAAATGTTTCTGCCCCAGGTAGTGAAGAGCGCGCGCGTGATGAAGAAAAGCGTAGCCTATCTGTTCCCGTTTATAGAAGCGGAAAAAGAAGAGCGCCGCCTTGCGCATATTGCTGCAGGTACACTAAATGAAGAAACCGCGGGCGCAGCAAAAATACTCATGGCCACGGTAAAGGGCGATGTGCACGACATTGGGAAAAACATAGTGGGCGTGGTGCTGGGTTGTAATGGCTATGATATTATAGACCTCGGCGTAATGGTGTCTGCCGATAGAATATTAGATACAGCAATAAAAGAAAATGTGGATATGGTAGGCCTCAGCGGCCTCATCACACCATCGCTAGATGAAATGGTGCATGTAGCCAAGGAGATGAAGCGCAGGGGCATGACGATACCATTATTGATTGGCGGGGCTACTACCAGCCGTATGCATACAGCAGTGAAAATAGCACAGCAATATGACCATGGGGTAGTGTATGTGCTCGACGCCAGCCGCAGTGTAACAGTTGTAGGCAATTTGCTGAATAAAGAACAGAAAGAACCATTTCTTGAGAATATTAATAAGGAGTATGAAAAACTGAGGGATGATTTTGCCAACAAGAAATCAACCAAGCAGTATATTCCTTTCAGTGAAGCACAGGCGAATGTGGTGAAAACAGACTGGAGTAATTATATTCCGCCAAAGCCAGCTCTGTTGGGCGTTAAAGCATTCGCTGATTATGATCTGAATGAAATAAGGCAATACATAGACTGGGGGCCTTTCTTCATAGCCTGGGAAATGAAGGGTAAGTTCCCTGAAATCCTGAAAGACGCTCATGTAGGCGTGGAAGCAACCAAATTGTATAAAGATGCAAATGCGCTGCTTGACAAAATAATCAATGAAAAATGGCTTACGGCTAAGGGTGTTATTGGTTTTTGGGAAGCAGTTAAAACTGCACCGGATACTATTGTATTGAAGGATGAACATGGTAAGGAACTGGCCCATCTGGAATCATTGCGCCAGCAGGTAAAGAAAGCTGCCAACCAACCCAGTTTTTCACTTTCTGATTTCATAAAACCCTACACTTTCGGCGGGGAGCATGAGGTTGCTGATTATATGGGCGCTTTTGCTGTGAGCATTCATGGTATAGAGCCACACCTGAAAAAGTTCATGGATGACCATGACGACTATAATAAAATTATACTCCAGGCGCTGGCAGACAGGCTTGCAGAAGCTTTTGCGGAGGTATTGCACAAGCGTGTCAGAACAGAATTCTGGGGTTATATGAAGGAAGAAAACATCCCGGTAGAAGATCTTGTAAAAGAAAAATACCAGGGTATCCGGCCGGCGCCTGGATATCCTGCCTGTCCCGACCATACCGAAAAATATAAATTATTCGATTTGCTTAATGCAACAGAAAATGCAGGTATACAGCTTACAGAATCGTTGGCCATGTATCCCGGCGCTTCGGTATGCGGCTGGTATTTCAGCCACCCGGAAAGCACCTATTTCGGCGTCAATCATATATCAGATGACCAGCTGCGCGACTATGCAAAACGCAAAGGCATGAGCATAGAAGATATCAGCAGGTGGTTATCTCCGGTATTGGATTAATTAAGTGAAGTTAAAAGGCAAAAGTGAAAACCTGAAAGTGTGACCTGAAATTTATGAAACATTAGTTTTAGTTTTGTAAACAATATATTTGTATGGAAGCAAAGCATTTATCCTGGTTCAAAGTCGAAAACTTTAAAAGGTTTGATTCCCTTGAAGTGAAGGACATAGGACAGTTCAATCTGATTGTCGGGGATAATAATGTGGGGAAAACATCATTGTTAGAGGCGTTGTTGTTTGATGAGGAGAATTATGACCAATTTTTAATTAACCTTGAATTTGCTTTAGAAAATAGAGAATTATACGTACATAATGATAAATTCAACTACATTAATTTGTATTCCGCTGGAAATAAATTATTAAAGTATTTATTTCAATTTCAAGGGGGAGAGAAAAGAGACTTAACAATAACAAAAAAAAGTAGAAAACAACTAACAGCAGAAGAAGTAGAACATTTTATTGTACAACTAAAACTTAATGATTCACCTCACATAATTCGAATTGACCAGGGCAATGTATATTATTTGAAAGTTGTCTCTCTATTAGATGAGAATAAAAATATTTATTATCATTTTCCGTTTCTTGGTTCAAAAATTTTCTATGATGAAGAAACTTTTGATTTCATAACTAAGATTTCTGCAAGCAATAAAAAGCTTGAAATTTTCAAAAATGAACTGAAGTATTTTCTTCCTAATCTAACCTCAATTGAAGTCAGCAAATCGATTATGTCCGATGATGATACCATTATCATAAGAGAAACTGGTTCAGATAGCCCTCTCCCGCTTGCTGCATATGGAGATGGATTTATCAAGTTATTCAGATGCTTGCTAAAAATGGAACTATCAAGTAATACCCGCCTAATGATTGACGAAATAGACACTGGAATCCATTATAGCAGAATGAAGGAATTCTTGAAAAAAATTATGCAAAGCGCCAAAAATAAAAATGTACAAATTTTTGCAACAACACATTCTAAAGAGTGTATAAAATACTATACTCAGGCTTTGGAAGAACTTGGATTGCAGGATAGCGGAAGAATAATAAGGATTGCAGATACCAAAATAGGAATAAGAGCATACACTATGCAATTTGCGGAATTTGAAAGTGCAATGGACGCAGGTAGTGAAATAAGATAACCATATGCAGGAGTACAAAATATTTACAGAAAGTACCGCGGATATAAAATTTATAAAGGATTTTATCTCTGAACATTTTAGCCCAGATGCTTCTGAAGATTTTTTTTTCGCGTTGAACTCGTATGGAGGCTATAAAAACAAAGGTAGGGCAATAGCGTCTATTCAAGAAAATTTCGAAAAAGGTAAACAAACAATCCTTATCCTTGATGCTGATAATGATTTCGCTAACAGAAAATCTGAGGTACTAAGAGATTTTCAAGGTTATAATATTCCTGTACATTTATTTCTTTTTCCAAATGATAATTCAAATGGAAGCCTTGAAACGTTATTATGTGAAATAGCTGAAAAGCGTGATATTCTTCGTTGTTTTGAGAATTATGAAAAATGTATTCAGGGCTATGAATCACCGGTTATTAAATCCAAGGTATTTGCCTATCTGGATGCTCTGTTGCCCTCTTTAAATAAAAAAGGTAGCAAGCAGGATTTAATTCAGGAAGCGAATAGAAATTACAGAAATCCTGACCATTGGAACTTGCACCACGAATATCTGCACCCCTTACACGATTTTTTATCACCATTCTTTGCTGAAGCAAAATAATTTTAGTGAGCAAATCATCACATCAATCATCTACACCTAAGGAGAATACACAGCCCAAAGCCCTGCAAGTGTTTGCACATATTGTATCGTATATATGCCACCCGGTATTTTTTCCGCTGGTGATGGCGTTTGTAATTTACAAGTTAGCGCCTGGCAGCTTTGCAGATGTGCCATCGAAGCAACTGGGCTTGTGGTTCTTCAGTATTGGTATTACTGCTGTTTTCTTTCCATTATTCAGTATAGGGCTGATGAAACCGCTGGGCTTTATCAGCAGCTACCTGATGCCAACGGCTAAAGAGCGTACTATTCCATTAATGGTATCTATGATCTTTTACTTCTGGATTAGCCATGTATTTAATAGTATGCCCGGCATACCTGTACCCCTTATCTTTAAAGTATTGTTCCTGGGGAATTTCTGGGGAATAATCGCCCTTTTTATGATCAATATCTTCACCAAAATAAGTATGCATACAGCAGCTGCCGGCAGTATGATTGGTATCCTCATAGTACTCATGTTAATCAGCCATACAAATATGGCTTTGCCCTTAATAATTTCCATTGCCGCAGCTGGTATCATTGGCATGGCAAGAATGATACTTCGCGCTCACCAGCGCGGCGATATATGGCTTGGTTATATTATCGGCATACTGGTGCAGCTTGGGGCATATGTTTATATGAAATAATCACGGTTAATAATCATGACAATTTGTTATTTTTGATCAATAAATCGGAACATGCAATTCTCTACTGATAAAGCGCCAAAGCCTGTTGGCTTATATCCACACGCAAGACGTGCCGGTAATCTGTTATTCCTTTCCGGAGTGGGTCCCCGCAAGGCAGGCACGGATGAAATTCCAGGGTTGAAAACAGACAAGCATGGCAACTACATAGAGTTCGATTTTGCGGAACAATGCAGGAGCGTATTTGATAATGTGCGTACTATCCTCGAAGAGAGCGGCAGCAGTTGGGATAAATTAGTGGATGTTACCGTATTCCTCGTAAACATGAAACGCGATTTCCAAACCTATAATAAGATATACGCGGAATATTTTAAAGACAACCAGCCATGCCGTACTACTATAGGTATTGAGTCTCTGCCTACCGCAATTGCCATTGAACTTAAGTGTATAGCTACAGTTGATTAATCAGATTATTGAAATTATAAGGCAATTCCTGTAATCAACTCAGTACCGGGAACCTGGACTATAAATGACATGGATATTTTCTCTGGAAAGAAAATATCCATGTCATTTAAAATATTATTAAATAATAATTATTCTTCCGTTTTCTTTTTCTTTGCTGCTTTTTTTGCCGGTTTTTCTTCTCCTGCATTTTCCGCCTTCGCTGCCGGAGCAGTAACATCTTCAGTTTCGGCCTTTTTCTTTTTTGCTGCTTTCTTAGGAGTTTCCTCGACTATAGCAACTGCTTCAGTTTCCGGGTTTTCAGCAGGTGTTTTTTCAACAGCAGCTTTTTCAGCAACTACTTCAGATGGTGCCGGTTCTTCAATAGCTTCCGGTTCAGCAGCTTCGGCTTCTGCAGCCATCTGCTCTTCGAAACGAAGGAGGTCATTGATTTTGAGGATGTCATACCATTTGAGCATTTTCTTCATGTCGCTCACATACACGCGCTCTTCATCAAACTCCGGGAAAATGCTTTTGAAGTAACTTTTAATAGCTGTATTGTCAGCGGTCTTTGCATCTGCCAGCGGTATGGCAGCTTCATTTTCCTTCATCTTCTGAAATACATGATGAAGACGGACATTCTCGCCTGTAGTATATACTTCTATACTTTCCAGTGGCGTTACATTATGCTGACGCGCGGAGATAAACCTGGTGGACTTATCGGCTACATTGCGCACAATAGCGCCATCACTTTTGGTGGTCAGTAATTGATAAAGCCCGCCAAGTCCGGTAACTGCTACTATTTCTCTATATTCCATAAATTATCTTAAAGGGGGAGCAAAAATATCATTTTTAAGGTAATTAACCCGCAATTTTTTATCAGAATACAATTTATAAAATAAAATGTGCTATAAAAAGTATATTAACACGCGAAAAAAATATTTTTCCGGGGGCTATTAACGGGTATATGTTTAATTATATTTGCCCTATGATTCTCTCTGATACCCGCATACTCGAAGAAATAGAAAAAGGCACCATAGTAATTGAGCCATATGACCGTAATAACCTTGGCTCCAATTCTTATGACGTACATCTTGGTAAATATCTTGCCATGTATAATGAGGAGACCCTGGATGCCAGGAAACACAATACCATCTCTTATTTCGAAATACCGGAAGACGGATATGTGCTGCAACCGGGCTACCTATACCTTGGCGTTACAGAAGAATATACGGAAACGCATGCTCATGTGCCTTTCCTTGAAGGGAAATCATCTACAGGCAGGCTTGGTATCAATATTCACGCTACTGCAGGTAAGGGCGATGTTGGTTTTTGCAACGCATGGACACTTGAAATATCCTGCATACAAAAAGTACGTGTGTATGCCGGTATGCCAATAGGCCAATTGATTTACTTCTCGACCGAAGGGGAAGTAATTAATAAATATAATAAAAAAGATGGCGCTAAATACACAGGCCGCACAGACAAGCCGGTGGAAAGCATGATGTGGAAGAACAAGTTCTGATCCTTTTAAAATTTCACCGAAGAACGAATATCCTGTTTCCCAACGTAATTTATTGGTACTGTTATGTATAAACCATGCCTGCCAGCCTTGACTTTACCGGTTAATTTAACATCTACCTCACTGTTGAAGAGTAGCTGCAATGCATTGGGCAGTATATTCCGGTAATCTACTGCCAGCGTTACCGGCAATGTGAATGTATCCAGTTTTGTAACGGAACACACCGCTTTTGTTTTTACTTTGCCCAAGTGGTTGCCATTTATGTACAAGTCCAGGTCAGCTTTTTTTAGTTTCAAACAGTATTTATTAGGATTGTACAGCTTCACGTCCATAGATATCGCACTTTGGTTCATGGTAAAGTGCCCGACATTTTGATAAACGAGATCTTTGGGCATCCTGCAGGCGGATAAGGCCAGCAAAACCAATAATGTGAAACGGCTTATTTTTTTCATTGTTGTTCAAAAATACACCAACAATAAATGTCATCATTTCTAAATATTTTTTCAATACGTAATAATTGACTAAATAAGCATATTTTTCTTAAATTTGAATAAAGAATTCAGCCATGACTTTATTACAAAGACAACAACAACTTATACAACAGATAAGCTCCATTAATGATGAAGATATATTGATCTTGCTGGAAGAGGAGGTATCTTATCATTTACAAAATAAAACAGACCCCACGGATGATCTTACATCGTATGAACTAAATGAATTAATTACACTTGCAAATGAGCCATCTGATAAAAACACGGTTTCTTTAAATGAGTACAGGAAAGCTACTGAAAGATGGCGTACAAAATCGTAATCAATAAAAGATTTATCAGCAGCTTGTCTAATGTACTTATCTATCTTGAAAAAGAATGGAATAAAAAAGTAGCTGATGACTTTCTTAACAAGGTGGATTTAAAGATAAACGTTTTACAATATCATCCGTATATTGGCTCATTAACCAAATATAAAAATGTAAGGGGAATTCATATCACCAAACACAATCGTTTGTATTATAAGGTGGCAAATAATAAGGTGACTATTTTAAATTTATATGATACCCGAAGAAAAACGTATTCCTAAAAAAATAATCGGGAAGAAATAATACGCTTCATCCCCTTATTTTTTATGTAACTATCCCTTTTTCCTGCTCAACGCTTTTTCAGCTGCTGCTACAATGTGTTCTTTGGTTAAGCCATATTTATCTAATAATTGTTTTGGAGTACCGCTTTCGCCAAAAGTATCCATTACTGCCACATATTCATGAGGAACCGGGCATTCACGGGCAGCAACACCAGCAATACTATCGCCGAGGCCTCCGTTTATCTGGTGCTCTTCGGCTGTAACGATGCAGCCTGTCTTGCGGATAGACTTTATTACCGCAGCTTCATCAAGCGGCTTAATGGTATGTATGTTTATCAGCTCAACAGAAACGCCTTTCTCTGCAAGTATTTTAGCTGCCTCAACCGCCAGCCATACGAGGTGGCCACATGCGAAGATGGTAATATCCGTGCCCTCTGCCAATACCTGAGCCTTACCTATCTCAAAATTCTGGTTTTCCGCTGTGAAGTTTGGCCACTTAGGACGTCCAAACCGCAAATAGACTGGTCCTTCATAGTTAGAGATAGCAATAGTTGCAGCCTTCGTCTGGTTAAAATCGCAAGGTACAATTACTGTCATTCCCGGCAGCATCTTCATCATACCAATATCTTCCAGCACCTGGTGAGTAGCTCCATCCTCGCCTAGCGTAAGCCCGGCATGAGAGGCGCATATCTTTACATTCTTGCCACTATATGCGACTGATTGCCGTATCTGGTCATATACGCGTGAAGTAGAAAAATTAGCGAAAGTAGTAGTGTAGGGTATCTTTCCGCCGATAGTAAGGCCTGCAGCCACGCCAATCATATTAGCCTCCGCGATACCGCATTGTATAAAGCGGTCGGGGAACTCTTTTATAAAAGCGTTGAGCTTCAACGACCCTGCAAGGTCAGCGGTAAGGGCTACCACATTGGGGTTACGCCTGCCGGCTTCTAAAATACCCTCGCCAAAACCTCCGCGGGTTTCTTTTTCATTTAATATCTGTATATCCTGTAGCATAATTAAATTCAAAATTCAAAAGTCAAAATTCAAAAAGTGGATGGAATAGGATGCAAAAGTAATTAAAGAGTAAAAAGTAAAGACAAAAATTATGAAACATCTGTTACTCGTAATAGTACTTTCTGTTTTTATAACAATTGTGGACGGCGTAAACGGTTACTTTTTTCCCTACAACATCATAAATAACTACATAAGGAAAACCTTTTAATTTTATATCCCGTAATGTTTTTCGGTTATCAGTAAAACTATATTGTTCGGGATTCAAGGAAATCTGATCATACCTGTTTTGGAGTGACTTCATAAACTTTTCACCTAAACCATCTGATTTATCCTCATAATAAAGGTAAGCCTCCAGAGTATCGGCCAGCGCCTCATCTTTTATTATGAGTTTATACGCCATTTTACTTTTTATGACTTCTTACAATATTCATAGCTTCATCTACTGAATAGGATTTAGATGTTCCTTTTAAATGGTTATCCCTTCTTTGATAAAACATATTCAATGTTGCTTCATCATATTTATCATTACAAGATGAAGGAATATTATCTTCCACTAAAACATAAATAGCGGAAAGATGTTGCTCATCAGCAGCATTGATATATTCATGCAACCTTTCCCTTAATATTTCAACTTCCATTACCTCTATTTTCTAACAAATTTAAACAATTTTGGGTTAGATAAAGTTATAAGCTCTTTAGTGTTGGTAAAAATTCTCAATATAGCTAAGAATGAATCCGCCAAATTCCATTTTTGCCGTAACTTTATCCCAATGTCAAGTTCACATGTACGGCCAACGGGCGAGTTAAGTTCGCAGGAACGGGAGTATGAAAATACCATACGGCCGCAAACGATAGAGGATTTTGCCGGGCAGCCAAAGCTTATTGATAATCTGCGCATATTCATAAAGGCGGCGAATATGCGAGGCGAGGCGCTTGATCATATTCTTTTTCACGGGCCTCCCGGCCTGGGTAAAACTACACTGTCGCGCATTGTGGCTAATGAGCTGGGCGTGACTATTAAAGAAACGAGCGGCCCGGTAATAGAAAAACCTGCCGACCTTGCCGGACTGCTTACCAGCCTGGAAGCGCGCGATGTGCTGTTCATAGACGAGATACACCGCCTTAGCACAGTGGTAGAAGAATATCTGTATGCGGCAATGGAGGATTTCAAGATTGACATCATGATTGATACCGGACCGTCTGCAAGGTCAATACAACTCAATCTGAATCCTTTTACATTAGTTGGGGCTACCACGCGCAGCGGCCTGCTCACAGCGCCATTGCTGTCGCGCTTTGGTATTAAGTCGAGATTGGAATACTATACTGCCGATGTGCTGCAGCGTATCCTGATACGCGCAGGCGGTGTGCTGAATGTGCGCTTAACTTCGGATGCTGCTATGGAGATTGCCCGAAGGAGCCGGGGTACCCCCCGTATCGCCAACAGCCTGCTGCGCCGTATGCGTGACTTCGCACAGGTATTGGGCAACGGCGTTATAGACGTGGCCATAGTAGAGCATGGTCTCAGGGCGCTGAATGTGGATGAAAGCGGCCTCGATGATATGGACAATAAGATTCTGACTACGCTGATAGATAAATTCAAGGGCGGTCCTACGGGCATTAATAATATTGCAACAGCCGTAAGTGAAGAAGCGGGTACCATTGAAGAAGTATATGAGCCTTTCCTGATACAGGAAGGTTATATCATGCGTACTCCCCGCGGCAGGGAGGCAACCGAAAAAGCATACAAACACCTGGGGAGGAACCCTGACCCTAAAGGGAACCTGCTATTTACCTGAATTTACCCCCTGTTTTATACACTACAATTTAGGATTTTCAATAATTCTTTTTCTTTATTGGTCATAGTGACAAGTTTTTCCCATTCCTTCTTGGTTTCGCTATGTCTGAGATTTACCTTATATGTGAATTGCAACATTTTCAGTGCATCGATA
>CAISOH010000106.1 GCA_903887005.1 uncultured Bacteroidota bacterium | reverse complement strand
TTAAGTTCAGCGAACTTTAGCCCTGCATCGTTGTAGGGTTTCACGGCCTCATGTAGCTTTTGAAGTGCCGCTGCTGCTTCGCTGGCAAGGTTTAATACTGTTTGCTGGCCGGGTGTCTCCGCTATGGTAGAATATTCTTTTTTAATTTCTTCTTTTTTACTATCCGGGAAAATAACCGTTTGCCCGTCAAAGTCGAGGTATTGCAGATTTGTGCGGTGGCTGCCTCTGCAATCCTCAGCTAAAGTGTTAAGCTTTGTAAAATTGGGCAGTTGTAAGGTCGCGACAATCTTTGCCGGGTCTTGTCTTAGTGTTCCAACCATTGCCGGAACAACTAACTTTTCCAGCTCCTTTTTTACATAAGCTTCGCCGCCGCTTGCAAGGGCTGTAATGTCGGCAATGGTTTCTATTTTGAATAACTGTAGATTATAGAATTCAGTTACCAAGGCTTGCAGCGCCTCAACACTTTTGTTGATACCCGCTACCTGTATATTATATTGTGATATATTAAAATAAAAAATTGTTGTTTGCATTTTGTTTTTAAATTAAATTGTAAATAATAATTTTTATTGCTGGTGCTGGCACCTGTGGCTATGGTGCAGCGTTTAATCGCTGTATAGGTTTCATATTTAATTATTTATTGCTTTAATGGATTCAATTAAGTGCATAAGTTGACTTTTCACCTTGCCAAGCCCCGGTAACATAGGCAATGCTGATGCCGATGCAAAACGATAAAGACTACCTGTTATGGTTCTCGTTTGACTGTCTTTATCCAATCCTCTGAAATTGCCGCTAATAAGCCCGAAAGCGTGTATTAAATCGCCCATATTAAGCCACAAACCCGATTCGTCTAATACGTATTGGATATTTTGAAAATTACTAACTTTAGTTGCTGTCATATATTTGTATTTAGTTATTTAAAATCTTCAAAAGGATCAGACTTTATGTGTCTGAATGAAATTCCGTTATCTTGGCAAATTTTAAAAAAGGTGCCAATTCCAATACCTTTTCCATTAGCTCTTAAACACCTGGTAAACTGTGTATCTGTTTCGTCAAGGTCATAGCCTGGATAATATTTGCTGATTTGATGGAAATATTCCCGGCCCTCTTCGCCAAATTCGGCAGATATTGCAAAGCCTAAGTTCAGCCATGTGCGATAATTGCCGGACACGTCAATTTCTTTAGCAGCAATCTCAGCCAAGTACTTTTCTACCCATATCTTGTTATCAGCGTTTTGTGTAACAGACTTAGGCTCTATTATAGGCCTTCTTTGCTCAATAAAATATTGGAAGGGCTTTGCATCATGGTTGAAGTGTGGCGCTGCATCATAGCTATATCCTCGCAACCTGCAAACATCTTTCCCGGATATGTCAATGTATATTCCTATTCGCTCAAACAGCAATCGTAGTGCCTCAAAATGTGCCTGGTAAATCTCAGGAAACAGTATTGGAACTATAACAAAATAGCCGGTGCCGGAAACGGATAACCCGCAATAAGCTATAAAGGGCGC
This sequence comes from uncultured Bacteroidota bacterium, assembly GCA_903887005.1. Lineage (GTDB taxonomy): Bacteria > Bacteroidota > Bacteroidia > Chitinophagales > Chitinophagaceae > Nemorincola. The sequence continues at coordinate 1,609 of CAISOH010000106.1, read as the reverse complement.
TGTAGCTAATATGCTTTTCAAATCTGCGTAATTTTCAATGTGCTCGTTATTTTTTTTATCAATATCAAGACACATAAGGCCTGAAGGTTTAATCCAAGATTTTTTATTTCTTATGCTGAATGTGCCGCTTACCGTTATAGCTGGTAACTTAGCTTTCAGCCTGTCGCGCTCCGTCTTATCTTCAATTGCTCTGATTTTAAGAACATCATGTTTCAAACTATCATCACAAAGCCACTTTAACAGAGATATTCTCTTTATAGGTTGCGTACCCTTATAGTTATCAAAAACGCTTATAGGTGTGTCAAGAACGCTCATTACATATTGTCTTTTTCAATGAAAATTGCCATGCCATAATTTTTGCGCTCAATAGTAAATCCAGCGTTTTTCAGTCTCTCCGAGAATGTTTTTATACTACATGGTTTGTAACAACCACTAAAACAGAATTGCCTATATTCTCCAAAGAGTTCCGAAAGAGGCATACATTCATTAACAGATCGCGTATAATCTCCATCCAGTATAAACAGTTTAACGGAATCCGACTGTAATTTATAGTCGGCAAGTTGTTGGTTCACGGATTCGCTGACGGTGAAATCCTTTTGTTTAATTAGGCGTTTAAGGCCTGCCAGTACCCAATTTAGAACACCTGACAACTCAGATGCAATTATCTTTGATGATAGTTGTTTATCTTGTTCTGAATCCGGTATAGTAACATTGAAGGGTACAATAAGCAACCGTCTGAAAAATGCGTGCGTTTGCTCAATATCTCGCGGTAATTCGTTACAGTTGAATAACAGTCGTGCATACCTGGTAATGATAAAAGGAATGCCATGTGGTAAACGCGCTTCAATAGGCTCCCCTGATGCAAGCTGCTTAAAATAGTTAGCATCCGCTTTTGAGCTTATTTCAGAAGCATAATTAAGTAACTTATTATGCAGCATGGCCCGGAAATAGCCATTTTTGTCAGTCAAGCTGCTTAGGGAGTAGTTACTCACGTTCTCAGTGCCCCCAAGTAACGCTGAAATAACCTCAAAGAATACCGATTTCCCATTTGCCCCGCTACCATATAGGAGCAGCACTTTTTCCAATTTAAGAACACTGTTTGGTACAAATAAGTAACCGATATACTCAGCCAATATTTTTTGATTATTTATGTCCGGCTGTACTCGGTTAAGAAATGCCTGAAACATCGGTGCCTGAGCAGTGCCGTTATAATCAAAAGGCAACTGGTATTTTAGTCTATGTTCAGGCTTTGGAATTACAAGCTTTGGCGTTTGCTGGTTTAAATCAAGTGTTCCGTTTTTTAAGTTTATTAGAACATTATACAGGCCGTCTTGTTTGGGGAGATTCGCGGATGCAAGGAACTGTTTATATAACTGATCGCGGAACTGCCAAGACCGGGCAAGGAATTTTTCTACTCCCATTTTTTCAGCGCTCTTTCCTAAGAAAACCTGTATTTCCGAGCTATCAAGAGCGCCCCAAAAGGCGCCATTATAAATAAGGATAAAGCCACAATCAAAGCACAAACCCCAATTGTTTACAAGTGCTATTTCCAGTATATGCTCTATGACAATAACTTGTATTTCTCTTAGCTTTATTTTTTCTGAATCAT
>CAISOH010000105.1 GCA_903887005.1 uncultured Bacteroidota bacterium | reverse complement strand
CAACGCAATATCGCAGGACAGGATAGATAAAGTGCAAGAAAAGCTCAACAACAGGCCTAGAAAAAAGAACAATTTTACCTCACCAATTAAATTGCTAAATTTACATAACGTTGCATTTGCTGCTTGAATTCAGCTTTCTTTTACGGCTTTATTAATCTAATTTATTTATACATTTGTGCTCCAATTATGAAACTAACTCAACACCTGGCAGAAGCAAACGAGACAATTATTTCTTTTGAGGTATTGCCTCCTACAAAAGGGAAAAGTATTGAATCCATATATTCCCACCTTGATCCGTTGATGGAATTCAAGCCTGCATTCATAAATGTTACCTACCACCGTGCAGAGCAGGTATTCAGAAAACGCCAGGATGGTAATTTTGAACGGGTTGAAATACGTAAACGCCCCGGAACTGTGGGTATTTGTGCGGCCCTCATGAACAAATACAAGATTGACGCCATTCCGCACCTGATTTGTGGCGGCTTTAGTAAAGAAGAAACCGAGAACGCGCTCATTGACCTCGATTTCCTGGGTATTCAGAATGTATTGGCTTTACGCGGAGACGCTGCCGCCAATGAAAAGTTTTTTAACCCGCATCCGCACGGCCACAAGTATGCAGAAGACCTGGTAAAACAGATAGTAACCCTTAATAGTGGTCACTATATGGAAGAAGATATTATAGATGGGGCTAAAACTGATTTTTGCATAGGCGTAGCCGGCTATCCCGAAAAGCATTTTGAAGCGCCTAATATGGACACGGATATTTATTACCTGAAACGAAAAATAGACCTGGGCGCTGATTATGTAACCACGCAGTTATTTTTTAACAACGCGCATTATTACAGCTATCTGAAAAAATGCCAGGAGCTTGGTGTTAATGTTCCGATTTTACCCGGATTAAAGCCACTTACCAATAAAAAACAACTCACCATTATACCACGCATCTTTAATGTGGAAGTTCCTGTAGAACTATGCAATGAAATGCTAAAAGCTAAAACAGATGCTGATTGCGAACAGATAGGTACAGAATGGCTGTTATACCAGTGCCGCGACCTGCTGAAAAACAAGGTGCCTGTATTGCATTTTTACACTCTCGGGAAACCAAGTGTTATCTATAATGTACTGAAGCAATTGTTTTAGTAATAGCGCTCATGAGGCTAAAAGTTCTCCTTGCATTTTGGGATGCCGGGATATGCGTGAGGATTATTGAAAATGATGAATAAAATTCCAAAATGCTTTTATCAATAAATGCATAATAAGTTGTTTGTTATGAAAAGAGTGACCATTGTCTTTTGTCTTTCATTATGCTGGCTTACCCTGTTTGCACAGCAAAAAAATACTACTAAGAAGCATAAAGTACTTACAAACAAAAATGAGATGCCGTCCTATCCAGGGGATTTGGGTATCTATTTAATGCAGCATATTAAAATCTCCGGTGAGGTGAAAGGGCAGGAAGTAGTGCAATTTTTAGTAAATAAAGATGGCAGCCTTTCCCAGTTTAAAATAATAAATAGCCTTGGGCCGGAATGTGATAAGGAAGTGGTAAGAGTTTTGACCGAAATGCCAAAGTGGAAACCGGGAAAGGAAAAAGGAAAGCCGGTACCAGTGTGGTATAATTTGCCCATATTAGTCAACAAGGAATAAAAACAATAAACTGAAAGGCCGGTTATACTGCTATCGGGATAAATCAGAGCAAAAGGTTTCACGCAAAGTTCGCAAAGATAATTACTTGAAAATGAGCAATATATATTAAATGAGGGCGCAAAGCAGCCATTTTATAAATGCACAGATTTATCCTGCTTAAAGTATAATCTATATTTGAAAAGGGATCCCGGTATAGTTATGTGGTGTTATCGCTTTCAGTTCTTTCTTAACCCTGGCGTTCACCTTTAAGGTGTCCACAAACTCATGAATATCCTGCTTACTGATGCTTGCCTTGCCACGCGTAAGGGATTTTAAAGCCTCATATGGCTGCGGATAATTTTCACGGCGTAAGACAGTCTGTATGGCTTCTGCAACCACGGCCCAGTTGCGTTCCAGGTCATCTTCCATTCTTTGTTTATTAAGCAGCAATTTACCCACACCCTTCTCTATAGAACGTAGCGCAAGGAAGCTATGGCTCATTGGCACACCAATATTGCGGAGCACCGTGCTATCTGTCAGGTCGCGCTGGAGGCGGCTTACGGGCAGCTTGGCGCTGAGGTGTTCATATAATGCATTGGCAATACCCAGGTTGCCTTCGGCATTTTCAAAATCAATGGGATTCACTTTATGCGGCATAGCGCTGCTGCCCACTTCTCCTTCTTTTATCCGCTGCTTAAAGTACTCCATGGAGATGTACTGCCATACATCGCGGCAAAAATCTATGAATATGGTATTTATGCGTTTAAGCGCGTCAAACTGAGCAGCGAGATTATCATAATGCTCTATCTGCGTAGTGTATTGCATACGCTCAAGGCCCAGCTTTTTATTCACAAAGTCGTTGCCGAATTTTTCCCAGTTGATATGCCCGAAGGCTACGTGATGGGCATTAAAATTGCCGGTAGCACCACCAAATTTTGCCGCGAACGGCACAAGGCTCAACAGGCGTATCTGCCCTTCCAGCCGCTCTACAAATACCATCCACTCCTTGCCGAGGGTGGTAGGCGATGCCGGTTGTCCGTGTGTGCGCGCCAGCATCGGTATGCCGCTCCATTCCTTTGCCAGCCTGCGCAGTTGCAATACTATAGTTTGCAACATGGGCAGGTATTGCTCTTCCAGGGCTTCTTTCCATAAAAGCGGGACGGCGGTGTTATTTATATCCTGCGAGGTCAACCCGAAATGTATCCACTCCACACTATCCCCTGCCCCTATGGTATTCAGTTTTTCTTTAAGGAAATATTCCACCGCTTTCACATCATGATTGGTTGTGCGCTCAATGCTCTTTATCTGTAAAGCGTCCGCTTCCGAAAACTGCTGATACAGTGCACGCAGCTTTGCAGGCTTCACCTTTGCAGGCAAATAGATTACCTTCTTCTCAGCGAGAAACAGGAAATACTCTACCTCAACCCTGACACGGTAGCGTATCAGCCCGAATTCAGAAAAGTAAGGAGCAAGTAATGCAAGCTGTGATCGGTATCGCCCGTCTATGGGGCTGATGGCAGTAAGAGCGTTGAGTTCCATGCTGCAAAGATATAATAAACCGGAAAGCTGTTAATGAGCTTTTTCAGCACTTTTGGCTTTTAGCCATGCTGAAATATCGTCAAATCTTTTCTCGCAGGTGTACCTATTAATCGCAAAGCAGTATTTTCGGGTTTGCATTCGGCTCATGAGTGGAGTGACTTAGAACAGTGCAAATTGCATTGCAAAGCAATTATTATTTCTTCGCCAATAATTCTTTAGGAAAGCCATGTTTTTCAAGAAAAGCTTTTGATTCTTTCGCTTTTTTCTGAAAATAAGGATCATTCCCGTAAGACTTTACATCTTTACTTATTTTGCCTTTGGGCTCATTATTGGCATTTTTCACAGATGGGATTACCATAATATTTACTTTATTACTTTTATTTTACTTTCAATTTTTGCTACTCAAAGTTAAGTGTTTTTTCTTAAAGCCAAAAATGCATCATAATTAGTATTTCTTTCAAATGGAAACCATTCCCCATTTTTAAACCCGAAAATTCTATTTGCTATACCGCCTTTTCATTTCATGATACAAAACTCCCAATCCCTCTTCCGCTGCATCTGTCTGTGCGTTCGAGAAGAGTATAAAGGCTTTGTCCAAACTATTATATACATAAACACTTGTAAGAAATAATCCCGGATTACCTGTATTGTATGAATATAACTGATTGTATTCATCCTCATCCCAAAACCACCCGACGGCAAATTGTGGCAAACCAAAATGAAGAAAATGAAATTCTTCTTTTGTCAATAACTCTGATTTCCCGGATAAGCCCTGTAGTTGCAATTGAATAAATTTTGCGTAATCGGGTAAACTCACACAAATATTTCCGGCTGCCAATAACCAATTCAGTTTATAATCGTCACCAGGTGGTTCTGGCAATAAATGCGCATCATGCCCCCAAGGTTCTAAACTATTTATATTATTTGGTTGTCCAAACTTAAAATTAATGTGCAGGGTTACTCCTGATTCGTTTACCAATTGTTTATAAGTCTTACCGGAAGCCTTCTCCAGCATCAACCCGGCAGCTATGTATCCAAGGTTGGAAAAATTAATGGAGTCTTTTGACGAAACCGGTTTCTGTTTTAAAAACCATTCGGTAAACTGGTATCGCTGCTCATCTTCATTTCCGGTAAACTGTCCTTTCAGAGGAATTTTGTAAGTATAGGTATAAGGAAACAATTTAGTCCTGAAACTCAGTAAATTCAATAACGTCAGCTGATAGTACTCCTTCCTGCTATGCTCTTTCAATTCAGGAAATACGTCAAAGAACCTCGTATTCCATGAAATTTTTCCTTGCTTCACAAGTATAGCTGCAATAAAGCCGGTAATGGCTTTGGCATTTGACCCTATTCGGAACAGATCCCTTTTTTCTGCCACCCTGCCCGACCCTATTTTTTTATATCCAATCACCTCCAACTCATATACGCTATCAGAAGAAACAACCGCATAGCCTAACTCCGGTATTTTATACACAACCCTTATGCTATCTGCATAGTTTTTTAAACCCTGACAGTACGTAACGGTTATTGAGGTAAACAATATCAAAACGGAAATAATAGTCTTTCTTATCCGGTTAGTCATTATAGCTTCTGATTTGCAAACAGGAAGGATTAAATACCTTAATTTGAACACCTGTTTTTATTAATAACCCTGTTTCCATATCCCTTTTAAATACTACCACATTACCGCTAACCTGGTTGGCTACTAATAGAAATTTACCTGTAGGATCAATAACAAAATTTCTTGGGCACTCCCCTAGTGTTGACTGGTAACCCACTAATTGTAGCAGGCCACTTTGTTCATTAATGGAAAATATGGCGAGGTTATTTTCATCTCCCCGATTAGAAGCATATAAAAACCTTCCGTCAGGCGAGATATGAATGTCTGCACTTTCAAAATCGCCTTTACTTTTTTTTCTGTGTGCGGCTATTCTTTGAATACTATCAAGCCTGCCGTCTTTATAAGCATATACGGTGCAGGCCCCGCCCATTTCTTCAATACAATATGCAAATCTGCCATTCGGATGAAAAGTAAAATGACGCGGGCCGCTTCCCGGAACGGTAATAATAGCGGGATGTTCAGGCAGAACCAAAGGCTGGGGCTTTGAAGGATCAAAAGAAAACGACCTGATCTTATCTGCGCCAAGATCAGGCAAAAAAAGATAGTCCTGTTTAGGAGAAAATGCTGCGAAATGGATATGCGACCGTTCCTGGCGTTCTTGGTTGAAACTGCCTTCTGAAAAAGGAATTACCTGACACGCGAGGCTTATGCTGCCATTAGTATTCAGCGGAAATACAGATACACTCCCTTCGGTATAATTTGCATTTACCAGCCACTTTCCGCTTTTATGAACGGTCAGAGCAACGGGGTTTTCTCCCCCACTTTTTTGACTGTTGATAAAAGACAACGTTCCTGCCTTACTGTCAAATTCAAAGCTGCTGACACTTCCGGCATTTTTTGTTTTTGTTTCGGTGCAGGCATATACATACCTGCCGTTTGGAGAGATGGTTAAATAAGAGGGGTTTGCAATGCCATGCGTACTGCCCCTCATTTTCAAATGCCCGTTAACTGTGTCAAACGAATAAACATATATCCCTTCTTTTTCTTTGCTTAAATTGTAAGAGCCTATGAATAAATAATACGTCTGGGCTGATAATAATTCAGCGTTTAATAAAGCTATTATTATCAATAACCATTTTAATTGGTTTGAGTGACATTGTTTTTTGTTCCCGGAAATTTTAATGGATACAGTTACAACTACAGGCATAAAGCCTATAAAGCTAATATACTATTGTCGTACGGGCCAAATTTCCAAAGAGCTTTAAAGATTTTGTACGCATTGACTTGATTTTTAAAAGAATTATTGGCCTTTAAAAGAAAAAGTTAAATCTGGCACACTTATTGTTGTTTGAATGTTAAACAAATACACCTCATGAAAAAAACAACCTTCCTTTTCGCGCTATGCGCAATCGTTTCAGCATTTTTGTTTTCATGCTCCAAGAAACCAGATACCGTATCATCATCAACAGGCACTACCTATTCATCAATGGATGCTGTTTTCGGTATGCTTAGCCTGCAACCCAAAACACTTACAGTAGATGCTGCAATAGGTGGGAGCTTCTATGGAAACAGCGGTACGCGATATATTTTTTATGGCAATACTTTTCAGACAGCAACCGGTGCCAGTGTCACAGGAAATATGCAAATTGAAGTAACTGAATACCTGAATAAAGGAGATATGCTATTTTCGAAGATGCTGCCAATCAGCAATAATGAACCTTTGATATCCGGCGGTGAGATTAGTGTCGTTGCCACGCAAAATGGCCAGCCGGTCTATCTAAAATATATGAATACTTTTCAGGCTCATATACCTCAGCCAGGCGGTGCTCCAAGTGGAATGGAAATTTTCATAGGCCAACCAAACCTAGACACCAGCAAATTTAAAGCTAATTGGATCTTGGCAAAAAACGACACTACTCGTTATAATATTGGAGTGGTAATTATAAAGTCCACTGGCGGGATTGACACATTAAATATTATTTCAGATAGCCTTACGCGATGTAATGCAGATGGGTTTATGACATCGCCAAATTACCAAACATTCACAGTAACCATAACTACTACTGGAGCTACATTACCGTCTACTGGTAATGTTTATGGGTATGCGCTATATGATAATTATAAAGGAGTATGGCCGCTATATTCATACAATTCAACAGATAAAGTATTTAGTGAACATCATGTACCCAACATCCCAGTACATTTTGTTGTATTTACATTGATCAACGGGAAATTTTTTGGTGGCACACTTGCTGCAACGCCTGCTACCGGAACCAATTATATCGTAAACCTGACCCAGGTGGATCCAGTAACATTTAAAACGCAATTAAATGCATTATAGCAATTCCTGATTTTGTATTCCTTGTAAATGTTCCGCCTTAATTGCGGAACATTTACTTTTAATTCCAGCTAATAATAGTAACCCGAATTATCAAAGATGAATATGGATGATAAATGAATAAGATACTCCTGGAGGATAGAAATAAATGGATACATACAGGCATTTTATTAATGGCTGTTTGTATCGCTTATTTTAAAGTCCTCCATGCTCCCTTTTCCACCTGGGACGACAATAATTATGTGTTGCGTAATGCCGATATCCATGGGCTTGGGTGGGATAATGTTTCAGGATGGTTTTCCAGGTTTTATGTCGGTAATTATCATCCACTCACTATGCTTTCTTTTGCCATTGATTATACCATAGGGAAGCAAGATCCGCGTATCTATCATTTTACCAATCTCGCTCTTCATGTTTTTAATACTATTATCTTATACCTGCTGGTAATAAAAATTCAAAAAAATAGCATTGTCGCTCTTTTCACCTCTCTGTTTTTTGCGTTACATCCTTCCCAATCAGAAAGCGTATCGTGGATCTCTGAACGCAAAACGGTGTTGTGTGCTTTCTTTTATTTTCTGGCATTGCTGCAATATGCTTCCTATGTTGCAAAGCCCCTGCCACGCAAACTCTTCGTGATATTTTTACTGGGTATCGCTGCAATGTTATCTAAGGCTGTAGCTGTGGCTTTGCCCTTTTCGTTAATTGCTATGCATATATGGATGAACGAGAATTTCAAAATCAAAAAATTATGGCAGGTGATCATTCCATTGTTACTTATTGGTACCGTAATCGGGATAGTGGCCATAAAAGCTCAGTCAGCAGGACAATTCCTCAACCTGCATCCAAAATACAATTGGTGGGATATTATTCTGCTGGCAGCATACGCCTATGTTCAATATATCGTTCATCTTATTATACCTGTTCATCTTTCTGTCATGTATCCTTATCCTGACAGTATTGGGTTAATTCAGTATCTCAATTTATTGATAGCAGCTGGAATAATCGCATTGGCAACCATTGCATGGCGCAAACATTGGTATATTCTTTGTGCCGGCATCCTGTTTTATACTGCTAATATTGTCTTGCTGTTACAGTTTGTTCAATTTGGTGATTACCTGATGGCAGACAGGTATCTGTACATTGCAGGAATTGGAATCGTTTTTCCCATGGTATATTATCCGGTTACATGGCTTCAAAAAGCAGGAAAACAAATAATAGCCGTTGCATCTTGTACATGCATTACAATAATCTTATCCATTGCAACCTTTCTTCGCAATGATATCTGGATGTCTGAACTGAATTTTTTTAATGCAATTTTGGATGCATTTCCTAACTCTGCGGTAGCACAGTATAGTGTAGGTGCCCTGTATTTAACAACGGGAAATTTTCCTGAAGCCGAAATCCATATAAACCAAGCCTTGATACTCGACCCTCGAAATTACGTAGCCTGGTACGACAAAGGAATTATATGTTTGCGCCAGGGTAAAGTAAATGAATCGCTTGACGCATTTAATAAGTGTCTTGCAATTAATTCATACCCTGATGCTTATTTTAGCAGGGCACTTCTGTATATGGGCACCGACAGGCCTGCCCTGGCACTTCCTGATGCTGAAAAAACATTAGAAACCCAACCCTCAAATGCAAGGGCGTGGTACATTAAAGCATATTGCTTAGAGCAACAGGGAAATACAGGCTTTGCAATTGAATGCTATTCTAAAGCCATCACATACGAAAATAACGAACCCTTGTTCTACATCAGGCGCGGGTTGTCTTATACCAAAATAAATCAAAACCAATCTGCACTTGATGATCTGAATAAAGCCATTAGATTAGACCCGGCAAACGGAGAAGCATGGTATGACAGGGGAATAACAAAATTTAATTCCGGCCAGGACCCATGCAATGATTTTCGGACTGCTATTGTAAAAGGATATAAAGTACCAGCTGAGGTTAGCGAAAAACTTTGTAATCAGAATAAATGAAATGAATTTTGGCACAAAACTTGCTGTAACAATACTGATTATAGGGTCTGTGGCATCCGGTTTGAAGAAAAAATCCTTTAATTTTATCCGAAAAATTAAGTTATGAGAATCCCAGCCTTATTTCTGCTGTACGTACTTTGCCTGAATCATAGTGCACTTTGCCAGGATATTATCACCCAAAAAAATGGTACAACAACACGCGCGAAGGTCCTGAAAATTACACCTGCTGATATTGAATATAAACTGTATGATTACCAGGAAGGCCCGCTGCATACTATTCTGAAATCTGATGTTTCCATGGTAACCTATGAGAATGGAACAACAGATACATTTTCCGGTCAGCAAAACAGCTATGATAACGGGAATACCAGCCTTTTTAACCAGGGTATGATGGATGCAAAGATGTACTACAAACCACCAATGACCGGATCTATTTTGGCTGGGGTGGGTACCATCTTTTTTTATGGATTCATACCTGCAATTGTTAGTTATAATACCCCTCCGAGATATGAAAACTTACATTTCCCATATCCTGAATTAATGGATAAATACGAATACAGGGAGGCCTATATGCAAAAAGCATATCAAATAAAAAGAGCAAGAACTGCTGAAGGTTTTGGTATTGGCATTGGGTCGGTTTTATGTTTATTTATCGCAGGAACAATAATATCTATGAATCATTAATTTTCCGCAAAAAGGTTACCTCTTTTTCATGCGCGAAGATGCCCTCCTCGAACACCTTCGTTTTTCTCCCAAAACCAACCCTTCTGATCTATTAACCTTTTAACCTTTTAACCAATTAACCAATTAACCAATTAACCAATTAACCAATTAACCAATTAACCAATTAACCAATTAACCAATTAACCAATTAACCAATTAACCAATTAACCAATTAACCAATAAAGACATTATTCCTTATTCGCGCGTTGTTTCAATTTTTCCATCATTTCCCTATCCCGTAATGCGATTCTGTATTCTCTTCTTGACACCTCCACATATTCTTTCTTTATTGCAGGTTTAAAACCGGCATATTCATTTTCACTTTCCACCTCTATATCTGCATTAACTTCCATGGGTTTGCCCGGGCATATGGTTGCAGTGCCGGTGTTGCCTGTAGTTACTTTATATGTCTGCGGCACATTTACTTCTTCTTTTTTCACCAGCAGCGGACGGGATAATAACCCATCTTTATAACCTGCTTCGCTCCAGCCTGGTTTGCAATTTTCACACTCACAACCTCTTTTATAATATACATAGGTCTTCTTTGTTACCAGCTTTGTTGCATCTACAGTTATTTTTTTCGCGTCAGCGCTTACGCTTACCGGTATATCGGTACATTTTGGTTTATAGCCTGAATAAGCATTGGCGCTTTCTGTGCCAAAAGGATAAAATGCATTGCCGCAGGCAGCCAGGAAAGAAACATTACAATCTTCGCCTGAGGTTATCTTCCATGCTTTATGAGGTTTAGTACCTTCCAGCCTGGAATAGCTATAATTTAAATGCCCGTCACCCATATTCCCGGTGGTACCAGGCGATACATTATAAGAAGAAACAGCAGATAAAGTAACATCCTGAACTCCATTGCTAAATCCAATCTCCTTGAGCATTTTGTTGAGCTCTTTCATTTGGCGCGGATATTTTTTTGCATTTTCCTTGCTTTGCATGGCAGCAAGTACCTGCTGGCGGGTAGATAAGTTTTGCAAAAACGGGAATTCAGGATTGCTGCCTAATCTATAAACAGCTTTGGGCGATGACGTATTGTCTGTCTTATATATGGGATGGTCTTTAGTACAATTATTTTGTGCAAATAATGCTGTTGCTGCCATCAATGCCGGGATCAAAAAAAATAGCCTTTTCATATTTAGTAGTTTTCATGTTACTTAATTAACTCTAAATTCAATGCCAGCAGGTTATTTTTCCGTGATATTTAACGGTTATTTTGCACAGGAACGCCCCGTACAGGGATGGGGATTTCCTATGGTAAATAAATACCTTGAAGTCAAAAAAAAGTTTTATTGTCCGGGCATAGATATTACAATCAGGCACCAGTGGCGTTGGCACCCTGCATCAACATGATTTCTATTGAGCCTCTCCTTAATTATCGCATTGCAGCATTATCAAATTGTCCCATTAATTGAGCCATTCAGCCATTGAGCAATTGTCATCATGAGTACCCACCTTTTGAACCCAAAAGGATAAAATGTGAATGACGTTATTAACGCGAGTCTAAGCCCATGGCCAATAGAATTACTGTCACAGTGAGCCGCGCCGAACTGTGACAACGATGAAGTATGTTGCTGAAGTTTAATCAGGGAAAAGCAGCCCTGCAAAATGAGTAAAATAAAATAACACAATTCATTTATCACTACTAATCAATCAATTGCAAACACGTCAATGTAAGCCGAATGGCCGCAACACGATTCCTGTCAACTGTCATCACAAGCCCAGACGGATAACAATCAACCAATTTTCTCTTTGACCTTTCCGTTCTCTTGTTCTTTGGCGAATGGCTTCACTTCCACTTGTTTCTTCTTGTCATCCGGAGCGCTGCTGAATGAGCCGGTCAGCGCAGCAATGATAACGTTTGCATCAATTATTTCATCCTCATTATTGTATGGGAATTCCGATTCCGGGCCATTGGTGTTAAACCTGGCGAGGATCGCATTCCTTAATTCAGGTTCTAATGTGGGTGGATTGGCGATGATATTCTTATGCATTTCATAACCGAACTGGGTGGGAATATTAGCTATCCAGAATACAACAGATGACAGGCCAAGCGCTGCCGCAGTATGTTGCGCGAAACTGTCTATGAACAATCGCTTATCACTCATAGCTATCAGCACCGCAAGTTGGCGGAAACTCGCCTCTGCCGGATATACATTTTGCAGTGTAGGCTGGTCCTTTCTGCGTATCTGCACCACATTATGTGTAGCGGCAAAATGATTCACTATTTTTTGTGCAGTGGCAAATGGCAGGTCTCTCGGCCACGAATACTTATCCGTCTGGTTAGGTAAACCGCCATTGGTCTGGATAACAAATATTGGCTTGGGAGACTGGAACATTTGCCCGAAAGAAGTCTTCTCTTTATGGCTAAGGAACAGTTCCGGCAATTCGCCATTATAGGTGATGCCGTTCATCTCGCACCATACCTTTATCAGGTGCCCCCTGCGGTGGATAAAATCCGTGGCTACATAAGGCTCCTGCATTAAGAACTTCGTATCCTCCTGCCCGTCTATATGCTCCTGCCAGAAATAATTCAGCTCATGGTCCCGCAGCACCTTGTATATTTTCCTGTTCCCTTCAAATACTTCCGGGTAGCCGGTTATCACGATTATCTTGCTATCCGGGTATTGATTTTTAATAGCGCTGCATACGGCAGTTGCAGCAACAGATTTACCTATGCCGCCCTTGATCTGGAATACTATTTTCATTGGTTTATTTGGAAAGTGATTGTTTAATTATTTTACTTGTCATCATTAGCGCCCGCCCTCGAATGGTTCCGCAATATTTATTCGTTCAAAGTTTGAACTATTGCTCCAAGGTGTCCCACACCTTTTTTCTGGTGTGGCACACCTATGTACTACGCCCCTCACTCCTTAATAATTTTCCTCACCCACCGCTCCATATTCTCCGATTCCCGCACTTCTATTACATAAACCCCTGCAGGTAATGACTTCAAAGAAATATTATTACTACCCGCACCCAATACCCCTTCCCGGAGCGCAACCCCCACAATATTCAGCAGCCTGTACCTTGCCGGGGCCAGCAATCCCTCTATATACAGCACATCCCCCACAGGATTAGGATATACAGTCACCTCTCCACCTGTGGAGAGGCCGGGAGAATGTACCCCTTCCGGTGTCTTTACCATATGCCCCGCAGAGGTAGTACTATCATAACACCCATTAGTAGCTGTACTCGCTACCCTTGCCGTTATAGTATCTATGCCTGCACCTTTAGTATAAGTTACAGAAGGAACTATAGTAGTAGTAAATTCAATCCCATGGTTCATCCAGTGTATTATATAGCTGCTGCCTGCATTTACTACTGTAGCGGTTATTGTTACTGTAGTACCCGCCTTTGCAGTCACAATTCCTGATAATGAAATGGTTGGATGTGTGAGTAATGAGGGCTGTGTTACTTTTCTTATCCGGGAATTCCCAACATCTCCAAAATAAACACTGCCGCAAGCATCTACTGCTATCCCGGATGGATTGTTTAATTCTGCTGTATCTGCAAGTATGCTATCACCATTATATCCTGAAATTCCAGTTCCGGCAATAGTATGAATTATTCCTGTAACATCTATTTTCCGAATTCTATCACTATCTGCAACATATAAATCTCCCATTACATCAATAGCTATCTTATATGGCCATATATGTGCAGCAGTAGCAGGTATCCCATCTCCACTAATCCCACCACTGCCGTTTCCTGCTATGGTTGTAATAATACCTGAGGTATCAATTTTACGTATTCTTTTATTACCAACATCAGGGAAATATAAATTACCAACAACATCTATCGCCAAATCAAATGGAGACCATATTTGTGCAGATGTTGCAGGTGTTCCATCGCCGCTAAAACCAGGCGTTCCAGTACCTACAAATGTAGTAATTATTCCTGATGTATTTATTTTACGTATTCTATTATTATTACAGTCAGAAATATATAAGTTACCACGCTTATCAAAACAGAGCCCATTTGTCGCATTGAATAATGCGGCAGTTGCAGGTCCATTATCACCACCATATCCCATAGTACCTATACCGGCAATTGTAGTAATAATTCCTGTTGTCATATCCACTTTTCTGATTCTATAATTACTTCCATCTGCAATGTATAAATTACCAGAACTATCAAAAGCTACATCATTTGGGTAATTAAGAAAAGCATCGGTAGCAGGGCCACCATCACCTATAATACCATATGTTCCTGGTCCAGCGATTGTAGTTAGTATACCATTTGAATCTACTTTACATACCGAATTACATTGTTGGTTACAAAAAAAATAATTCCCATGTATATCAAATGTGCAACCAAGAGGGTCTGTAATATTTGCAGAAATTGCCGGACCTCCATCTCCCGAACATCCTCCAATACCATTACCTACATATGTTGTAATTATCTGGGCATTTATTGCAAATGAAAGTAATAGTAGCAATAATCCAGTTCCAAATATTTTCATAAAATGTTTTTACATAATCCAAAGAATACCAGCTGGTGGAGGTATAAAAGGTATTGGAGCTCCAGGGGCATTCCAAAACACTGTACCAACTGGGAATGGTCCTAATCCGGCGTTAGGTATTCCATTAGCCCAAAGCCCATTAATATGCAAAGAATTAGGATATCCAACACCAGCTCCAAGAGCTATGGCGCTACCAATAATATGTCTGTTAATAAATCCTGCACCGGCAGGTATACTATTCCCATTACCGCCTATTATGGAAGAATAATCACTGTTTATTACATTAGTCTGCCCTCCTAGTACCACCGAACAATTCCCTAAAACATTATTACCATGCCCGCCAAATACCGATGAATGGTTAGTGCCCGGGGCTAAAAGATTTGCCTGTCCGCCACCAATAACGCCAAAAGTAGTATTAGCTCCGTTAGCATTAATAAAATTACCGCTACCACCACCAATAAAGCTGCAGTCAGCAGTATTCACTAAACCGGTAATATCTCCAATAATATTATGATGGCCGCCGCCTATCATTGACCAATTGCCGGAAACGCAATTTTGGTCTCCGCCAAATATGGCAGAACAATTGGAACCGGCGCATATGCAATTATGATCGCCCCCGCCAATAATATCATTAAAAGAATTAACTCCAACGGCCGTATCTATGCGACTCCAGCTTCCACCAACTATTGCACCGTTGAATGCGCTACCGGCGCCAGGTGTCGCAGATCCAATTCTATTAATAGCGCCACCTCCAATAAAACTTGCAGGTGAGCTACACGTTATCCAATTCGCGTCTCCGGTGGCAATACCTGATCCTAACCCGTCAACACAGTGATTTGCCCCTCCCCCAATGAAAGAATTTCCACTTAATATTTGTTGGCTGTACCCCCCTGCAATTACAGAAAATGAACCTAAACCTGTTGTACCATTATCACATATCACATTCTGCCATCCACCTAAGATGCTGCTGCAATTTACAAGGCCGTATGTTGGGCTGTCAATTATGTTTCCGTCCCCGCCGCCAATAAATGAATTATGACCATTTGCAATATTCCCCGACCCGCTGAAAATGGATGCATAATTAGTCCCTTCGCACACACAGTTAAGACATCCACCGCCAATAACACTATAAGTTGTGGCTGCGGCGCCCGTATCAGCAATTTTATTTAATCTCCCGCCTCCAATAAAGCTATAAGTAGCGGCAGCATTAATTTGATTTTTTGCACCGCCAACTATTGTGCCGCATACTGCTGTAGTACAAATTTTATTTTCGCAGCCGCCGCCTATAAAGCTGTGAGATTCCACCAACCCGGCATCACCATCTATAAAGTTGTTGTTCCCTCCTCCAATTACACTCATATCAGCGAAAGGATTAATTGTATTGTGCTCTCCACCGCCTATGAATGACAATTGAGTACACATACAATTCAAATGCCCGCCAACTATTGAAGAGTGACGATCAAAAATGCAGTTATTGGATCCCCCGCCAATAAATGAATATACAGCTGTACGGGTAGCGTTTTCAGTAATGCAATTACATGTCCCGCCAACTATGGATGACTGTGAAAGAGGTCCTGCCAGGCTGCAAATATAATTACAGTTTCCGGAACCAATAAAGGAATAATCCCCGCAAATACAATTAGAAACTCCGTTAAGAAGCGTTGAGAAACATCCACATGCTGTATTCAGGCATCCATTTCCTAAGCTGCTATAACAGCTTATCCAGGACCCCACAGCAAGGTCCACCTGGTTGTCAGTGCCATTTCCTATGTCCACAAAGCAGCCGTAAGCCACATTTGTATTTCCATTTATTATGCTGGCAAAGCAGCCATACGCCTGGTTGGTGTTGCCATTGCCAATACTCACATAACAACTATGTGTAAAAGTGCTTGATATTAAATTGTTCGTACCATTCCCAATAGCTGAATAACAGGCGCAGGCTTTGTTTATACACCCATTATCAACACTCACGTATTCGCCGGAGACAACATTCTTGCATCCATTAATAATGGCATTGTAAACGCCATTGCCCCCGGTAAAAAAAGTATTAATACAGTTGGTATCACCCATCAATATTGCAGAGAGGTCTCCGCAGTTTATATTTGTGGGAGCAATAGCGGGAATACCGCCAAATATTGCAGAGCAGTTACCAAAAATAGTACCGTAATCAGCACCTGTACCATCAGATCTTAAAGTTTGCCCGGTTGTTGGGTCGCAGAATAAATTATAAGAAGGCATAAAAAGGGATTAAAAAGGTTAAAAATGATTTTATATGGTGATTATCAAATTTAAATAGAATTTTT